>NZ_NEVM01000005.1:1536323-1843587 GCF_002261225.1 Bordetella genomosp. 10
AGGCCGGCGGCGCGGGCGCGATGGGCGGCGCCGCTTCCTCGTCGTCGTCCTCCAGCGATTCCAGCGCCGAACAGCAGCAACTGGAAAAACTGCAAGAGCAATTGCGCCAGGTCCAGCAGCAGATCCAGCGCCTGCAGGCCAGCAATGTGTCGGATGACGTGAAGACCGCGCAACTGCAGTCGCTGAATTCCGAAGCCATGCAGTTGCAAGGCCAGATCACGCAGCTCCAGCAGCAGATCGCGCAGGAAGCCAGCGGATCGATCACCGCCTGAGGCAGGATGGGCGGCGCGCCAGACGCTGTCGCCGATTTCTCGGTACCATCCTGGTTGTCGCTAATCCTGATCCCCGCCGGGGCGCGCGTCCTGCCGCCCCGCCCCACCGACCCATGACTACCGAAATCTGGCTGATCCGCCACGGCGAAACCACCTGGAACCGCGCCCGCCGCCTGCAAGGCTGGAAGGACATTCCGCTCAATGAGGAAGGCGTGAGCCAGGCCGCGAAGCTGGCGCGGCGCCTGACGCGCGATGCGCAGGCCGGCCCCTTCGAAGCCATCTACAGCAGCGACCTGCAACGCGCGCACGACACCGCCCAGGCGGCCGCCGACCTGCTGCAACTGCGCGTGCGCCCGGAACCCGGGCTGCGCGAGCGCTGCTACGGCGTGCTGGAAGGCCTGGCGATGGACGAACTCGAACAGCACCAGCCGGAAGCGGCGGCGGTGTGGCGCAGCCGCGAACCCGATCGCCAGCTCGAAGGCGGCGAAAGCCTGCGCCAGTTCCGCGACCGCGTCGTGACGACCATGGAAGACGTCGTCACGCGCCATCCCGCGGCGCGCGTGCTGCTGTTCGCCCACGGCGGCGTGCTCGACATCGCCTGGCGCCATGCCCACGGCATCCCCTTGACCCACCCGCGCGACGCCGTGCTGCTCAACACCGCCGTCAACCGCCTGAGCTACACCGACGGCCGCTGGCACGTCATGGGCTGGGGCGACATCAGCCATATCAAGGCCGCGGGCGACGACATCGTCTGAGCCGCTTGCCCCGGACGCCATCGTCCGGGCCACACGGCCCTGCTTGCCCGCGTCCTGCTTGCCCGCGCCCTACTCGCCCCGGCGCGGCTTGCGCGGCGCGTTGCGCGCCAGGCGGTCGTACAGCGCATTCGGCAACACGCGCATCAGGCGCGCGACGATGCCCATCTGCCAGGGAATCACGGTATAGGAAACGCCCCGCGCGATGGCGTCCGCCGCGCGGCGCGCGAACTCGTCCGCTTCCAGCAGGAAGGGCATGCGGTACGGGTTGTGGGCGGTCATCTCGGTGCGGACATAGCCCGGCGCGATGGTGACCACGCGGATGCCGTCCGCCGCCACCTCGTTGCGCAGGCTCTCGCAATAGGCGGTCACCGCGGCTTTCGAGGCGCTGTAGGCGCCGCCGCCGGGCAGGCCACGCACGCCGGCGACGCTGGAGATCCCCACCAGCGTGCCGCCGCCGGCCTCGCGCATGGCGCCGGTGAAAGGCTCGAACGTGGCCACCATGGCCATCACGTTGGTCTGCATGACCGCCTCGAACGCCTCGTAGTCTTCCGGATGATCGGTCAACGTACCCACGCTGATGCCCGCGCTGGCGATGACGATATCGACCCGCCCGCCGCTGCGCGCGATGAAATCATGCGCGGCCGCGTGCAGGGCGGCACGGTCGCGCACGTCCACGCCGTAGCAGGCATGCGCGCCGGGATTGGGCAGGCTGTCGGCCAGCGCGCGCAGGCGCTCCCCGCGCCGGCCCAGCAGCCCCAGCGTGGCGCCCTGCCGGCCATAGTGCCCGGCCAGCGCGTGGCCCAGTCCGCTGGTGGCCCCGGTGATGAATACGTGTTGCGGCATATGCATGGCCTCCCTTGCCCGCGTTTGAATGAATGCGCCGGACGGCGAAGGGTCCCGCGCGGTCCTTCGTGGCGCCGGTGAAACGAAAAGGCCAGGCGCGCGGCCTGGCCTCGAGCGGAGGGCGGGACGATTGCCGCCCCCTCGCCATCACAAGAAGATCCAGGCCAGGATGCCCAGCACCACCGCCCATTTCATGACGTAGTACAGCGGCTTGTTCTTCTTCTTCACCGCCTTGCCGAAGCGCCGCACGGCATACACCGAGCCGAAGATGCGGTTGATGCCGCCGGTGCGGTCGCCTTCCTGGTTGGGCGAGGACGCCGCGCGCAGCAGCAGGCCGCCCAGGAAGTGATTGACCGCCTGGGCCCAGCGGTAGCGCATCGGCCGCTCGATATCGGCGAACAGGATGATGCGGTTCACGTCGGTCTTGTTCTCGGCATAGTGGATGAAGGTCTCGTCGAACATCACCGCTTCGCCGTCACGCCAGTAGTACGACTGGCCATCCACATCGATATAACAGGCCGGGTCGTTGGGCGTGATCAGGCCCATGTGATAACGCAGCGAGCCCGCATAGGGGTCGCGATGCCGCGGCAGGCGGCTGCCCGGCGGCAGCGCCGCGAACATGGCGGCCTTCACCGTGGGGATGTCGGCCAGCAGCCGCGTCGTCACCGGACAGAGCGCGGTCGCCGACGGATGGTCGGTGCCGTACCACTTCAGGTAGAAACGCTTCCAGCCGCTCTTGAAGAAGGAATTGAAGCCGGCGTCGTTGTACTTGTCGGAAACCTTGATGTGCCCGGCCGAAAACAGTTGCTCGGCCTCGGCGCGGATTTCCTCCCAGCGTTCCTGCAGCACTTTCAGCTCCGGAAACTCCGAGAGCGGCAGGTAGGGCTGGTTGGGCACGCGCGAAAACGCGTACATGAAGACGTTGATGGGCGAGGTGAAGGTGGAGTGATCCAGCGCCTGGCGCGCGAAGGCGTGCCGGACACGACCCCGATAGTGCACGATGAAGGCACATACCACGAACAACGCGAGTATCCACCATTTCATGATCGACTCCTGGCGGTATCCAACCGCGCTAATGAACAGAGCGGCTCCGCGCCGCCCTTGCCGCGGACCGGCGATGCGGCCCGCACCCGGCGGCGAGCCGCATGGCGGCTCGCCGTCGAGGTTTCCCTTACGTCACAGCTTACGCCGTCTTGGTCAGCGACGCATGCAGTTCCTGCAAGGGATAGACCTGCAGCCCGTGCCCCTGGCGCAGGTATTGCAGGCCTTCCACCGCCGCGCGCGCGCCGGCGATCGTGGTGTAGAACGTCACCCGCGCCGCCAGCGACTGCGTGCGGATGGTGCGCGAATCGGCGATGGCGTTGCGGCGCTCTTCCACCGTGTTGATGACCAGCGAGATTTCGCCGTTCTTCAGCATGTCGACCACGTGCGGACGGCCTTCCGTCACCTTGGCCACCACTTGCACCGGAATGCCGGCGGCCTCGATTTCGGTGGCGGTGCCGCGCGTGGCCACCAGCTTGAAGCCCAGGGCGTGCAGGCCGCGCGCCACTTCGACCGCGCGGGGCTTGTCCTGGTTCTTCACGCTGATGAAGGCGGTGCCGGAATCCGGCAGGCGCACGCCGGCGGCCAGTTGCGACTTGACGAAGGCTTCGCCGAAGCTGGTGCCCACGCCCATGACCTCGCCGGTGGACTTCATTTCCGGGCCGAGGATGGTATCGACGCCGGGGAACTTGACGAAGGGGAACACCGCTTCCTTCACCGAGAAGTACGGCGGCACCACTTCCTTGGTCACGCCCTGGTCGGCCAGGGTGCGGCCGGCCATGGCGCGCGCGGCGATCTTGGCCAGTTGCAGGCCGGTAGCCTTGGACACGTAGGGCACGGTGCGCGACGCGCGCGGGTTGACTTCCAGCACGTAGACGTCGCCGCCCTGGATGGCGAACTGCACGTTCATCAGGCCGCTGACGTTCAGCGCCTTGGCCATCATGCCGGTCTGGCGCTTGATCTCGGCGATGACCTCGGCCGACAGGGAATACGGCGGCAGGCTGCAGGCGGAATCGCCCGAGTGCACGCCGGCCTGTTCGATGTGCTCCATCACGCCGCCGATGAAGACGGTCTGGCCGTCGGCCAGGCAGTCCACGTCGACTTCCGTGGCGTCGTTCAGGAAGCGGTCCAGCAGCACGGGCGAGTCGTTGCTCACCTTCACCGCTTCGCGCATATAGCGTTCGAGGTCCTGCTGCTCATGGACGATTTCCATGGCGCGGCCGCCCAGCACGTAGCTGGGACGCACCACCAGCGGATAGCCGATGTCGGTGGCGTGGGCCAGGGCCTCGGCTTCCGTGCGCGCGGTGCGGTTGGGCGGCTGGCGCAGGCCCAGCTTGTTGAGCAGCTTCTGGAAGCGCTCGCGGTCCTCGGCGACGTCGATCGATTCCGGGCTGGTGCCGATGATGGGCACGCCATTGGCTTCCAGGGCGCGCGCCAGCTTCAGCGGGGTCTGGCCGCCGTACTGCACGATCATGCCGACCGGGTTTTCCTTGTGCACGATCTCCAGCACGTCTTCCAGCGTCAGCGGCTCGAAGTACAGGCGGTCGGAGGTGTCGTAGTCGGTCGAGACGGTCTCGGGATTGCAGTTGACCATGATGGTCTCGTAGCCGTCTTCCCGCAGCGCCAGCGCGGCGTGCACGCAGCAGTAGTCGAACTCGATGCCCTGGCCGATGCGGTTGGGACCGCCGCCCAGCACGATGATCTTCTTGCGGTCCGTCGGCGCGGCCTCGCACTCTTCCTCGTAGGTCGAGTACATATAGGCCGTGCGCGTGGCGAACTCGGCGGCGCAGGTGTCGACGCGCTTGTAGACCGGACGCACGTTGAGCTGGTGGCGCAGGCGGCGCACTTCCATTTCCGACGTGTCCAGCAGGAAAGCCAGGCGGCGGTCGGAGAAACCGCGGCGCTTGAGCTGCCACAGCGTGTCGTAGTCGAGGTCGGCCAGGGTCTTCTGCTCCAGGGCCAGCTCGATGTCGACGATTTCCTTGATCTGCGCCAGGAACCACGGGTCGATGTGGGTCAGCGCATGCACTTCGTCCAGGGTGAAGCCCTGGGCGAAGGCGTCGCCCACGTACCAGATGCGTTCCGGACCGGGCTCGCCCAGCTCGGCCTGCAGCTTTTCGCGGTCGGTGGTCTTCTGGTTCAGGCCGTCCACGCCCACTTCCAGGCCACGCAGGGCCTTCTGGAAGGATTCCTGGAAGGTGCGGCCGATGGCCATCACTTCGCCCACCGACTTCATCTGGGTGGTCAGGCGGGCGTCGGCGGTGGGGAATTTCTCGAAGGCGAAACGCGGCACCTTGGTGACCACGTAGTCGATGGTCGGCTCGAACGAGGCCGGCGTCGCGCCGCCGGTGATTTCGTTCTTCAGTTCGTCCAGCGTATAGCCGACCGCCAGGCGCGCCGCGACCTTGGCGATGGGGAAGCCGGTGGCCTTGGAGGCCAGCGCCGACGAGCGCGACACGCGCGGGTTCATTTCGATGACGATCATGCGGCCGTTGGCCGGGTTGACCGCGAACTGCACGTTGGAGCCGCCGGTATCGACGCCGATCTCGCGCAGCACCGCGATGGAGGCGTCGCGCATGATCTGGTATTCCTTGTCCGTCAGCGTCTGCGCCGGCGCCACGGTGATGGAGTCGCCAGTGTGCACGCCCATGGGATCGAGGTTCTCGATCGAGCAGACGATGATGCAGTTGTCGGCGCGGTCGCGCACGACTTCCATCTCGAACTCTTTCCAGCCCAGCAGCGATTCTTCGATCAGCAGCTCGCTGGTCGGCGAGGCTTCCAGGCCGCGCCGGCAGATGGTTTCGAATTCCTCGGCGTTGTAGGCGATGCCGCCGCCCGAACCGCCCATGGTGAAGCTGGGACGGATCACCGCCGGGAAGCCGGAGGTGCCGACCTCGGCCGCGATGCGGCGCTGCACTTCCCAGGCCTCTTCCATCGAGTGGGCGACGCCGGACTTGGCCGATTCCAGGCCGATGTCGGTCATGGCCTGCTTGAACTTCTGGCGGTCCTCGGCCTTCTCGATGGCCTGCTCGTTGGCGCCGATCAGTTCGACCTTGTAGCGCTCCAGCACGCCGTGATGGGCCAGGTCCAGGGCGCAGTTCAGCGCGGTCTGGCCGCCCATGGTGGGCAGCAGCGCATCGGGACGCTCGCGTTCGATGATCTTCTCGACCGCTTGCCAGGTGATGGGCTCGATGTAGGTGACGTCGGCCGTTTCCGGGTCGGTCATGATGGTGGCGGGGTTGCTGTTCACCAGGATGGTGCGGTAACCCTCGGCCTTCAGGGCCTTGCACGCCTGCGCGCCGGAATAGTCGAATTCGCAGGCCTGGCCGATGATGATGGGGCCGGCCCCGATGATGAGGATGCTTTTAATGTCTGTACGCTTGGGCATGGTGCAATCTTTACGCGGTCTTAACTTGGCCGGCCATCTGGCTGATGAACTTGTCGAACAGCACGATGATGTCGTGCGGCCCCGGGCTGGCTTCCGGGTGGCCCTGGAAGCAGAAGGCGGGACGATCGGTCAGTTCGAAGCCTTGCAGCGTGCCGTCGAACAGCGACACATGGGTCACGCGGGTATTGCCGGGCAGGCTGGCCGCGTCCACCTCGAAACCGTGGTTCTGGCTGGTGATGTAGACGCGCTTGCTCTGCACGTCCTGCACCGGGTGGTTGGCGCCATGGTGGCCGGTCTTCATCTTGAGCGTCTTGCCGCCCACGGCCAGGCCGAGGATCTGGTGTCCCAGGCAGATGCCGAACACCGGCAGCTTGCGCTCCAGGAAGGCGCGGGTGGCCTGGATGGCGTAGTCGCAGGGCTCGGGGTCGCCGGGGCCGTTGGCCAGGAACAGGCCGTCCGGCTTGAGCTTGAGCACGTCCTCGGCGGGCGTCTGCGCCGGCACCAGCGTGACGCGGCAGCCGCGGTCCGCCAGCAGGCGCAGAATGTTCAGCTTGACGCCGAAGTCATAGGCGACGACGTGGTATTTGCCGGTGTCCGGCTTGCCGAAGCCCTGGCCCAGGGCCCAGGTGCCGTCGGTCCATTCGAGCGGCTTGTCGATGCTGACCACCTTGGCCAGGTCCTGGCCGGACATGCCGGGGAAGCCGCGCGCCAGTTCGATGGCGCGGTCGGTATCGTCGCCGACCAGGATGCAGCCGCCCTGGGCGCCCTTTTCGCGCAGGATGCGGGTCAGCTTGCGGGTATCGATGCCGGCGATGGCGACGATGCCCTGAGCCTTCAGGTAGTCGGGCAGCGAGCTGGTGGCGCGGAAATTGGACACGCGGGCGGGACAGTCGCGCACGATCAGGCCGGACGCGAACACCTTGCGCGCCTCGACGTCCTCGCCGTTCACGCCGGTGTTGCCGATGTGCGGATAGGTGAGCGTGACCAACTGGCCGTTATAGCTGGGATCGGTAAGGATTTCCTGGTAGCCGGTCATGGACGTGTTGAACACGACCTCGGCGACGGTATGGCCGGGCGCGCCAATTGAAATTCCACGAAAAATGGTACCGTCCGCCAGAGCCAAGATTGCGGGAGAAGAACGATGAGTTCCCTCGGGAAAAAGTTGCGGCAGCACAGTAAACCCCGGTTTCAGAATCAGTAATCAAACCTTGGAATTATACCTTGAAAGCCCGTTTTCCCCGGAAAGCCGCGCCAATCAAGGCCGGGCGGCCCGTTTTCGAGGGCCGGCCGGCGCCTCCCGCCCACCGCCGCGCGGTGCTACGCTAGACGACGTTCTCCCCGCAACACGACAACCGATCCGACAACCGATCGCCGAGACTCTTTCATGACCAGCCAACTCGACTCCCTGCGCCAGCACACTACCGTGGTGGCGGATACCGGCGACTTCGAGGCCATGCGCGCCTACCGGCCGACCGACGCCACGACCAATCCCTCGCTGATCCTGAAGGCGGTGCAGAAAGACGCCTACCGCCCCCTGCTGGAGCGCACCGTGCGCGACCACCGGGACCTGCCCACGGAACAGATCCTCGACCGCCTGCTGGTGGCCTTCGGCACCGAAATCCTGAAGATCGTCCCGGGCCGGGTCTCCACCGAGGTGGACGCCCGCCTGTCCTTCGACACCCGCGGGACGGTGGAAAGGGCGCGCGGCCTGATCGCGCTGTACGAAGCCGCCGGCATCCCGCGCGAACGCGTCCTGGTGAAGATCGCCTCGACCTGGGAAGGCATCCAGGCGGCGCGCGTCATGCAGGAGGAAGGGGTCAACTGCAATATGACACTGCTGTTCTCGCTGCCGCAGGCGGTGGCCTGCGCCGACGCCGGCGCCAAGCTGATCTCGCCCTTCGTCGGGCGCATCTACGACTGGTACAAGAAGGCGGCGGGCGCGGACTGGAACGAAGCCGGGCGCGCCGGCGCCGACGACCCGGGCGTGCAGTCGGTGACCCGCATCTACGAGTACTACAAGGCCCACGGCATCCCGACCGAAATCATGGGGGCGAGCTTCCGCAACGTCGGCCAGATCCTCGCCCTGGCCGGCTGCGACCTGCTGACCATCAGCCCGGAACTGCTGACGACGCTGTCGGAGACGCAAGGCGACGTGCCGGTGCGCCTGAAGGCCGGCGCCGGCGGCGCCGCGCCGGAACGCCTGGACGCCAGCGAGATCCCTTTCCGCACCCTGCTCAACGACGACGCCATGGCCACGGAAAAACTCGCCGAAGGCATCCGCGCCTTCGCGGCGGACGCGGTCAAGCTGGACAAGCTGATCGAGGCGGCGAAGAAGTAGCAGCGGAGCAATAGCAGCGATGCAATAGCGTCCGGCGGGGGAGGCCCCGCCAGCGCCGGCCTGCGCGCCGGGTTCGGCCGGCCGCTTGGAGGCCGCTTGGAGGCCGCTTGGAGGCCGCGGAAAAAGGCGACGGAAAAAGCCGGCGCCCGGCCCCCCCTTCCCTTGCCTCGCCGCCTTCCGGCCCCGATAATTCGGTTCCGTCCATCGCCTGCCATTTCCATGGGCAAACCGCCACTGCATTTCATCCTCGGCGCCTGCCTCGCCGTGTCTTTGATCGCCGGCCACGCTGCCCCCGCGCCCAAGGACACGGAAACCAGCCAGTACGCGAAAACGGAGATCTGGCTGCAGCGCAGCCGGGACGACTACGTCGTCAAGGCGTCCTACTATCTCGTGCCCGCTCCGCCCGGCCAGGTGAAGAACGCGCTGGCCAAGGCGCTGGCCGCCACGGGATCGGGATCCTATGCCTGGAAGGACGACAGCGCGCCGCTCTGGAGCATGGACGCCACGTGGATCGACGTCTCGCGCCAGGCCCACCCCGACGTGAACCGGGCGCTCGAAGCACTGGCCGCCGGCGCGGTCCGGGACACGCTGCGGCAGGCCCTGGCGGCGGGCGTCGTCACCCCGGAAGAAAACGCCGCCTATGAAAAGGCGGCGCGGATGAGAACGCGCTTCGGCCGGGAAGAGATCCAGGCGGTCCCCTTCTTCGCGCAGCGCATCGAACGATGGACGTTCGACCGCGCGCGGCGCCCCCTGATCGGCGCCGACTACGAAGACGGCGGCGGCCTCATGGATGTCTCGGCGATGCTGGGCGGCGCCCCGATGACGCTGGTCTGGTTCGACGGCGTGCGCACCACCGAACATCGCGCCCTCAAGCTCACCTCGTGCATGACGGGCGTCACGTGCTTCCCCGACCCGCACATCGAGCGCTGGAAGACCGCCACGCCGCACATCGACGCGGCCACCGACCGGGCCATCCACACGGCCGTGGCGGGGCTCGGAGCCTTGCCCGCGGCGGCGGCGGATGCCCGCATGACTCCCTTCCTGCGCCTGGTCCCGCCCGAACCGGCCGGACGGACGGTCGAGGCGGCGTCCGCTCCCGTGGAGACCCTGGCGGCTTATGACCTGCCGGCCGATGAAACCGACGTGCATCGCTATGACGACAACACCTGGCGGCTGGTCGGCCTGAAGGGCGGCGACGTCATGGTCGCCGGCGCGCGCTCCCGGCGCTATGCGCTGCGGGACGGCGCGATCCGGACGCAGGATGTCGGCGCGCGCTTCGGCGAGGACGGCATCCGCGCGCAAGCGGACGGCGCGATCCGGGGAGTACGCAGCGACGGCGCCCAGGCCCGCCTGATCGTCTGGTCGCCCAAGGACGACGACGTACGGTCCACGCCCTTGCCCATGCTCCAGGACCGGTCCGCGCAGGACTGGGCCCCGCAGCCCTCCGGCATGGCGGCGATACGGACCGAGAACGCGATATACCTGGTCGACCCGCGCACGCAGGCCGTCCGGACCGTCTCCTGGGACGAGCGGCTGCGCGCCAAGGTCAGCGACAGCCTCGACGATGCCCTGCCCTGGGCCGGCACGCAGGCGATACGCTTCAACGACGGCCTGCTGTGGCGCGCGGATCGCGGCGCCTATGGCATTTCCCCCGCCACCGGAAAGGCCGTGGCAAGCTTCGCGACGGACACGCCCAAGCTGTTCTTCGGCAGCCGGGACGGGGATTGGGCCATCGCCCGGCTGGACCGCGGCAGCGGGGACGCGCGCTACCGCATCGTTTCGCCCCGAACAGGACAAGTCCGCTTCGACCTGAAGGCCGCGCAGCCCGTCGCGCCCGCCAGCGTGGCCCGCAGCGCGCATGGCCGGCTGCTCGCCATCAGCAGCGACGTCGCGGGCGGGCCGTCCACCGCCGTGGTCGACATGCAAAACGGCAAGGTGGTGGCGACGCTGGCGACGCCCGGCGCCTATCGCGTCAAGGCCGCGGCTTTTTCATGGCAGGGCACGCGGCTCTGGCTCTATCTGGAGAGCGCGGACATGCGGACCAGGAAACTGGCACGCTGGGACGTTCCCCAGCCCTATGCCGACGCCGCCGACGGCCGCGCCGTGCCCGACCAGATGCGCTGCCTGCTGGTGCGCGGGGAAAACTGCGGTAATTACTGAACAGCGGCGGGGGATCGGGCGATCCCGCGATCGGGTGCGTGGACGATCGGGAGGGCCGAATCGGCCGCGCCGTCCTGGCCGCGCGCCCCTGAAGGCGCCCGGCCTGCCGGTTCAGTGCTGCTCGTCGTGCGTGTGCACCTGCAAGGCTTCCAGGAAGCGCGAGACCATGTTGTAGGCCGCCACCGTGGCGGTCAGCTCGACCGTGTGGCGCTGGCCCAGTTCGGCCAGGACCGCGTCGAAGACGGCTTGCGGCACCTGGACCTGGCGCGTCATGGCGTCGGCATAGGCCAGCACCGCGCGCATGCGCGCGTCGAACAGCGGCGAATCCTGCCAGCGGTCCAAGGCGTCGAGCTGGGCCTGGGTAATGCCCTCTTTCAGCGCGATCGGCGCGTGCTGGTCGGCTTCGTAGGGCGCGCCGTTCAGGCCGGCGACCCGCATGATGACCAGTTCGCGCACGTCCCCGGGCAAGCTGCTCAACTGCCGTATCGACGTCAGGTAGGTCAGCCAGCCATTCGCCACCGGGGGGCTGTGCAGCAGCATTTGATACAGCAGCAGCACGCTGCCGCGCTCGGCGACGATGCGTTCGACCAGGGGCTTGGCTTCTTCGTTGTCCAGATCGGCGTACGGCAGGCGGGCCATGAGGCGTCCTATGTCCTATGCGAAGGGATCAGAGTTTTTCGGTTTCGCCGGCGCGCGGCTGCCACTTCATCAGCCGCTTTTCGGCCAGCGTGACCAGGCCGTCCAGCACCAGCGCGAAGACCGTCAGCACCACGATGCCGGCGAACACGGTATTCACGTCCAGCGTGCCTTCCGCCTGCAGGATCAGGTAGCCGACGCCGCTGGCCGAGCCCAAATACTCGCCCACCACCGCGCCGACGAAGGCCAGGCCCACCGAGGTGTGCAGGCTGGAGAACACCCAGCTCGTGGCCGACGGCAGGTAGACGTGGCGCAGCAACTGGCGGCGATCCGCGCCCAGCATGCGGGCGTTGTCCAGCAGCGTCGTGCTGACCTCGCGCACGCCCTGGTAGACGTTGAAGAAGACGATGAAGAACACCAGCGTGACCGCCAGCGCCACCTTGGACCAGATGCCCAGGCCGAACCACATGCCGAAGATGGGCGCCAGGATGACGCGCGGCATGGAGTTGGCGGCCTTGATGTAGGGATCCAGCACCAGGCTGGAGCCGCGCGACAGCCCCAGCCACAGGCCGCAGCCCAGGCCGGTGACGGTGCCGATGACGAAGGCCAGGACGGTCTCGGACAGCGTTACCCACAGGTGCTGGTAGACGTCGGCGTCGGTGACGAACCAGGCCCAGACGCGCTGCGCGACCTTGATGGGCTCGCCGAAGAAGAACGCCACGTTCTGGCTGCGCGAGGCCAGATGCCAGGCCACCAGGATGATAATCAGCAATGACAACTGCCAGGCGCGCAGCGTCTTGGAACCGGGTTTGATCATATTGGACATAGGGCCTACACCCGCTTCTGCTGCGCGTAGCCCTTCAGGACCTCCTCGCGCAGCACATCCCAGATGGCGGCGTGCAACTCGACGAAGCGCGGATGGGCGCGGACTTCGGCGACGTCGCGCGGACGCGGCAGGTCGATATGGAATTCACCGATCGGATGCGTGCCCGGCCCCGCCGACAGCACGACCACCCGATCGCTCATGGCGATGGCTTCGTCGAGGTCGTGCGTGATGAACAGCACGGCCTTGCGCTTGGCCATCCACAGATCCAGCACCTCGTTTTCCATCAACTGGCGCGTCTGGATGTCGAGCGCGGAGAACGGCTCGTCCATGAGGATGATGTCGGGATCGCGAATCAGCGTCTGCGCCAGCATCACGCGCTTGCGCATGCCGCCCGACATCTGGTGCGGATAGCGATGCTCCGAGCCGCCCAGGCCGACGCGGCGCAGCCATTCGCGGCCGCGCTCCTCGGCCTCCGCGGCCGGCACGTGGGCGAACTCCAGCCCGGCCTTGACGTTGTCCAGCGCATTGCGCCAGGGCAGCAAGGCTTCGCCCTGGAACATATAGCCGGCACGGCGGTTGATGCCCGTGAGGGTTTCGCCGAACACCCTGATCTGCCCGGAGGTGGGCGACAGCAGGCCCGCGCCCACGTTCAGCAGGGTGGACTTGCCGCAACCGGTCGGGCCCACCACGGAGACGAATTCGCCGGCGGCGACGGTCAGCGTGGTTTCCCGCACGGCGGTGTAGCGCTGCCCGCCGCCGTCGCGGGAAATGAACGTGCAGGTGATGTTGTCCAGCGAGAGTGCTGCTTCAGCCATTCGGGTATTTCTCGTTGGCGCGCTTGGCGAATTCGTTGGTCCAGATCTTGGACGGGTCGACCTTGGCCGGATCGAAATCCGGAACGAAGGCGGCCAGCGCCTTGACCGCGGTGGCGGCGCCGTCCTCGGGGATGATGCCGTCCGGCGACAGGCCTTCCAGGCTGGCCTTCAGCGAAGCCTTGTAGACGTCCGGCTCGCCCAGCAGGTAGGACGAGGGCACCGTCTTGGCGATCTCGTCGATCCCGGCCTTCTGGATCCACTTGTCCGCGCGCACGATGGCGTTGGCCAGGGCCTGCACCGTGTTGGGATTGGCGTCGATGAATTTCTGCGACGTGTACAGGGTGCCGGCCGGCATGTTGCCGCCGAAGATGTCGCGCGTGTCCTTGAGGGTGCGCGTGTCGGCGATGATCTTCATGTCGCCGGCGCTGACCAGCGCGGTGACCACCGGGTCGGTGTTGGCCATGGCGTCGACCTGGCCCGAGCGCAGCGCGGTGATGGCGCCGGCGCCGGCGCCCACGCCGATGATGGAAACGTCCGACGGCTTCATCCCGTGCTTGGCCAGGAAGAAGTTGATCACCATGTTGGTCGACGAGCCCGGCGCCGTGACGCCGATCTTCTTGCCCTTGAGGTCGGCCGGCGACTTGTAGTTCGCCAGGGTCTTGGTCGAGACGCCGAAGCCGATCAGCGGCGCGCGTCCCTGCAGCACGAAGTTGCGGTAGAACTGGCCCTTGGACTGCAGGTTCAGCGAGTGCTCGAACGCGCCCGACACCACGTCGGCGCTGCCGCCCACCACGGCCTGCAAGGCCTTGGCGCCGCCGGCGAAGTCGGGGATGGTGACCTCCAGGCCTTCGTCCTTGAAATAGCCGCGCACCTCGGCGATGGTCAGGGGCAGGTAATACACCAGCGACTTGCCGCCGACGGCGATCGACACCTTGGATTTTTCGAGTGTTGCGGCCCGCGCGAAGGCGGGGGCCAGGCTCATGACGCCGGCCGAGCCGGCGAGTTTGAGCAGTTCACGGCGAGTGACCGTCATTTTTGCGTCTCCGATGTTAGCGCCGCGGCCCGTGGCAGGCGGATTTGTGTCGCGCCGGACCGGGCCAGCGCCGCGATTGCTGCGGAATCATACTCCAGCGCCCGCGGGACTTCCCCGGCATGTTCACCGAGGCAGGGCCGGCCGGCGCGCCTTGGCGTTCAGGCCGACTTGCGCTCCATCAAGGCCCAGGCGATGGTGCCGGCGTCGACGTACTCCAGCTCGCTGCCCGCGGGCACGCCGCGCGCCAGGCGCGTCACCGACAAGCCGCGTTCGCGCAGCGCCTCGCCCAGGAAATGCGCGGTGGTCTCGCCCTCGGCCGTGAAATTGGTGGCCAGGATGACCTCCGTGACCACGCCGTCGCCGGCGCGCTTGAGCACGCGCTCGAAGTCCAGCTCGCGCGGCCCCACGCCCTCCAGCGGCGCCACCCGGCCCATCAGCACGTAGTACAGGCCGCGATAGCCGTGGCTGGACTCGATCATGTTCTGGTCCGCCGGCGTCTCGACGATGCAGAGTTGCGAGGGATCGCGGCGCGGATTGGCGCAGGTCGCGCAGATCTCGTCTTCGGAAAAACTGTTGCAGCGGACGCAATGGCGCAGGTTCTGCGTGGCGCCGGCCAGCGCGCGGCCCAGCAGCTCGGCCCCTTGCAGGTCGTGCTGCAAGAGGTGGTACGCCATGCGGCGCGCCGAGCGCACGCCGACGCCGGGCAGGCGGCGCAGCGCCTCGATCAGCGCCAGCAGCGGCTCGGGCTCGGGAAGCAGGGGCTCCATGCGATCCTATGGAATCAGTGAATCAGAACGGAAACTTCATGCCGGGGGGCATGGGCATGCCGGCGGTCACCGCCGACATCTTTTCCTGGCTGGTGGCTTCGGCCTTGCGCAGCGCGTCGTTGAACGCCGCCGCGACCAGGTCTTCCAGCATGTCCTTGTCGTCGCCCAGCAGGCTGGGGTCGATGGCCACGCGCTTGACGTCGTGGCGGCAGGTCATGGTGACCTTGACCAGGCCGCCGCCGGAGGCGCCTTCCACCAGTATCTCGGCCAGCGCTTCCTGGGCCTTCTTCATGTTTTCCTGCATTTGCTGCGCCTGGCGCATCAAACCGGCCAATTGTCCTTTCATCATGATGGGATGTCCTTCTGGAAATGGGATGACTGGGTAAGGTCGCGCGGCGGGCGGCTCATGCGCCCCGGCGCGCGGCCGGATTCATGCCGGCGCAGGCGCCGGGCAAGACGGATTCGTATTCGCCCGGGCCGGGCGGGAGGATGCCTGTCGGCGCTCGGTGTCGGGCAGCACGCTTCATGCCGCGGCCGCCATGGGCGGTTCGATGGCCCGGATGGAGCCGGGCACGATCTTGCCACCGAAATTGTCGACCAATGCCTGCACGAAGGGATCGGCCACGGCCGCTTCCTCGGCGGCCTGCTGGCGCGCGGCACGCTCCTGCTGCGCGACGGCGTGGGCCGTGCCGTCGCCCGTGGCGCCGAACTCGACTTCCAGGCGGATGGCCTGGCCGAAGTGTTCGCACAGCACGGTTTGCAGCCGCTGCTTACTGGCGCTGTCGACCAGCGTGCGCACCGCCAGGCGCAGGCGCACCAGGTCGCCTTGCAGGCCGGCCCATTCGCTCTGGCGCGCCACTTCGGCGGCCAGGCCGGTGACCGGCAACTGGGCCGCCAGCGCGGGCCAGGAGGCCGCGTCCATGTCGGACAGGCGCGGACCGCGCGAAGCGCGAGACGCCGGGGCGCGGTTCACCACCGGCGCGCGGCGTGGGGGCTCGGGCATCGCCATGCTGCCGCCGGCGCCGCCGCCGAGCGTCTCGAATTCGTCGTCGTCGGCCGGGGCGATGAAGCCGTCGTCGCTGCCGAAATACCCGTCGCCGCCGGCATAGCCTTCGGCATCGTCCGGAATGACCTCGTCCACCCAGGACGGCGGCCCGTCATCGGCGCGGGCGGCGGGGGCCTGTTGCTGTTGCGCGGCGGCGGCTTGTTGCGCCGCGGGCGCTTGCTGGGCGGCTGGCGTCCGGGCCGCGGCCGGCGCCGGGGGCGTCGCTGAAGCCTCAGGCGAGGCCTGTTGTGCCTCGGACGGAGCCGGCGCCTGGCGCGCGGCCGCTGCCCGAGCCGCAGCCGGCGGCTGTTGGTCGGCCGCTGCCTGGGTCGTATCCGGCGCCTGTTGGGCAGCAGCCGATGCCCGCGGCGCGGAGGCCGCGGTGTCAGCTTGGTCCCAGGGAGGCGGCGCCTTATCGGCGGCCGGCGCATTCGCGCCAGCGCTTGCATCCGTCGGCGCGGACGGCATTGCCTGCCCGGCGACGGGCGCGACCGTAGCCGCTGGAGCAGCCGGGGCGGACGGAGCAGCTTGAGCAGCCGGCACTGCGGCGGCGGGAGCAGTCGCGGTCGCCGGAGCAGCAGTAGCAGTCTGGTCGGCCGGCGAAGCGATAGCGGCCGGTGCGGCCACGGCGGCGGGTGCCGCCGGGGCTGCTGCTTGGGCAGCCGCTTGCGCGCCGGCGCCAGCCGAGGCGGCAGGCGCGGAAGCAGCGGCATCCGTAGACGCCGGCGCGGACGCGGCGACCGCACTCCCCGTCGGTTCCTGGCTACCGCGCGTCGGCGGCGGCAAGGTCTGCGGCGGCCCCGCCTCGCCGCTCAAGGACAGCATCCGCAGGCACGCCATGACGAAACCGGCATACTCGTCCGGCGCCAGCGCCAGCTCCTGCCGGCTATGCACCGCCACGGAATAGAACAATTGCACCGCATCGCCGTGCAACGTGCCCGCCAGGCGCGCCACGTCCGCGGCCAGCGGGTCGTCGGCCGGCGTGGCCCCCCGCACCCGCTGCTCGATGGCCACCCGCGACAGCAGCACCGCCAGGTCGGCCAGCGCGCCGCCGTACGACAACCCGCGCGTGGCCAGCTCGTCGGCCACCGCCAGCACCGCCAGCGCATCGCCGGCGGCCAGCGCATCGAGCAGCCGCACCAGATGCCGCTGGTCGATGGTGCCGAGCATGCCGCGCACGGCTTCCTCGGTCAGGTTGCCGGCGCTATAGGCGATGGCCTGGTCGGTCAGCGACAGCGCGTCGCGCATCGAACCGGCCGCCGCCTGGGCGATCAGGCGCAGGGCCGGCACCTCGGCGGCCACCTGCTCCTCGCCCAGCACGTGGGTGAGATGGCCGACGATGGCGTCGGGCGGCATCTGCTTCAGGTTGAATTGCAGGCAGCGCGACAGCACCGTCACCGGAATCTTTTGCGGGTCGGTGGTCGCGATGATGAACTTGACGTGCGGCGGCGGCTCTTCCAGCGTCTTCAGCATGGCGTTGAAGGCATGGCCGGTCAGCATGTGCACTTCGTCGATCATGTAGACCTTGAAGCGCCCCGCGCCCGGCGCGTACACCGCCTGCTCCAGCAACTGGGTCATCTCGTCGACGCCGCGGTTGGACGCCGCGTCCAGTTCCAGGTAGTCGACGAAGCGGCCGGCATCGATCTCCGTGCAGGCCCGGCACACGCCACAGGGCTTGGACGTAATGCCGGTTTCGCAATTGAGCGATTTCGCCAGGATGCGCGACAGCGTGGTCTTGCCCACGCCCCGCGTACCGGTGAAAAGCCAGGCGTGATGCAGACGCTGCGTATCCAGTGCGTGCGTCAACGCGCGCACCACGTGGTCCTGCCCCACCAGGGTGTCGAAGGATCGGGGCCGCCACTTGCGAGCCAGTACGAGATAGGTCATGGGCGGATTGTAGAGCCTGCCGGGCCTGAAAGACGAAAGGGACGGGCCACGACGAACACCGACGCTTCGACACGCGGTTCCGTCATGGCCCGTCCCTGGGGAATTTGGTTGACGAGCCTTACTCCGGCACTGATCCTAAACGACTATGGCTGCTTCGTTCCCGACCTGACCAGGTTCACCGCCGAACCATGCGAAGGGGCCCGTCAAGGCGAATTCTAGCAGATCGGCGCGCCCGCCCCGCTCCCTCTCGATGCTAGAATCTCAATCCCTCCAGGCGCGGCCCTCGCCGCGCCCGCTGCTCATCAGCGACTCGCCGTAGTTAAATGGATATAACCGGCCCCTCCTAAGGGTCAATTGGTGGTTCGATTCCACCCGGCGAGGCCAATCGGCTTACACTACTGAAATCGCTAACTATCTGATAGCAAAGGGGTTTCCTCGGAGGCCCGCGCTTTCCCTCCCCGTATGAAGGACGTGTCGCGTCATAAAACCGTGTCAGTTGAGAGTGACACAGACATGCACCGACTACCTTCTGGCGTCTACCTTCGTGGCGCCGTTTATCAGATTCGAGTCCTGATTCCTATGGACTTGCAGGCCCAGTTCCCACGCACCAAGGGCGGGAAGCTCAGCACCGCCGCCTACCGGGCCAGCCTGGGGACTACAGACCCGGCCGAGGCCACCATACGCGCCCATCGCATCCTGGCTGAATGGCGTGCCCGTTTCGAGGGAATGCGTGCGCAAGCCCAGGCCCGTTATGTGGAGCCTGGGCCTGGCCTGATCGAGCACATAGCCGAACAGGCCCGCCACAGAGTCCTGGCGACAGACGACACCATACGGTCCAGCCCTAAAGCTGCTGCCATGTTGGCAGGCATAAACCGGACGCCCGCCCCGTCCTTTTTTTCCCCGCACGACAAGACCCTGCGCCAAGTCTTGACCGGCGCAAGCGTCCGCGCAGCCGTATCTGCCGCTGAGGATCACAGCTTCCTCACCCGTGCCCACGCTGAATCATTGGCCGACTGGTATTCCCGGGTCACAGCCGCTCTTAGGCAGGCAATGATCCAAGGGGACTACAGAGCCGCCCGGGATGAGGCCAAGCGGGTATGCGACTCCCTAGGCGTACCCGTGGACTGGGAATCGCCCAAGCGGGTGGGCGACCTCCAGCGCATCATGCGGACCATCGTGAGCGCCTGGATGGACGCCAGCGCCCGAAGCCAGGGGGAGCCTATAGACACCCCAGAGGCCCCTGCATATGCCCAGGAATTCCCCGCGACTCAGCCAGACCACGCCGCAACGCTGGCCGATGCCCCTGCACCCGAGGCATCCCCCAAGCGGGTAGGCGACCTCCTACCGGATTGGATTCGCCTCAATAGCCCCAAGCCCGATGCCGTGAAACGCATCGACCGCCCACTTGCCCTATGGCGCGAGGCCACGGGGGACCCCGAGCTTTCCTCGATAACGAGGAAGACCGGCGCGACCTTTATTGCCTACTTACTGGACACTGAGTCACGCGGATTCGGACGCAAATCAGCACACACCTACGCCGCCGGAATCAACGCGCTTTTGAATGTGGCCGAGAAGCAAGGGTACATCGAGCGCAATCCATGCTCATTGCTGGACTTCGATAAAACCCCGGGCGCCGGCAAGCGCACCCCTTGGACTGATGACCAGCTCGCCAAGATCTTCGGGGCGGCATTGTTCCGAGATATGGAGAATTCGCCTGAATGGCGTGGAGTGCCGAGTGAGGACGGGCGGGCACTCCTGTTGTTGCTGCTGCATACCGGGGCTCGTATAGGCGAGGTTGCACAGGCAAGATGCCAGGATTTCGTAATCCGCTCCGGGCTTGAGTGCATCGAAATCAACGCCGAGGCCGGCACGGTCAAGACCGATACCAGCGAGCGGGTCATTCCGATTGCCACACACCTCCTAAATGACCCGTGGTTCCGTCAGTGGCTAGATGCCGTCAAGGCAAGAGCAACGGGACCTGCGATGCCAGGTTTCCACCGTGGCCCCAAGACTCCACCGGGTGAAGTCGCCATGGAATGGTTGCGAGAGTTCCGTGCACATAACGGGCTGCCCCCGGGGAAGCTCAATGGATCGCATAAATTCCGCCACTGGATCAGTACCGCCCTCGCCGAAGTCGGGATATCCCCGAGAATTTCGGACGCAGTCACGGGCCATTCTGCCCGGGGCTCGACGGGACAGAGGACCTATGTGACGGTCACTCTACCCATGATGGCTGATGCTCTGGGGACAATTCGGTGGCCTGCATTGCCGAGCTAGGAACCCTCTAATCGTGTCCGCGACCAGACTGCCCCCTCAAGGCTCCATAAAACTTGAGCGGTCGTGCCTCACCTCCTGGATGAGCAATGGGGCCTCCCATACTGTTACGCCTCCTAGCGGCGAAGAATGTTTGGCCGTAAAGCGCGGCACAAAACTAATCATAAGTTAATGCAGAAGATACGGTGAGCCTTACAACCGCATGGGCAAACTGGCTTTCCGTTAAATGAGTGCCCGCAAGATAGGTCGCTGCGATAACCTGAGAACCATCCTGGGCGGAGGTATTCTGAAAATGGGTTGCTGGTGAGATGGGCCTGAGATGTAGACTTATTCAACACGCAATGCGGGCCTCAAAAAGCTACGGGACATCAATGGTTAAAATCACCGGGAAGCACCAGGAAACCATTAGGACATATGTTGAAAGCTTATCCTATGACGATCTCTCTACCTTCCAAACGACCAATCCTACGTTTCTTCCCCTCAAAAAGCTTATCATCAGCTTGGCGCCGAAAATGCTCGACGAGCGAGCCGCGATGCTTCTCTGTAGTTCCGCTATCGAAGAAGTATTGGGATTTTCAGAAGACCGCCTACGCTTTAGTCCGCCCTTCGGTGTAAGCGTCGATACCGCGAGACGTGCGCTGGAACAGCAAAGGCCAGAGCTGTACGCCAATATTCAACAACGCATCGAATCTCTGCCACGCCGATATCAGGTTTGTCTTGAGCTGCCACGCATACGGTGGTTAGGACCTTTCCGCGAACCTATTTCGGAAGGGCTAAGTATTGTTGGCGGCTTGCCCGAAGAATTTGATGGTGAAAACGGCGGCGGCACTGCCAGGCAGCATTTATCCAAGAGGCTAGATGACCCGCAATACAGGCGCCAAAGGGAGACGGCATGGCTAGAAATTGAGCTGTTTGGTTATGCCGATGAGTCCCCAGAATCACTGCTCATCACGGAAGCGATATCTATTGCTAAGCAGTTGGCATTCGTCTTGGGGCAGTGCAAATTTCTGGGACTACAGACATCTGGAGCTCGGTACGGTTTCGCGCGAGGGAGCATTAACGACAAGGCGGCCTCTGACGTGCGACGGATCAGATTACCCCAGGCCGCTGGGCGGGCCTTGTCCTGTTTGGTACTGTACACCGGTGACATGCTGCCAGAACGCGACACCGACCACCTCGGTAGACTGCTCTACTCTCAAGACCAGCTAGCGCATAGGCAAGCGCTGCGGCGCTCGATGCTATCAGACGGCTATTCTAAGGTTCGTGACTACTTCAAATGCAAATCTGATCCCGACTACGGTCGGATAGCGACCGCAATCGAATGGTTGCTAGATGCCGAGACAGCCGATAACGAAACTCTCGCGTATCTTTCAAGCTGCATTGGACTAGAAGCGTTGATAGGTGGCGGAGATGCCTCGGAGAATATCGCGGGCCAGCGCCTAGCCGACCGATATGCGTACACGCTCGGCAGAAATGCCGCAAGACGCAAAGCACTCCAAGCTCAATACCTGGACGTACTGCAAATTCGCGGCCGACTAGTCCACGGCCGCGTATCGAAGCTTTCTCCGGAAGATCGCCCGAAACTGGATATGGTGCGTTCCATGCTTGCTGATCTTCTCGTTCACGAAATTGACCTCATGTTCACCCGCAACTGTAACGATTCATGAGTTTCATCTGCGCGATTAGCATCTTAGCCTTCGCGCCGCGATGACCTATCGTGAATCAGCCCAGATACCTCAGAACACATAGAAAGCGCTACGCGGACCAACTCATATGTAGCAGGCATGCTCTTGCGACTGCGAAACAAAGCAGACATCTAGTCAAAGGTAGCAAAAGGACTGCGGAGCTACGTTAGTAGGCAGCACGTTGCTCAATGCCAATGGCTTCTCGTACTTACGGACCGCCTTTACCTCGATTGCGTACGCTGTGGTCCGCCCCCGAAAATATTGATTAAAAAATCGACGTGTTATCCCCGCAAAGTCACTCGTTTTTTTCCACACATCGTGCGGCCTGGCAGACAAAATAGCGCCAATTTCGAACTCACCGACGACCTTACCAACAGGCATTGTTGCGTAAATAACAACCGTCGTAACATCCGGATTTTTAAAAACCGCTTTGCGAAATTCGAATTTCTTTTCGCCATCGAGTATTTTTTCAGCAAACTCCGGCTTAATGGACAATAAGACTCTCATCAATTCCCCCTAACTGTGCAATACGGCATAACTGTGCATCTGAAATAGGCAATAGTGACCAGCGGGCGGCTCGGTCGATCCCAACCTCATCCGCTAGCTTCTGCCGCGTCACTCGGCGGTGAAGGGCAATATTATAGGTAAATCGCAGCACATGGGGATACTTTCTTTTCTCCCAAAACCCAATCAGTTCGGCATCAGTGAAGACACTGTAGGGAGCGCAATATCGCAAAAAACTGTCCAAATCAATAAATGAATTTATATGCCGATATTCTTCGATGACACAGAGCGACGTGGCCACAGAACGATACTCGGCCGGACCTTTATTGTCCGAAGTGCGATAGATAACAATTGGATCACCAACACGCAGATTAGACATTCCAGGTATGGCGCCCAGATATACCTTGTGAATACTATTCGTGTGCGATACATCCTGGACGATACTTAAATTCTCGTTATTAAGTATAGAGTCCGGCAGAAGACGCGTATGCCACTCAGGGTACAACGCAAGAAGATACGGCTGCGCCCCATTGACGTTAACTAGCGGGTAGCTAGGCATCGGCCCGTCATATCCGTTTCTTATCTCCCGCAGGTATAAACCCTCGATCCCGTTGGGCGTTATTTTGTTCGCCACTTGCCGAAACCCGTACGTTTGGAATAGCTGAATGAGCGGGCCATGATGCTCAAAAATTGTCACGTAGAGCTGAGTCGCCCCTTGCTCCACCGCGTGGTCGAATATCTTCTTCATAAATCTCTCGCCCAGTCGGGTGCCATGGGCATTGATCTTGAATGTTCCTATCTTGATTCGCCGAGCTGGAGCCAGTGGGGGCACAACATCCAGCACCGCGTCGTCCTCCCGTTTCAGGTAGAGGAACCCGTCCAGCGCACCCTCGTCAGAATAGAAAACGTAGGCGCGTTCGCCGCCCCCAGCTTTGCGCTGATACCAATCAGAGAATTCGACGTAATCCCTCTTTAAGGAATCAAAGAAAGGATCCGCCAGGTTTGTTTCCCCGAACGTTTTGTATTCCATCCCCATATAGCCCCCAGCCATTCGTCAGAAAATCCACGCGGACAAATTTGGAATAATGTGGTGTTACGCATTGTTAGCGTAACCGAACTTAACCCGGCAAACAACAGTGTCGTTACGTCCGCGATTTTCGAGGCCCCGTGTTTCGCAGCCGACCTGGCAGCTTAATGTGCTCGCCACCGCTCGCCAGTATTGCCTTGGGTGAATTCGAGGCAGCAGGCTGGATTGATTGCCTGGACGGTGAGGGTCAGGATTATCTCTAAGATTCTTAAAGAGTGGTTCGCACGAGCCACAGCATTGAGCAGGCCGCCCGTCTGCTGAATTAAATCCGCAGAGGATGACGAGGGTAGCGCTGCGAGGGGCGGATGATTTGACGGAGGGTGAGGCGATGCCCGGCAATGATTGCCTGGAGGGTGAGGACCCCAGGCCGCTGCGGCGGCATCCCCCTACACCCACCTTCCAGGAAAGTGTCCACATATGGAAA
This sequence comes from Bordetella genomosp. 10, assembly GCF_002261225.1. NCBI lineage: Bacteria > Pseudomonadati > Pseudomonadota > Betaproteobacteria > Burkholderiales > Alcaligenaceae > Bordetella > Bordetella genomosp. 10. The sequence goes on from NZ_NEVM01000005.1 coordinate 1,560,104, forward strand.
GCTTCCCCTCCGGCGACACGCCACAGCCCAGTCACCCCGAAAGTGACACCATCCCCGTCATTACCGATTCGATTCCCGGCCAAGATATGCCGGCTGCTGCTCCCCTGGCGCCTGGAGTCATCCAGAAGGACCTGGAGTTCGCACACCTGAATCGCTCCGACGCGTCGGACGTGCTCGCTGCCTCATGGCGTCAGAACACTCTTGTAGGCCAGGCGTGGAACCAGCTGCAACACGCTGACCGCGATGCCCAGGCCGACCCCTCATTCAATCCCTACGCGTACCTCAAAGAGCACGAGAAGAACTACCCGGACATCATGCCGCTGGTAGCTAACGGCTCGGGCCTGTTCGATCACGTCTCGTCCAAGGAAGCATTCGACTCCTACGTGGCCGCTCAGCGACAGAACATGCGGGACCGCGAGACCATTGCCAATGGCGATGGCTGGGGCACCGGACTGTCCCTGGTCGGCTCGATGCTCGACCTGACCTCCCTGGTTTCCGTGGGTGGCCTGGCGACCTCCGGCGCCCGCGCAAGCTCGCTCCTGGGCCGCGCCGCCCTTGGATCCGGGATGTTCGGCATCGACGCCGGGATCCAGGAAGCCGGCCTGCGCACCATGGACGACACGCGGTCCGCTGAAGAGTCATTCATGAACATCGGGACCGCGATGGCGTTTGGTGCTGCTCTGGGTCCGATCTTCTCACACGCTCGTCCAAACAACCCGCTCAACCCCGGCCACCCCGACAATCCCCTGCACCCCGACAACTTCGACAAGGTGCAAGTGCAGGAGCACTATGTCGGCCAGGTGCCCGAGGAAGGCGACTCCATCGGTGCCATGCGAGCTACGCGCGGCAACGAAGGCAATGAGATTGCCGTGGGCCAGGGCAAAGTGGCGAAGGCCGTCGACTGGCTCCTGGCATCACGATTTACCCCGCTGGGGCGCCTGACGAACTACAAGTCGGCCGCCGCACGCGAAGGGCTGCTGTCCATGTATGACATGGGCGGGGTCCTGACCAAGGCAATGGCTGAAGGCACGGCTCGACCCGTGGAAGCCGAGACGATTAAGACCATCTTTGACCAGCGGGCTTCTGCCGTGAGGGACGAGGTTGCGTCTATCTATCGTCAGGCGAACATGGATCTCGGACAGTCGGCTCGGGGCACAGACATTCGCGGCATCGTGAACACGATGACGTTGGGAGGCAAAGATGTAAATGTCGTCCCCCAGAATGTCTTCAACGAGGCGATCACACTGATCCAGCACGGCAGCAATGCCGGAGCCAAGAGTGCCGACATCAGCGCGGACGTCATGAAGCACCTGACGGACGCAGGACTTACGCCGGAGGCGGCGAAAGCCGTCCACCAGCGCGTGTATCAGGCCGAGGCGGTCTACCACAAAGCCTATGAGGACGTGTGGGACGAGGCTGTCCGTATTGGCCTGGCTGACCCCAAGCTCACGGGCGAGGGTCGCTACGGTATGCCCCAACTCTGGGACCGCGAAGCCATCGACCGGAACGCTGAGCAGTACCGGGCGTTCATGCAGCAGCACTTGGGCACCAAGCCTCTGGATGACTGGCTGCGGGACGAAGGCTGGATCCGCGCCCCCAACAAGCCCGCTCAGCCCTCTGCGGCCGGCGTGGCCCCCGTCGAGTCGAAGTACGCCTCCTGGGACGACATCGTGAAGTCAGGTGATAGCACCTTGATGAACGACATCCTGCGCTCCTGGCGCGGCGAGGAACAGGCATTCCACAATGACATGCTCGACGCCCAGCTGGCCCAGGCCGAACAGCGGCAGCTCCGGGCTCAAGAGGATGCCTCCGACGTCCTGAAGCAACTCGGGAAGGCGGAGACCGAACACCGGAACTCCAAGCTCTCCGAGATGAAGGAAGCCGGCCGGCACGCTGAGCGCTACATGGCCGCCCAGTCTGTGGCGTCCGCCCAGCTCCGCGCCGAGAAGGCCGCTGAGAAGCTGCAGGCCGCCGTGGAGCGCACGCGTCACCTCGACCCCGAGGACCTGGCGCAGGACCTGGCCGACGAACTCAAGGCGAATGGCCTGGCGATTGATCGTGCAGGTCCCCGGATCCCCGAAGCTAAGGCCGACGTGTCCGAGGCGGAGCAGCTGGTCGACTCGCTCAAAGGCCGTAAGGCCGAGAACGTCGAGGCCCGCCGCCCCCTTACCGAGGACACCAAGGAACGCCGCGCCCTGCGCCGTGAGTCCAAGGAGATCAATCAGCAGCTTCGCGCCGCGCTGGACAAGCACAAAGCCGCCCAGGCTGAGCTTGCTGTCGCAAACGCAGAGCTGGACCAGCTCGCCAAGTCCCAACGCGACAGCCGCCGCTGGCTGGACGCAATCGCCAAGGACATCGACACCATGAAGTCGAACGAAGCCGAGGCGCTGCTGGATCCTGGCCTCAAGGCTGCACACGCTGGTATGGCGGATCGCCTGGCAGTTCTGAAGCAAACGCTGGAGGATGCCACCGCTGCCCGTAAGGCTGCGTTCGCGCTCCGCCGGCAGCTGGGCCAGGACGCCCGCAAGGCGGCCAAGGAGTCTGACCGTGCCGCCTCTAACCTGCGCAAGACCGCGTTCCGCGCCCGCAAGTACACCGCCGACACCTCACCTCTGGTGAAGTACGTCGACCAGCTGGTGAACAATCTGCGTGGCAACGAGCGTGCGCCGCGAGGCCTGCTGCTGGACGAGGCGCCGACCTCGGGACGCCTGAAGGAACGTCAGTTCCAATTCGACAGCGACGAGTATCGCCAGCTGCGCGAGTCGGGCTTCCTGAAGTCCAACGCTGATGACGCGTTCATGAGCTACCACCAGGATCTCGGGGGTCACATTGCTATGCACCGTGCCATGGATGGCCGGAAGATGGACGACGTGATCCGCGAGGTCATGGATGACTATGACCGCATGATCGGCTCCGAGCAGAACCCGAAGAAGAAGGAGCAGCTGGTCGCAGAGAAGAAGAACGCCACTGAGGATCTACGAGCTGCGGGAGACCGCATCCTGGGCCGCTATTACCCCAAGGATCGCAACGGCCTAGTCTGGACTGCTGACATGCTTAAGAAGCTCGGCATAGTACGGTACATGGGAGGTTTCATTTTCTCGTCGGTCGCTGATATTGCTCAGGCCGCCTTCGCGGCGCCGCGGTCCCCACTGAAGGTTCTCGCTTTCCGTGGGGCCCGGGATTATCAGTACATCCTTCGGAAGGCCGCCGCTGGCGACGCTGACATGAAGGAGCTGGCGCGGATCATGGGCTCCTTCGAGACCGGGCTGCACATGAATATGAGCGATAAGGCTCTGGGTCGTGGCGCGGTCCGAGACCACGTTGGCTTCGGAACGGGGATGACTCGTGAAATCTCCAGCGGCGCAGAGAAACTCTTCGACCTCACGGCCGACGCAGGCAACAAGCTATCGGGCCTGAAGGCCTGGAGCGACAACATCCGCCGCACGGCCGGCCTGGTGCAGCTGGCGAATGTCCGCGATTGGGTGGGACGCTACGGCGCCCTGGATCTCAGCAAGCGGGCTCAGCTCGCCTCACTGGGCATCGGGGAGGCCGAGGCCAAACGCCTGAACGCCTTGTTCACCAAGTACGGCTCCGAGCAGCGCCAGGGTCTCTTCAGCCCAGGGATGTCCAAGTGGCTCGGAGAGCCCGATGGCGAAGAGATGAAGTACGTCCTGGAGTCTGCCCTGGTAAAGGCGCAGAAGCGGGCGTCCTACACCTCCGGCTTCGGCAACCAGCCGCTGCTCATGGACAAGTGGTACGGCAAGCTGTTCCTTCAGTTCCAGTCGCAAGCGTTCCAGTTCACCAACAACTTCCTTCGAGCTGGTTTCCAGCACGGGGCAGTCACGGGGGACCACATGCGCTTTGCGAGTGCGCTGGGGACCTCGATGGCCGCTGGCGTTCTCATGAATGTCATAGCTACCTTCCGCAAAGGCGAGGACATCAATAAGCAGCTAAGCAACCCGCCCGAGTTCGCCTACAACGTCATCCAGCGCTCCGGCATCCTGGGCTGGGCCGGCTCCTACGTGGACGCCGGAGTGAAGCTCACGGACCCCGTGCTGAAGCAGCAGTTCGGCTTCACGCTGGGTGGGGGCGCCTCCAAGTTCTCTCAGAACTCCTGGCTGGCAAACCTCATGGGGCCCTGGTGGGGTTCCATGGAATCACTTCAGCAGATCGGCGCCAACGCAGTAAACGGCGACCTCAACAAGGCCGGCGAGAAGGCTCTGCGGCTTCTGCCGCTGAACCAGCAGTTCTCCATCCTCGGCCGCATCGTATCAACCCTTCCGCACTAATCCGCTTCGCATTTCACGCTTCAAATCGTGCTGCATAGCGTGTCCTTCCGTGTGTGTGGTTTTCGCCCCCGGTCGCAAGGCTGGGGGCGTTTGTTTTGCCGCCACGTGGAGGCCAATAGCATGCGCATAAACGCGGCGCATACGTCCGCATCCCGCCCATTCGCAAGGGCACACTAACCACGAAGCTATTCACCATGCACATGTTCAAAATTGGATCCCAGTTAACCTGGAAAACTACAACAGAAATTCCCTGCGCAGACGCCACCCCTCAAGGCATTCGCGCTGGCATTGAGCGATATGCAAACGAGACCAACTCAATTTCCTATATGGTCTTCGATCATATGAACCTAACGCAACTGCATCTACCGGATGGTTGCAATGCTGAGGGTGCCACCTTTCGCAACTGCAACCTGGTCGGATTGGTAGCCAAAGGATGTACGTTCGACTATGCAGACTTATCCGGCGCTGACATATCCGGCGCGATAGTCGAAAACTCATCGTTCGGTTGCGCCAAAGCTGCCGGCTTGTTGGCGAGGGGACTTCGGGGAAAAGGCTCATTCTGGACTGGCTCGCGCATTCGGCAGGCCCGCTTTGATGATGCCGATCTGCGACTAACGCACTTTTCACATGCCCGCGCGGAAGGCGCTTCTTTTAAGAATGCCCAACTGTTACTCGCTCATCTATCGACCATGGCCGCTGACCTTTCAGCATTGCTCGAATGTTGCGAACCAGCGGAGGTTATTCAAGCCGCGCTTTTTTACGGCGAACCTCCCGCCGCGATCCTAGAACAACACGGACTCACCGAAGCGGCAAAGGAGGCCCGCGCATAATGGTCACAAAGGCAAAATCGGGCGCGAGTAACTCGGACAACGCGCCGCCCGTAAAGACCCGCAAGTTGACCGAAGAACAGCGCCAAGCTGAAGTAACCCTCGCTTTCGTACGAAGGCTCGATGCCATTATCGACGACCGCCAAAGTTTGGAGGCGGACCGGGCAGCGGCATTGGCGTCGCTTGCTGACGATATGGCCCCACACGCCTATGGGACCCGCGCAGACACCTTGCGCTGGGCCGCCGTTCGTTTGTGCAGTGACCACCGTGGCGCGTATCAAGCCGCGCTGCGTGCGCTAGACGTTGTCTCAACTGAGTTGGAGCGAAGCGCTAGTGGAATTCTGTCCCGCAACGACATGACGGCGGATCATCCTGATGCCATCCAACCGTATACGGCACCACCCCGAGACAACCCCTTCCGCACCTTTGAACGGGACTACAACCCGCGAGGCCGCAATGATGGTCGGCCGAGCTTCGGTCACCCTATAGAGAGCATTCGATGAAAGATTCTGTATTTCTCAAGCAACCCGACGGCACCTATGCCGAGTGCAACGGCTGGACCGGCGAGCCGATTCCAGGTGGCATGCGCAATCGGGGTTATAGGCCGCTTACTCCGGACCAGGCCAAGCAAGCATGGGACACATCCCCTGATCCCTTCGGGCCTATCACGTACTACCCGGGCTCACTCTGACAACGCCCCAATATCGCCCCGCTCATCACTAAGCCGCACGCCTATGTATCCTCAACTAGTTAAAGACGCAATTGCGTTGTCCGCCCTGGGCAACAGAAAGGTTAACGCCATCATCGCGCGTAGCCTCGTGCTATCTGCCGCGCTCACCGCCAAGTCCACATACGATTCAGAAATGAGTCGCGGTGCGATAGATCGCCCCATCATGTGCTCTGGTGGGCAAGTCATTGGGTATGAATCGACATCCCTGTAGTCACGCCCACACACTGAAGAAAACAAGGAGCCCGCCCATGCGGGCTTTTTCACGCACCTCATTACACCCCTTATGCAGACTGACAACACAAAGCATTGCCACGCTTGCCTATTGCGTAGGCCCATTTTCCAATTTGGCCGCGACAACAGTCGCAAAGACAGACTCAACGTCCGTTGCCGGTCCTGCGATAACCGCCTGCGTTCCGAGCGCAAACGCACTGCGCGTACTCGGGCGACTGCCGTCCCCACCGCATTGGGGGCCTAGATATCATGTCCAGCCAGAAGCCGGCACAGGCACCTCTAAATACCTCTGCGTTTTCACGGATATTTCGCAGTCCCACGCGCGATCCGCTCCAGGTTCAGCGTAGCAAACGATTCGGGGTAGTACGGGTCCCCCTCGTGCCTCACGACTTGAAGTTAGTCCTCAACCACCCCCATGTTTATCTACGCTTGGCAGACTACCGCCGCCTGACCTATCAACACGGGGCAATGAGTAGTCGGTGGTGGCAAGAGGACAACGGGGATATCCGCGCCCTCGACTGGGATGACCCTGCCTATACCCTCAGCATCCCCGCGTTAGTAGTAGCCGCCCGAGATGGAGACAGGATTGAAGTGCCAACCAATGGAATCCTCATGCCTCACGCAATACGGGTCCACCGACCGGGACGTGGAGTTATGAGCGGCTATACGTCGCTCCGGGAGTCCATTGGCGACCTTACTGACCAAGACGGCGAATATTGGCTTAAGAGGTTCAGGGCAAAAGGCACGCCGTGCCTGCCCCATGACTCCAGCGCCCGCGTATAACAAAACAGTAAGAGCAAAAAAAAAATGAACCACCTCCAGCAGTTCAACTTTCGGGCTCAGCGTGTTCGTGTTGTTGAGATCGACGGGAAACCATGGTTTCACGCTTCGGATGTATGCGCCGTCCTGGCAATTGCAAACACCGCTAGCGCCGTTACTGCAATCCCGAGCCAACATAAATATCGGCAAAGCCTAGATTTGCCTGGCCGCGCTCCGTGGTTTCTATCGGAATCGGGTCTGTACCGCCTGATTATGAGATCGAACAGACCCGAGGCCGCGTCTTTTCAAGACTGGATCACCGATGAAGTTCTGCCGAGCATTCGCCAAACGGGTGCATACGGACCCGTCAATGCTGCGGCTCTGGCGGTCGTGCGGCATACGCTAGAGAAAGTGGACCGCACGGTGGAACATAGGACGCGCCACGACTTCTATCGGCAGACGGAAAGAAGCCGTGAGCGTATTGCCTCGGTCGTTGCCGAGGAAGCCGACAAGAACGCGCTTCCTTCTACCGTGGTCGAGCGATTACGCAATGGCACCATCGACGCAGTCATGGCTGATTACTTTGGTGATGAGGATGCACGTCGGCGCATTGAGCGTGAACGCGAAAGCATCAGGCTGCAGTTTGAGCGGAGCCTAACGACGAAGCCCCTCGTGCCGCGAAAGGTCAGCCACCATCGAGCCCTAAGGGACTAGCTTTCCCTCAGGGGTATCCCAATGGACCGCGCAAACGGCCTAGGAGCCCACGGGACCCACGGTGTAGCCGAGCGTATGGCCCACGCGTCCTGGGGCCGCCTATGGCCCTTTGCGGGGCTTCTGGCGGCCTCGGATCACGATGACGAATGCCGGCACCGCCAGGGCCAGTCCGATAAGGATGCCGATGACGAGCCAGGTGGTCATGGAGCGCTCAGGGAGTCACTGGGACGCCTATGCTACCCCGGGCTCATTTTTCTCCCGAAAATGCGTGCATAGGTGTTCCGGCCCGCGCGAGGCGGATTCCCCCCATGGGGCGGCCGGCGGCGCCAGGCTGGAAACCGAGGCTCCCAGGGGGTGCGGGGACGGGGTAGCTGGTCGTGTTGCTTCGGTGCTGGCTTAGTCGCTCCATAGCCGTGACACCATCGCGTAGCTCATGCGACTCCCCAAATGCCCCTGCAAGCCCCGCAAAGGGCCCTAGAGGGCGCCAGGACTGACGGGCGGCACAACTCCCATCTTTGAGGGATCCAGGCCCCTAGCTGCCCCAATGCGCCCTCCCCAAGCGCGAGACGCTAATCCTTGCCTCCGGTTACAGCACGTTGATGCGGGCGAAGACCATTGCACGTTGGATGGAGCTGAAAGCAAAAAGAGGCAGCCCAGCGCTGGCGCGAAACCTTGCGGAAGCGCTACGCCTCGCAGCGGGCCAGGCGGAGCAAATTGCTGCTCTAGCCGCGCAGTTGGAGGCCCAAGCGTGTCCTGAATGATTGCCTGGAAGGTAGAGTCCCAGGGTTATCTATAGGTTATCTAAGAGATAGCTTAGAGAGTCTTTGAGACTTCGTAAGAGATGCCGCCACCTGCCCACCCACACCACTCGGTCTAAGCCAGGTGATGACATCTCAGAACACCAGGACCTCCCTCCGCGTCGATGTGTTAGCCGCAGCGTGGTTGAAAGCACAGCGGGACTACTTTGCCTCTGGCTCATAACTTGTAAGTAGTGGACTCCCATCTCGGCTAACTTATTCACTAGGCTCAGAACATGCTTGACTCTATGTTTTGAGCCATATAGTATTGAGCCCTGTGTTATGAGCCAACCGAGACAGGGACATGAGCAATCTCGCCTACTACCGCGTAAGCACTCAAGGACAAGCAATTGATTCACAGCGGAGCGCCTTCAGAGGCGTCTCCGACATGAAAGAGTTCATCGACATAGGGATCAGCGGCAAGACCCTAATGCGGGAGCGCCCACAGGCGGCGGCAATGCTTGCATATATCCGCGAAGGAGACCTACTGCACGTCTATGCACTGGACCGACTCGGCAGGGATTCAATCGACGTACAGACAACCGTGAGGGACCTGCTAGAGCGTGGCGTTCGGCTGTACGTTCACGGCATAGGCGAGATAGCCCCAGGGCCTACTGGGGCGCTCGTGGTCGCGTTGCTGGCCCAGGTCGCAGACATGGAACGCGCACGGATCAACGAACGTACCAGCGACGGCAAACGCATAGCTAAAGAATCCTTCGACCGCACCGGTAAGACGCATCATGGCAAGGCCAGCCTAGGTGGTCGCCCAGCTACCCATGACCTTCCGGCGATTGCCGCCTGGCGTAAAGAGCAGGGGGCTTCCCTGGCTGCCACGGCGCAGCATTTCGGGGCAAGCATCGCCACAGTGAAGCGGGCGTGCAGCACGGACATTAAAGAGTGAGCACATTTGCTCGCATCTGTTTTTTTGCCCACGTCGGCCGGGCATGAGGCCGACACTTCAAAGATGGTGACACCCATGCGTGAAGACACTGTGATCAAGTCCGTTTCCATCCCGACTATCGCAGGCGTCCGGCGCCCGCGCGTAGCTTTTCCTACGGGAATTTTCTATGAAGCGGATGCGATTGGATGCGGGCTAGAAATTCTTGCCGCGAAAGGTACAAAGCTGGTCGGCCTGGACTTGCATGACCAAGACCTTGCCAGCTTGGAGCTGGACGGCATACGGCTCCAGGGCGCGTCCCTGGTGGGTGCCAACCTTGCAGGAGCACGTCTACGGAAGGCAACTTTCAAACACTGCGACCTCCGGGGCGTCACACTGACCGCTTCGGACATGCACGGAGCTCATTTTGAGGATTGCGACCTCACCGCAGCGAATCTCCCTGATGACGCAGAAACAGTCGCTGAATTCGTTCGCTGCAATATTGACGGCGTAAGCGAGCACGCCAGCCAGGTCCAATAGAGCAAGTACCGTCCTACGATGGATTGGCGACGCGCCTAAAAGGACTAAAGGTGCGTCGCCGGAATCCCCCTAATGGGCTTCAGCTCAAAGGGTGGCCTCTAGGCGGATATCTCTCGAAAATGAGTCTTCAGCTCGGTAAAGCTTCCTGCGATGGGTTCCGCGCTATCGGCATCCATACCGATCATAGGCATGAGAAACACGGCTCCACTCTCATCGAAAACATACAGCTCATCTCCGCCGTCACCCGCGAAGGCAACGTAGCCTGGCGCGAACGTGTCGATTTGCATTCCGTCGTTGGACTCCACGATTTCTGCCATCGACCAGAAAACAATGGCTAAGCAACTGTCCTGCGAAGGTATCCAGCAGTCCAACTCCCCTAAACCGTGCTTGGCGATGTACTCCTCATACTCAGGCGGTATCGGCGGGCGCATATGGTCTCCGTGGCAGGACGTGGTGGTCTGGGCGCCACTGCGAGGTTATCGCGAGCGCTCGCGCATGATACCCTCCCGACTGTGTCACTTCGTGGCATAAATCGCCCGTGACACGCCCCTCTGCACAGAGGGAAAGCGGCTGGTTCGATTCCACCCGGCGAGGCCAAGTCCCCTATCCCTGTATTCCCCCCATTCCGTGGCAAACCGGCGAGCCTTATCCATGGCCCGGCCCGCCCCTGCCCTGCGCCGTCGACCATGCATGCCGCACCGCTTCCCGCCAAGCCTGCTGCGGACGGTCGTCGGATTCGACCTGGCGGGTGACGACGCCGAGTTCGAAGACGGGGCCGCCTTTCGGCAGGGGCCGCACATCGACGGGATAGATGCCGGTCCAGCCGCGATCGATCAGTTGCAGCACCGAAAAACCCAATCCGGCGCTGACCATGGCGACGATGGCGGCGGCGCTGCCGAGTTCGACCAGGCTGCGCTTGCCGGGCGCGAGTTGCTGCACATAGCGGGTTGCCATGGCGCCGGTGGTGGTGGCCCTGTCGTAGCGGATCCAGTCCATGGCGCGCATGCGGCTCCTGAGTTCGGCGGACGTCAGCGGCCGAGCGGCGGTATCGCGCGCGCCGTCCCGATTGGTGGGCGGCGCGACGAAGACCAGGGCCTGCGACGCCAGCGGCGACCAATGCAGCCCGGTCCGCAGGCCGCGCTGGGGCCGCGCCACGATGGCGGCGTCCAGGCCGCCCGCCTTGACCTCGTCGGTCAGCGACATGCTGGTGCCGCGCTGCGGCGCGATCGTCAGGCGCGGGTGATATTCACGCAGATAGAGCATGGCGGCCGGCAGCAGTATGGGCTGCAGGGCCTCGATGATGCCCACCCGCAAATGCCCCTCGACCACGATGCCGGGGCGCCGGCGCAAGGTTTCCAGCATGCTCAGCGCGGGCTGCATGGTGCCCACCAGTTCGAGCGCCGCCGCCCGCGGCCGCACGTGCTGGCCGGAGCGGTCGAACAGCGGCTTTCCCACATACTGTTCGAGCTGCTTCATCTGCATGCTCACGGCGCTGGGCGTCATATGCCGGATATGGGCCGCCGCGGCGAAACTGCCTTCGGCGACGACGGCGGCCAGGGTCTGAAAGGCTTCCAGTTTCATCAGGAAATTTGATCTTTATAAGCAAATTAAGTCACTTTTTATGCTAGTCGACAAAACCTAGACTGCCCAGGAGGAAAGAAGAAAAAACCCCATCATTCCAGGAGACAACGAATGAACCGCCGAGGATTCCTGTCCGCCACCCTGCCCGCGGCCTGGGCCTGTACATCGCTGCCGGGCCTGGCCCGCGCGGCGGACCTGGCATCCACCCTGCGCCTGGAAGTCGGCGCGCCGCCCGGCGGCGGCACCGACTTCGTGGCCCGGGCGCTGGCCATGGGCATGACCGCCGAACTCAAGCGCAACATCGTGGTGGAGAACAAGCCCGGCGCCGGCGGGAACATCGCCGCCAACGCGGTCGCCCAGGCGCGCGGCGACGCCAGCACGCTGCTGGTGGCGTACACCAGCTTCGCCATCAATCCCAGCATCCAGGACGACCTGCCCTACGACCCCTTGCACAGCTTCACGCCCATCAGCCTGGCCGCCACGTCGCCGCTCATCCTGGTCTGCCATCCCGACCTGCCGGTGAAGAACACGGCCGAGCTGCTGGACTACGCTCGCAAGCATCCCAAGACGTTGAGCATCGCCGGCGCCGGGCTGGGCAGCGCCAGCCAGATGGCCGGCGAGATGTTCAAGGTGCAGGCCAAGCTGGATATCGTCAGCGTGCCCTACAAGGGCGCGGCGCCGGCGGTGCAGGACATCCTCGGCCGCCAGGTCCATCTGCTGATGTCGGACATGGCGACCGTCCAGCCGCTGTTGCGCAGCGGCAAGCTCAAGCCGCTGGGCGTCAGCACGCCCGAGCCGCTGGCGGCCTATCCCGACGTCCAACCCATCTCCCAGGTGCTGCCGGGTTTCAACTATCGCACCTGGTACGGCTTGTTCGCGCCCGGCGGCATAGCCGAGGACCTGGCGAACGCGCTGGAGAAGGCCGCCAGCGCCAGCGTGAAGGATCCGAAGATCGAACAGCGATTGAAGACGGAAGGATTGGATCCCGTCGGCAGCAACCGCGAGGAATTCACGGCGTTCATCAATGCGGAGATGAAGCGGTGGCAGGCCGTGGCCGCCGCCACGGGCATGCGCATGAGTTGAGCGCCCTGCCGGCGGCGAGCCGGGAATGACCGGACGCCCGTCCGGCAAGGCCCGGCCGCCCGAACGACGCGCCGAACGATAGGCGCGTACCGGACGATGGCGTACCGGATGGCAACGTTCCGGACCATGACGCATGACGCGCCGGACATGACACGCTCGCCATGGCGCCGGGCATAGCGCACCGGACCAAGGCGCTCGAAAGCGTCCCTCCGGCCGCTGGCGCCCGCGCCGCGCCGGCGTTACAACCCCGATTGAACCAAAGCGTCCTTTCACGGACGAATATCGCCATCCTCATCGCGCTTGCATGCCGCCTGCCCGGCGGTTGTCCGGCCCGGGCCAGGCTTTCTTGTTCCGTCCCTTATTGATATCTCAGGGATTACCCCCGCTGGTGCATTTCCTTCGGGACGCCAGGATTACGTTTTTATATACTCACCCCTCAAAAGATTGTTTAAATTGTTCGCCTAACCCTATAATTCAAATCAATTTTTCGCCGCGGTCAGTACCGAAATATCTCTTCACAACCTGACAAGTCACGTTTTACTTATGGCGCACTCCTGGAAACGATCGGTCTACGCAGCGGCGATGCCGCTGCTGTTCGCGCTATCGACCCTATATTCCCCTCTCACGCACGCCGCTGCCGACCCCTGCAAGGTGAACGCCAAATCGGCGGCCTGCAAGGCCGAGCAGGCCAAGGCCGCGAAGAAGGCGCCGGCCAAGACGGGCGCCAAAGCCCCCGCCGCCAAGACCGCGGCGAAGCAAGCCCCCGCCAAGACGGCGGCCAAGAGCACCTCGAAACACACCGCCAAGGCCGCATCGGCCAGGAAGACCGTCGCCACGACCAGGACCGTGGCCGGCCGCAAGGAAACCGTGATCAGGACCGCGGCCGGCAAGCCCGCCACGGTCACCACCCGCACCCTGACGCCGGTGCGCACCACCGCCACGGCCGATGCCGGCCAGGCCGTGGCGCGCCTGTCCACGCCGTCCTCGCAGGCGGCCGCGCTGCGTTCCAGCGTGGCCTACGTGCAGGACCTGGCGACCTCGACGGTCCTGTTCTCCAAGAACGAAGACACGGTGCGTCCCATCGCGTCGATATCCAAGCTGATGACGGCGCTGGTGGTGGTCGACGCCAACCAGCCCATGGATGAAATGCTGGAGGTCTCCGACGACGATATCGACCGCCTGCGCCATGCCGCGTCGCGCCTGCCGGTGGGCACCCGCCTGAGCCGCGCCGACATGCTGCACGTGGCCCTGATGTCCTCGGAAAACCGCGCGGCCCATGCGCTGGGCCGCTACTATCCGGGCGGCATGCCGGCCTTCGTCCGCGCCATGAATGAAAAGGCGCGCGAACTGGGCATGCTGGACACGCACTTCGTGGAACCCACCGGCCTGTCGAGCGAAAACGTCTCGTCGCCGCGCGACCTGGTGCGCCTGCTGCGCGCCGCGTCCCAGCGGCCGCTGATCCACCGCTACACCACGGACACCGAGTACGACGTGGAAATGCGCAAGGGCCGCACGCAGACCTTCCACAACACCAATGCGCTGGTGCGCAACGCCGACTGGGACATCAAGGTGTCCAAGACCGGCTACATCAACGAAGCCGGCGAATGCCTGGTCATGCTGGCGCGCATCAACGGCCGCGACCTGGCCATCGTGCTGCTCGACTCGCAAGGCAAGTATTCGCGCGTGGCCGATGCGGTGCGGATCCGCAAGTTCGTGCAGAACGAAGTGGCGATGCTGTAGGCCGGACCGTCACCGGAATGGCCGCCGAAGACGCCGCGGGCAGCGGCGTCTTCGGCCTCAATCTTCCAATGCCGCGTTGACCGGCTTCGCGCCGAGCAGATCCACCAGCACTCGCGGCGCGATGCCCACCAGGTAGCCGCGCCGTCCGCCATTGATGTACACCACGGGAATGTCCAGCACGGTCGCTTCGACCCAGACCGGCATGCGCTTGCGCGTTCCGAAGGGCGAAGTGCCGCCGACCTGATAGCCCGAATGGCGCTGCGCCGTTTCCGGATGACAGGGGGCGATTTTCTTCGCGCCGGTCTGGCGGGCCAGGTTCTTGGTGGAGACCTCGCGGTCGCCGTGCATCAGCACCACCAGCGGCCGCGCGGCCTCGTCCTCCATGATCAGGGTCTTGACCACCACGTGCGAGTCCAGCCCCAGTTGCCGCGCCGATTCGCGCGCGCCGCCGTGGTCGACGTAGTCATAGGGATGTTCGGTGAAGGCCACCTTGTGTTGCCGGAGGAACTGGGTGGCGGGCGTTTCGGAAACGTGGCGTGTTTTGCTCATGGTTCGCCGATTCTATGACAGCGGACGCAAAAACGCCCCGCCGGACGTCGCCGGCGGGGCGTTCAAGAGGAGCCGCGCTCCGCGCGGTTGGGGGGGGGACCTCTACTCTAGCTTTATGTTCTGCTTCTTCACGACGTCCTTCGCCCAGTCGTACTGCTGCTGGATTTCCTTGGCGAATTCTTCCGGCGTATTGCCCGAGGGCGACGAACCCTGTTCGTCCAGGGCCTTGATCACCTTGGGATCCTTCAACGCGATGACGGCGGCGTCGCGCAGCTTGTTGACGATCTCCATCGGGGTATTCTTGGGCGCCAGCAAGCCGTACCACACCGGCTGGTTGAGCACCGGGTAGCCCACTTCCGCGAACGTCGGCACGTCCTTCATGTTCGGGATGCGCGTCGGCCACGCCACGGCCATGGCCTTCAGCTTGCCGGCCTGGATCTGGGGCATGGACGAAGGCAGGTTGTCGAACAGGATTTCGACCTGGCCGCCGACGGCATCGGCCAGCGCCGGGCCCGAACCCTTGTAGGGCACGTGCACGATCTTCGTGCCGGTCGCCATCTTGAACGATTCGCCCATCAGGTGCAGCACGCCGCACGTGCCCGAGCTGCCGTACGAGTACTTGTCCGGATTCTGCTTCAGGACCTCGACGAATTCCTTGAAATCCTTGGCCGGAAATTTCGGATTGATCGACACCACGTTGGCGGTGTTGGCGAAGTTCGTGACCGGCTGGAAATCCTTGATCGGGTCGTAGGGAAGATCGTTGGGACGGCAAGCCGGGTTGACGGCCATCGTCGACACGGTGGCGATCGACAGCACATAACCGTCCGGCGCGGCCCTGGCGCCTTCGGCCGCGCCGATAGCGCCGCCCGCGCCGCCCTTGTTCTCGATCACCATGGGCTGGCCGAGCTCCTGGCTCATGCGCTGCGTGACGAGACGGGCGATGATGTCCGTCGAGCCGCCAGGCGCGAAAGGAACGATCAGGCGGATGGCATGGTCGGGATAGCCCGCGGCATGCGCGCCCGTGGCGGCAAAAGAGAGTCCCAGTGCGATGGCCGCGGCCAACGTGTGCTTCTTCATCATTATGGAAAATCCTCCTAAGTCTCCAACCCGCCCGTTTGCGGGCTGATCTGTTTCCGGATGCGGTAATAAAAATTGCTTGTGGCAGGCGCGATCCTTCACAAACACGAAGAATAGCAGCATTTTTTTACATCAGATATCAAGGAAAGCCCGCGCTGTTCAGGCGCCGGCAAAGAAAAAGCCGCCTCGAAAGGCGGCTTCCGCCCCTTCGTCAGGAAGGGGCCGCGCGTCACGCGAAGATTTCCCTTAGCGTTTTGCGTTCGTCATGTCGGCGGGCACCACCCACTGATTGAACTGCTCTTCGGTCAGGTGTCCCAGCGCCAGCGCCGATTCCTTGAGCGACAGGTTTTCCTTGTGCGCCTTCTTGGCGATCTGGGCAGCCTTGTCGTAGCCGATGTGCGGGTTCAACGCCGTCACCAGCATCAGCGAACGGTTGACCAGCTCGGCGATGCGATCGAGATTCGGCTCGATGCCCTTGGCGCAATGGTCGTTGAAGCTGTGCATGCCGTCGGTCAGCAAGCGCACCGACTGCAGGAAGTTGTGGATCACCAGGGGCTTGAAGACGTTCAGTTCGAAATTGCCGCTGGCCCCGCCGATGTTGATGGCGACGTCGTTGCCCAGCACCTGGGCGCCCAGCATGGTGATGGCCTCGCACTGCGTCGGATTGACCTTGCCCGGCATGATGGAGCTGCCCGGCTCGTTTTCCGGAATGCTGATCTCGCCCAGCCCCGAACGCGGGCCGCTGGACAGCCAGCGCACGTCGTTGGCCAGCTTGATCAGGCCCGCGGCCAGGGTCTTGAGCGCGCCGTGCGCGAACAGCAAGGCCTCGTGGGACGCCAGCGCCTGGAACTTGTTGGGCGCGGAGACGAAAGCCGCGCCGGTGTCGTGCGCCAACTGGGCCGAGACCTTGGTGCTGAATTCGGGATGGGCGTTCAGGCCGGTGCCCACGGCGGTGCCGCCGATGGCCAACTGGTGCAGGCCCGGCAGCGTGGCGCGGATCTGCTGTTCGGACAGGTCTAGCTGGGCCACGTGGCCGGACAGCTCCTGGCCCAGGGTCAAGGGCGTGGCGTCCTGCAAATGCGTGCGGCCGATCTTGACGATGTCGTAGAACTTGGCGCTCTTTTCCGCCAGGGTGGCGCGCAGCGCCTTCAGCGCCGGCAGCAGGTGCTGCTCGACTTCCACGGCCGCCGCCACGTGCATGGCGGTGGGGAAGGTATCGTTGGACGACTGGCCGCGATTGACGTGGTCGTTCGGGTGCACCTTGCGGCCCTCGCCCCGCTCGCCGCCGAGGATTTCCGAGGCGCGGTTGGCCAGCACCTCGTTCATGTTCATGTTGCTCTGCGTGCCCGAGCCGGTCTGCCAGACCGACAGCGGAAACTCGTTGGGCCACTTGCCGGCGATGACTTCGTCCGCGGCGGCCACGATGCCCTTGGCGATATCGGCGTCCAGCTCGCCCAGATCGGCATTCACCTGGGCCGCGGCGCGCTTCAGGCGCGCCATCGCGTTGACCAGCGGAGCCGGCATCTTCTCGGTCGAAATGGCGAAGAATTGCAGCGAGCGCTGAGTCTGGGCCCCCCACAGATGATCGGCGGGAACCTCGATCGGTCCGAAAGTGTCTTTTTCGGTGCGCGTTTTCATGTCGGTACAGCTCCGTTCTGGTGCCGCGGGCATGCCGGGTCGGCACACGGCGGCAGGGTTGGTAATCGACCGGGCAAGGGGCGGACGGGCGCGCCGGGACGGCGGGCGCGATCCAGCCCCTACCTATAATCCCCATGTTTTTACCACTCGCCCGCCACCATGTCCGCCCCCCGAAGCCTGACTGTCCACCTGCCCGACGAGCACGCCACCGAAAACCTGGCGCGCCGGCTCGCTCCCCTGGTCGACGGCCGGACGGCGGGCGTGCCGGCCGGGGGACGCATCCACCTTTCGGGCGAGCTGGGCGCCGGCAAAACCGCCTTCACCCGCGCCCTGTTGCGTGAATGCGGCATACAGGGCCGGATCAAAAGTCCCAGCTATGCACTGCTTGAAAGCTATAAAGTTTTTAACTTATACTTCTATCACTTTGATTTCTATAGATTTAGCGATCCGCGCGAGTGGTTGGACGCAGGTTTTCGCGATTTGTTGCGGGACGACGCGGTCGTTCTGATCGAATGGCCGGAAAAGGCGGAGGGCCTGCTCTCCCCTCCCGATCTGCAAATTTCCCTGGCATATGCAGGCCAGGGACGCGATGCCACGTTGACCGCTTACACCGCTAGAGGGCAACTATGGCTGAACGCGATCGTCCCGAACCCGGCGCCCCCGTCTCCCGCGGCGCCATGACTCGTCGCCGCCTCATCGGCGCGGCGGCAACCCTCATCGTCCTTCCGGTCATCCCCCGCCTGGCCCACGCCGCCACCTTGCTGGCCGTGCGCACCTGGCCGGCCGATGAATACACGCGGGTCACGCTGGAGCTGGACAGCGAGCTCAAGGCCGAACAGTTCACCCTGGAGAATCCGGACCGCCTGGTCGTGGACATCGAGGGCCTGTCCATGAGCCAGGCGCTGAACGAGCTGGCCGGCCGCATCCGCAAGGACGACCCGTACATCCGCTCGCTGCGCATCGCGCAGAACCGCCCCAACGTGCTGCGCCTGGTGTTCGACCTGAAGCAGGCGGTGGCGCCGCAGGTCTTCACCCTGAAGCCGGTCGCCGACTACCAGTACCGCCTGGTGCTGGACCTGTATCCCAAGGTGGCGCAGGATCCGCTGCTGGCCATCCTGAAGAACCAGCCCGCCGGCCCGGACGTCGACGATCCCCTGGCGCGCATCCTCAACGACATTTCCCGCAACCCGCCCGGCCCGGATACGCAGACCGCGTCCATCCCCAAGCCGGCGCCGCTGCCCAATCCGTCGCAGCCCCTGCCGCCGCCCGTCGTGGAAACGCCGTCGGGCAAGCTGGCCGGCCGCAAGCGCATGCTGACCATCGCGCTGGACCCCGGCCATGGCGGCGAGGACCCCGGCGCCAGCGGCTCCACGGGCCTGCGCGAGAAAGAAGTCGTGCTGCGCATCGCGCATCGCCTGAAGGCGCTGATCGACGCCCAGCCCAATATGCGCGCCTACCTGACGCGCGACGACGATTATTTCGTGCCGCTGCACGTGCGCGTGCAGAAGGCGCGGCGCGTGCGCGCCGACCTGTTCGTGTCCATCCACGCCGATGCCTGGATCAAGCCCAGCGCCAGCGGCTCGTCGGTCTTCGCGCTGTCGCAGCGCGGCGCCAGCAGCGCGGCCGCGCGGTGGATGGCGAATAAGGAAAACTCCGCGGACCTGATCGGCGGCGTCAACCTGGGATCGCATGACGAGCAGGTCGCCAAGGTGCTGCTGGACCTGTCCACCACCGCGCAGATCAACGATTCGCTCAAGCTCGGCTCGGTCTTCCTGCAGGAAATCAAGAAGGTCAACCATCTCCACAAGGACAGCGTGGAACAGGCCGGCTTCGCGGTCCTGAAAGCGCCGGACATCCCGTCCATCCTGGTGGAAACGGCCTTCATCAGCAATCCGAACGAAGAGTCCCTGCTGAAGTCCCCGCAGCACCAGGACAAGCTGGCGATGGCCATGTTCACGGGCATCCAGCGCTACCTGACGACGAATCCGCCGCTGGCCCGCGTGGGCGACGCCACCTAGGCAGGCAAAAGGCGCCGCGGCGCTCCGCGCGCCGCGGTGTGCGCGGCCGCTTCATTGCACCCTTGGCACACATAGGCACACATAGGCACGCTCTGGCGTGCCTATGTTCATGTCCGCTTATGCGCGGTGCGGCGGCGCCGCTTTGCGCCGGCGGACGATCTTCCAGATGCCGGCCAGGATCAGCGGCGCGATGGCCGCGCCCAGGCCGATGAGCACGATCAGGTTCAGGTGCTCCTTGACCAGCGGAATATTGCCGAAGAAATAGCCCGCGGCCACCAGGCTCACGACCCACAGCAAACCGCCGGTGATGTTGAAGAGCTGGAAGCGCGCCACGCTCATTTCCGCGACGCCGGCCACGAAGGGCGCGAAGGTGCGCACCAGCGGGATGAAGCGCGACATGACGATGGTCTTGCCGCCGTGCTTCTCGTAAAAGGCATGCGTGCGCATCAATGCGTCGCGATCCAGGAAACGCAGGTTGGTGGAAAAGACCTTCGGCCCGATGGCCCGTCCTATCACGTAGTTCAGGGTATTACCCGTCACCGCCGCGATGACCAGCAGCACCGCCAGCAGAACGGGATCGATATGGCCCGAGGCGCCGAACGCGCCCGCGATGAACAGCAGCGAATCGCCCGGCAGGAAAGGCAGGACCACGAAGCCGGTTTCCGCGAAAACGATCAGGAACAGAACGAGATACACCCACGCCCCATACTTCGCGACCCAGATCCCGAAGGTCTGGTCGATATGCAGCACCATATTCAGTAAATCGAGCATGTGATCGGCTTCAGCAAAAACATTGAGAGTGACCCGGGAATATAGCCGACTGCGGCATACAGCTAAAATCATTCGCAAAGCGGGTGTTGCGGCGATACGCCGCCCCCCCTCCCCCCGACCTCCCGCGGCTGGCGCCGGCCAGCCCAAGCCGTCCAAGCCTGCCCATGTCCGATCGCCGTCCCATTGCCGCGCTGCCCGACCTCCTGATCAGCCAGATTGCCGCTGGCGAGGTGATCGAGCGCCCCGCGTCGGTGCTGAAGGAGCTACTGGAGAACGCCATCGACGCCGGCGCCCGCGCCATCGAGGTCCGGCTGGAAGGCGGCGGCATCCGCCGGATCGCCGTCACCGACGACGGCAGCGGCATTCCGCCCGGGGAGCTGCCGCTGGCGCTGATGCGCCACGCCACCAGCAAGATCGCCAATCTGCACGAACTGGAGTCGGTGGCGTCGATGGGTTTCCGCGGCGAAGCCCTGGCTTCGATCGCCTCCGTGGCGCGCCTGACCATCACCTCGCGCACCCGCGACAGCCAGAACGCCTGGCAGATCCAGGGCGGCAGCGCGGAGGCGACGCCGGCGGCCGGGCCGGTGGGCACCACCGTCGACGTGCGCCAATTGTTCGACGCGGTGCCCGCCCGCCGCAAGTTCCTGCGCGCCGAAGCCACCGAGTTCGGCCATTGCCTGGACGCGATGGAACGCATCGCCCTGGCCTATCCCGGCATTGCCTTCCGGCTGTTCAACCAGGACCGCGCGCATCGCCAATGGCTGCCCACCGACCCCTTCCGCCGCATCCGCGACGTGCTGGGCGCGGAGTTCTCCGAACACGGGCTGCCGCTGTCGCAGGAAGTCGGGCCGGTCTCGCTGACCGGCATGGTCACGCGCCCCACGGCCGCGCGCGCCCGGGCCGATCGCCAGTACCTGTACGTCAACGGGCGCTTCGTGCGCGACCGCACCGTCAGCCATGCCCTGCGCGCCGCCTATGCGGACGTGCTGCACGGCGACCGCCAGCCGGCCTATGTGTTGTTCCTGGAGATCGATCCGGCGGCGGTCGACGTCAACGTGCACCCGGCCAAGAGCGAGGTGCGCTTCCGGGAAAGCGGCGCCGTCCACCGCTTCGTCACGCAGGCGGTCAGCCAGGTGCTGGCGCAGACCGGCGGACATGGCGGCGTGGCCGCCGGGCAGGCGGCGACGGGCGCGGAGACGGCTCCCATCGCCCCGGGGGCCCCGGCCACTTCGCCCACCTCACCCGCCGCCGGACCAAGGACGGGCGGCGCGCAGGGGGGCGGCCACGTCCAGCGCCCGCATACGCAAGTCCCCTTCCGCCTGCATACGCAGGCCGGCGGCGGCGACTGGCAGGCGCTTTATCGCCCGCTGGGCGACGAGAATGCAACCGCGGCAAGAAACGGCGGCGGCATGCCCGCCGATGGCGACGGCGCGGCGCGGCCGGCGCCTGGAACGGGCGATCCGGCTCGTGCGGGCGATCCGGATACGGCGCCGGACGCGCGGGACGCACGGAATGATGGCGGCTTGGGCGAAGGGGACCGCAGGAACGGCGGCGCGCCGGCCGGATACGCGCCCTACGGCGCGCCCGGCGCCGGGCATGTGCTCAGCGAACCCGGCCATCCGCGCCCCTCGGCCAACGACGGCCTTGGCGCGGCCGGCACCCCGCCCCTGGACGGCGTAGACGCGGGCGTGGGCGCACCCGCGCCCGCATTCAGCTACCCATCCCCGGCCGCGGCCTTCGCCGCCGCCCAGCCGCTGCAAACGGCCGAACCGCCGCCCGGCCGCCCCGCCCTGCCCACCGACGACGAACAGCCGCTGGGCATGGCGCTGGGCCAGTTGCACGGCATCTACATCCTCGCCCAGAACCGGCGCGGCCTGGTGCTGGTGGACATGCACGCGGCGCACGAACGGGTGGTCTACGAACAGCTCAAGCGCGCGCTCGACCAGCGCGAGCTGCCGCGCCAGGACCTGCTGGTGCCGGTGGTGTTCAACGCCCAGGAAAAAGACGTTGCCCTGGTGGAGGAATACCGCGACGAGCTGATCGAGCTGGGCTTCGAGCTGCGTCCCGCCGGCCCCACCGCCATCGCGGTGCGTTCGGTGCCCGCGCTGCTGGCGCGCGGCGACGTCGAAACGCTGGCGCGCGCGGTGCTGCGCGATCTCGGCGCGGTGGGCGTGTCCCGCCTGCTGACCGAGCAACGCAATGAATTGCTGTCCACCATGGCCTGCCATGGCTCGGTGCGCGCCAACCGCCGCCTCACCCTCGACGAAATGAACGCGCTGCTGCGCCAGATGGAGGCCACCGAACGCGCCGACCAGTGCAACCATGGCCGGCCGACCTGGGTCCAATGGACGGTGTCCGACCTGGACAAGCTCTTTCTGCGGGGGCAATGAGACCGTCCCGCGGCCTGTCCGTACCCCTGCATACCCGTCCCGCCGGTTCCCGTTCCGCCAGCCCCTCGCCCCCTCGCATGGCCCACCTGCCCATCATCTGCCTCACCGGCCCCACCGCGGCCGGCAAAAGCGCCGCCACCCTGGCCCTGGCGCAGCGCTGGCCGCTGGAAATCGTCAACGTCGATTCCGCCACCATCTATCGCGGCATGGATATCGGCACCGCCAAGCCGACGCCCGACGAGCGCAGACAGGCGCCGCAGCACCTGCTCGACATCCGCGACCCGGCCCAGTCCTATTCCGCGGCGGAATTCCGCGCCGACGCCCTGGGCCTGATCGCGGACATCCATGCGCGCGGCCGCATACCCTTGCTGGCCGGGGGCACCATGCTCTACTACAAGGCCCTGCGCGAGGGCCTGGACGACCTGCCGCGGGCCGATCCCGCCCTGCGCGCCGACCTGGAGACGCGCGCCGCCCAGGCGGGCTGGCCGGCCCTGCACGCCGAACTGGCGCGGCTGGACCCCGCCACCGCCGCGCGCCTGGCGCCCAACGACAGCCAACGCATCCAGCGCGCCCTGGAAATCTGCCTGCTCAGCGGCCAGCCGATGTCGGCCCTGCTGGGCAAGGCGGGCGGCCGCGCCGCGGATGAGGAGGCGGCCTACCGCTACGTCACGATCAGCCTGGAGCCCTCGGACCGCCTGCGCCTGCACGAGCGCATCGCGTGGCGTTTCGACGCGATGCTGGCGCAGGGACTGGTGGAGGAAGTGCGCGCGCTGCGGGCGCGCGGCGATCTGCATCCCGGCCTGCCCTCGGTGCGCTGCGTGGGCTACCGGCAGTTCTGGGATTACCTGGAGGGCGAGACCGACCTGGCCGAGGCGCGCGAGCGCGGCATCGCCGCCACGCGGCAACTGGCCAAGCGGCAGATCACCTGGCTGCGGGCGCAGCCCGGGCGCACCATCGTGGACTGCCTGGCCGGCGACGCGGTCGCGCGGGTGATCGACGCCTGCGCGCCGCTGCTGGAGACGCGATCGGCCGGTTGAACCGGCCGATCGCGGAAGCGGCGTTATCGAAACGGCCTTGTCGAAAGGCCTTATCGAAGCGGTTTATTGAAGCAGCGCTATCGGCCCGCTTACACCACCACGGTCTGCGGCGCGTCGCCTTCGCGCGCCACGACCTCGCCGATGCGGCTGACCGTTTCGCCCTGCGCGCGCAGGGTGGCGGCGATGGCGTCGGCCTGCGCCGCGTCGACGACGATGACCATGCCG
Source organism: Bordetella genomosp. 10 (assembly GCF_002261225.1). Taxonomy (NCBI): domain Bacteria; kingdom Pseudomonadati; phylum Pseudomonadota; class Betaproteobacteria; order Burkholderiales; family Alcaligenaceae; genus Bordetella; species Bordetella genomosp. 10. The sequence goes on from NZ_NEVM01000005.1 coordinate 1,583,977, forward strand.
ATGCCGCAATTGAACACCCGGTGCATTTCCGCGTCGGCGACGCCGCCCTGCTGTTGCAGCCAGGTGAACAACGGGGGCATGGCCCAGGCGTCGCGATGCAGCGTGACGGCGAGCCCGGGTTGCAGGATGCGCGGCACGTTGTCGACCAGGCCGCCGCCGGTGATGTGGGCCAGGCCCTTGATGGCCGTGCCGTGCGCGGCCAGCGCGGCCAGCACCTGCTTGACGTAGATGCGGGTCGGCGCCATGACGACGTCGCCCAGGGGCTGTCCGTGGAAATCGTCGGTCGGCTTGGCGCCGGCGCGCTCGACGATCTTGCGCAGCAGCGAAAAGCCGTTGGAATGCGCGCCGCTGGAGGCCAGGCCCAGCACCGCGTCGCCCGGCTGGATCGACTTGCCGTCGATGATGGCGGACTTCTCCACCGCGCCGACCGCGAAACCGGCCAGGTCGTATTCGCCGTCGGGATACATGCCCGGCATTTCGGCGGTCTCACCGCCGATCAGGGCGCAGCCGGCCAGTTCGCAGCCGCGCGCGATGCCGCCGACCACGGCCGCGGCGGTGTCCACCGACAGCTTGCCGCAGGCGAAATAATCGAGGAAGAACAACGATTCCGCGCCTTGGACGAGAATGTCGTTTACGCTCATTGCCACCAGGTCGATGCCGACGGTGTCATGCCGGTTCCACTCGAAGGCCAGCTTGAGCTTGGTGCCGACGCCGTCGGTGCCGGAAACCAGCACCGGCTCGCGGTATTTCTTCGGCACTTCGAACAGGGCGCCGAAGCCCCCGATGCCGGCCAGCACGCCCGCGCGCATGGTGCGGGCAGCCAACGGCTTGATGCGGTCGACCAGGGCGTCGCCCGCGTCGATGTCGACGCCGGCGTCGCGGTAGGTCAACGGAGCTTGGGGTTGATTTGTCATGAGAAAAACCGTCGGGTGTGTGACAATTGCAGGATTTTTTGGGTAAACCATCAGGATTTTACGATGAAGCCGCCGCTTGCACGCCGGCCGCCCCGCGCCGCCGGTGACGCGGGCCCGTCCCGGCCCCCGTTCGCGGCCGGCTTCGCCAGTCAACCGCCATGAACCGCCAGTTGCTGCTATCCGTCCTCCCCGAGTCAGCGCCCACGCTGGCCAACTTCGTGCCTGGTCCGAACCAGGCGGCGTTGGCGGCCGTGCGCACGCTGGCGCCGGGACGGGCCCTGTATCTCTGGGGCGCGGCCGGTTGCGGGCGCAGCCACCTGTTGCGCGCCCTGGCGGCCGCCCCCGGCGCGCGTTACATCACCGCGGGCATGGAAGCCCGCGCCGCGCTGCCCGCCCTGGCCCAGAGCGACGCCCAGGCCGCCATGCCGGCGGTGATCGCGGTCGACGACATCCATCTCATGGACGACGCCGGGCAGGCCGCCCTGTTTGCCTTGTACAATCGCTGGCGCGAATCCGCCGCGACCGGGCGCGCCTTCGCCCTGGCCGTCGCGGGCGACCGCGCGCCGCTGGCCATGCCGTTGCGCGAGGACTTGCGCACCCGGCTGGGCTGGGATCTCGTCTACGGGCTGGCCCAGTTGTCCGACGCCGACAAGCTGGAAGCGCTGGCCAAGCAGGCCGCCGAACGGGGGCTGCAACTGAGCCCGGAAGTGCTCAACTGGATGCTGACCCACTACGATCGCGACATGCGGCGTCTCGCGACCCTGCTGGACGCGCTCGACCGCTACTCGCTGGCTACCCGCCGGCCCATCAACATTTCCCTGCTGCGCACCATGCTGGCAGATCAGGACATACATACGAAATGAGTGCTGCCCGCCGCCTGGCCCTGTTCGACCTGGACCACACCCTGCTTCCGCTGGACAGCGACTACCAATGGGCCGATTTCCTGGCGCGCACGGGCCGCGCCGGCGATCCCATCGAGGCGCGCGCGCGCAACGAAGACCTGATGGACCGCTACAACCGCGGCGAGCTGACCGCCGAACAGTCGGCCGAGTTCATGCTGGGCCTGCTGGCGGCGCACACGCCGTTCGACCTGGCGGCCTGGCATGAAGAATTCATGGCGCTGGTCATCCGGCCCGCCATTTCCCTGCCGGCCATGCGCCTGGTGCAATCGCACCTGGAAGCCGGCGACCTGTGCGCGGTGGTCACCGCCACCAACCGCTTCGTCACCGCGCCCATCGCCCGCGCCTTCGGCGTGCCGCACCTGATCGCCACGGAAGCCGAATACGTCGCCGGCCGCTACACCGGCCGCATCGAAGGCGTGCCCAGCTTCAAGGAAGGCAAGGTCTTGCGGGTCAACGACTGGCTGGCCGGCATGGGGCTGGCGCTTGCGGATTTTTCCGAAACGTTCTTTTATAGCGATTCGGTCAACGACGTTCCGCTGCTCGAAGTCGTCAACCGCCCGGTCGCGGCCAATCCCAGTCCGGCGCTGCGCGAGATCGCGCAGGCGCGCGGCTGGAAGGTGCTGGACCTGTTCGCGCACATGGAAGATGCCAAATCCTGAAAATCGATGATCACTGAAACCATAAGAAAATTCGTCGGCCGGCTGTTTCCGGCACGCGGTCCCCTGCGCATATCGCGCGACAAGCACGGGATCGATCGCCGCAACGTTTCGCGGCACGCCATCAAGGTCTGCGAGGTGCTGCGCGAGCACGGCTACGAGGCCTACATCGTCGGCGGCGCGGTGCGCGACCTGATCGTCGGCATCGAGCCCAAGGACTTCGACGTCGCCACCAACGCCACGCCCGAGGAAATCCGCCCCCTGTTCCGCCGCGCCCGCATCATCGGCCGGCGCTTCCAGTTGGTGCACGTGGTCTTCGGCCAGGAGATCATCGAGACCTCCACCTTCCGCGCCCCGGCCTCGGAAGACCAGGAGACCGACGAGCATGGACGCATCCTGCGCGACAACGTCTTCGGCTCGCAGGCGGAAGACGCGGCGCGGCGCGATTTCACGCTGAACGCGCTGTACTACGACCCGCTGACCGAAGAGGTCATCGACTATCACAACGGCGTCGCCGACCTGAAGAAGCGCGTCGTGCGCATGATCGGCGATCCCAACAAGCGCTATCGCGAAGACCCCGTGCGCATGCTGCGCGCGGTGCGTTTCGCGGCCAAGCTCAACGGCAGCATCGATCCGGCCACGCGCGATCCCATCCGCACCATGGCCGAGCTGATCGAAAACGTCCCGGCCTCGCGGCTGTTCGACGAAATGCTCAAGCTGCTGACCTGCGGCCACGCGATGGACTGCCTGCGCCAGTTGCGCGCCCAGGGCCTGCACCATGGCGTGCTGCCGCTGCTGGACGTGGTGCTGGAGCAGCCCGGCGGCGAGCGCTTCGTCGAGCTGGCGCTGGAACGCACCGATGCCCGCGTGCGCGCCGGCAAGAGCATCAGCCCCAGTTTCCTGTTTGCCGCGCTGTTGTGGCAGTTGGTGGAAGCGCGCTGGCACCAGTTGTCCAAGGGCGGCGAGCACACCATCCCGGCGTTGATCCAGGCGGCCGATTCGGTGCTGGACGAACAGACCGAGAAGCTGGCCATCCAGCGCCGCTTCTCTTCCGACATGCGCGAGATCTGGTTCATGCAGCCGCGCTTCGAGCGCCGCGTCGGCAAGAACGTGTTCCGCATGCTGGAGCAGCCGCGCTTCCGCGCCGCCTGCGACTTCCTGCAACTGCGCGCGGCCGCCGGCGAATTCGACAGCGTGCTGGCGCAATGGTGGATGGACCTGGCCAACGGCGACGACATCACCCGGGCGCAGATGCTGGACGAGGCCTCGCGCGCGCCGCGCGGCCGCGACGAGGAACCGGCGCCGCGCCGCCGCCGCCGTCCGCGCCGCAAGCCCAATACCGGCGCGGCGCCGCAGGACGCCGGCGCATGACGGACGACGGCGCCCCGGCGGCGGTCACCGCCTACATCGGGCTGGGCGCCAACCTGGGCGATGCCGGCGCGACCTTGCGCCAGGCTCTGCGGGAACTGGCCGCCAGCAAGGGCATCACGGCCTGCGAGGCCTCTCCGTTCTACCGTTCGGCGCCGGTCGACGCCGGCGGCCCCGATTTCGTGAATGCCGTGGCGCGCCTGCGCACCACCCTGGCGCCGCTGGCTCTGCTGGACCTGTTGCAAGCGCTGGAGCGCCGCCATGGCCGCGAGCGTCCCTACCGGAACGCCCCGCGCACGCTGGACCTGGACCTGCTCCTGTACGGCGACGTGACCATGGACGAACCGCGCCTGACCCTGCCGCACCCACGCATGCACGAACGCGCCTTCGTGCTGCGCCCCCTACTCGACCTGGCGCCGGCCCTGACCCTGCCGCAAGGCCGCGCAACCGACCTGCTGGCCGCAATCGACGACCAACCGATCCAACGGATTGCCCCTTAAGGGATTGCCCCTTAACAGATCCCAATCAAGAACCCACGATTCCACAAGAATCCACGATCCCACTTAAGAACCGACGATCCCACTTAAGAACCTATCGAGAAAGCCGCGGAGCCGGCTTTGCCGGTCCGCTGGCTTTGCCCCCCTGGGGGGGGCCCGCGTAAGCGGGTAGGGGGGGGTCACACCACTACTGGGATCTTGCCGATGCGCGCCTGCCACTCCTTCGGGCCGGTGGCGTGCACCGAGGTGCCCTGGGCGTCCACCGCCACCGTCACCGGCATGTCCTTGACGTCGAACTCGTAGATCGCTTCCATGCCGAGGTCGGCGAAGCCCAGCACCTTGGCGGAGCGGATCGCCTTGGACACCAGGTAGGCGGCGCCGCCCACCGCCATCAGGTAGGCCGAGCCGTGCTTGCGGATGGCCTCGATCGCCACCGGACCGCGCTCGGACTTGCCGATCATGGCGATCAGGCCGGTCTTGTCCAGCATCATGTCGGTGAACTTGTCCATGCGCGTGGACGTGGTGGGGCCCGCCGGACCGACCACCTCGTCGCGGACCGGATCGACCGGGCCGACGTAGTAGATGACGCGGTTGGCGAAATCCACCGGCAGCGGCTCGCCCTTGGCCAGCATGTCCTGGATGCGCTTGTGCGCGGCGTCGCGGCCGGTCAGCATCTTGCCCGACAACAGCAGGGTCTGGCCCGGCTTCCAGCTCGCCACTTCCTCGCGCGTCAGCGTGTTCAGGTCGACCTGCTTGGACTTGTTGTAGTCGGGCGCCCAGTGCACCTCGGGCCATTCGGACAGCGACGGCGGCGTCAGGTGCGCCGGGCCCGAGCCGTCCAGCTCGAAATGCGCGTGGCGCGTGGCCGCACAGTTGGGGATCATGGCCACGGGCAGCGAGGCCGCGTGGGTCGGGAAGGTGGCGATCTTGACGTCCAGCACCGTGGTCAGGCCGCCCAGGCCCTGGGCGCCGATGCCCAGCGCATTGACCTTTTCGTACAGCTCGATGCGCAGTTCCTCCAGCTTGGTCCGGGGGCCGCGTTCGAGCAGCTCGTACATGTCGATGTCTTCCATCAGCGACTGCTTGGCCAGCAGCGCCGCCTTCTCGGCCGTGCCGCCGACGCCGATGCCCAGCATGCCCGGAGGACACCAGCCCGCGCCCATGGTGGGCACCGTCTTCAGCACCCAGTCGACCAGCGAATCGCTGGGATTGAGCATGACGAACTTGGACTTGTTTTCCGAACCGCCGCCCTTGGAGGCGATCTGCACGTCGACCTTGTCCCCGGGGACCAGCTCGACGTTGACGATACAGGGCGTGTTGTCCTTGGTGTTGCGGCGGGAGAACAGCGGATCTTCCAGCACCGAGGCGCGCAGCGGGTTGTCGGGATTGGTGTAGCCGCGCCGCACGCCCTCGTCACAGAGTTCCTGAAGGCTGCGCTGCGTGTCGAAACGCACGTTCATGCCGACCTTGAGGAAGACGTTCACGATGCCCGTGTCCTGGCACAGCGGACGCTTGCCCTCGGCGCACATGCGCGAGTTGGTCAGGATCTGCGCGATGGCGTCGCGCGCGGCCGGGCTTTCCTCGCGCTCGTAGGCGCGCGCCAGGTGGCGGATGTAGTCGACCGGATGGTAGTAGCTGATGAACTGGATTCCATCGGCGATCGACTGGATGAAATCCTCTTCCTTGATGGTGACGGTCATGGCGGGAAACGGGCAGAAGTGGGTAAACGAAACGAAATAGCGCGCGGCCACGGACGAGCAACGCCGGGCCGGCACGCATGCCGGTCCGGATTGTACGACCACGCCGGGCCGGCCCGCGGCCTACTTGCCCTGCCAGACCGGCTTGCGCTTCTCGGCGAAGGCGGTGGCGCCTTCCTTGGCGTCGGCGGAGGTGAAAATGTGGGCGATCAGCGGGCGCTGGCGGTCGAACATGCCCTCCTGGTCCCAATCGCCGGACTGCGACACGATGCTCTTGGCGGTCTGCACGGCCAGGGGGCCGTTTTCGACGATGGCGCGGGCCAGCGCCAGCGCGCCTTCCAGCGCCTGTCCCGGCTCGGTCAGGCGGTTGACCAGGCCGTAGGCGTGAGCGCGTTCGGCGGAGAGCATGTCGCCGGTCAGCACGATTTCCATGGCGATGTGATACGGCAGGCGGCGCGGCAGGCGCAGCATGCCGCCCGAGCCCGCCACCAGGCCGCGCTTGACCTCCGGCAGGCCGAAATTCGCGTTGCGCGCGGCCACGATGAGGTCGCAGGCCAGGGCCATTTCGCAGCCGCCGGCCAGCGCGTAGCCTTCCACGGCCGCGATCAGGGGCTTCTTGGGGGGGCGTTCGTTCAGCCCGGCGAAGCCGCGGCCGGCGACCAGCGGGCGCTCCCCGCCCTGGGCGAAGGCCTTCAGGTCCATGCCCGAGGAAAACGTATTGCCGGCGCCGGTCAGGATGCCGATGCGCACGTCCGGCCGGCTGTCCAGCTCGTCCAGGGCGGCCGCCATCGCCTGGGCGGCGGGCAGGTTGATGGCGTTGCGGGCGTCGGGGCGGTTGACGGTGATGATCTGGATGCCGTCGGCGACTTCCACCTTGATCAGGTCGGACATGGGTGTAGCTCCTCGTTGTAGATGATCGTGCGGACGGACGGCGCCGCCCGGCGGGCGAACGGTCGGGCCGGGCGCCCTGGATTACGCATAATACGTCCCCCGGCCGCTCCAGTTAAAATGCCGGGTTTGTCATCGACAGCCGGCGCCCGACGCGCCACGCCCTATGCTCACTTTTCAGCAAATCATCCTCAAACTCCAGGAATACTGGGACAAGCAGGGCTGCGCGCTGCTGCAACCCTACGACATGGAAGTGGGCGCGGGCACGTCGCACACCGCCACCTTCCTGCGGGCCATCGGGCCGGAGCCCTGGCGCGCGGCCTACGTGCAGCCGTCGCGCCGCCCGAAGGACGGCCGCTATGGCGAAAACCCGAACCGGATGCAGCACTACTACCAGTACCAGGTCGTCCTGAAGCCGGCGCCGCCGGAAATCCTCGACCTGTACATCGGCTCGCTGGAAGCGCTGGGCATCGACCCGCGCCAGCACGACATCCGCTTCGTCGAGGACGACTGGGAAAACCCCACGCTGGGCGCCTGGGGCCTGGGCTGGGAAGTCTGGCTCAACGGCATGGAAGTGACCCAGTTCACCTACTTCCAGCAGGTCGGCGGCCTGAACTGCACGCCCACCACCGGCGAGATCACCTATGGCCTGGAGCGCCTGGCCATGTACCTGCAGGACGTGCAGAGCGTCTATGACCTGGTCTGGACCCAGGGCGTCAACGGACGTCCCGTGTACTACCGCGACGTGTTCCACCAGAACGAAGTGGAGCAGTCGACCTACAACTTCGAGCACTCCTCGGCAGACATGCTGTTCGCGCACTTCAACGACTACGAGTCCGAGGCCAAGCGCCTGATGGACGTGCCGCTGGCCCTGCCGGCCTACGAGGCGGTGCTCAAGGCGGCCCACACCTTCAACCTGCTGGATGCGCGCGGCGCCATCAGCGTGACCGAACGCGCCGCCTACATCGGCCGCATCCGCAACCTCTCGCGCGCCATCGCGCAATCCTATTACGAATCGCGCGAACGGCTGGGCTTCCCCATGCTGGCGACGGCCCCGAAGACGGAGGCCGCGTAATGTCCCAAACGATGAATGCATCCACCCGCCCCCTGCTGGTCGAACTGCTGACCGAGGAACTCCCGCCCAAGGCCTTGCGCAAGCTGGGCCTGTCCTTCGCCGAAGGCGTGCGCGCCACGCTGGCCGCGCGCGGCCTGCTGGCCGAGGGCTGCGCGGTCCAGCCCTACGCGACGCCGCGCCGCCTGGCCGTGCGCCTGTCGGCCGTGCTGGCGCAGGCGCCCGACCAGGAATACGCCGAAAAGCTGATGCCGGTGAAGATCGGCCTGGACGCCGACGGCAAGCCCACCCCCGCCCTGCTCAAGAAGCTGGCCGCCAAGGGCCTGGAACACGTCGACGCCGCCACCCTGGCGCGCGAATCGGACGGCAAGCAGGACGTGCTGGTGGCGCGCGGCAAGGCGCCCGGCGCGGCGCTGGCCGCCGGCCTGCAGGAAGCCATCGATGCCGCCATCGCCGGCCTGCCCATTCCCAAGGTCATGAGCTACCAACTGGCCGACGGCCAGACCACGGTGAAGTTCGTGCGCCCCGCCCATCGCCTGGTGGCGCTGTTCGGCGCCGACATCGTGCCGGTCGCCACGCTGGGCCTGATCGCCGGCCGCAAGACGCTGGGCCACCGCTTCATGAGCCAGGGCGACATCGCCATCGCCGACGCCGACAGCTACGCCACGCAATTGCTGGAGCAGGGCCACGTCATCGCCGCCTTCGACGACCGGCGCGCCGACATCCAGCGCCAGCTCGACGCGCATGCCGCCCGCCTGGGCGCCACGCTGGGCGACGACCCCGAAGTCACGGCCTTGCTGGACGAGGTCACCGCGCTGGTCGAGCATCCCACGGTCTACGAGGGCGAGTTCGAAGAGCAGTTCCTCGACGTGCCGCAGGAATGCCTGATCCTGACCATGCGGCTGAACCAGAAGTACTTCCCCCTGTTCTCGCCCGCGACCGGCAAGCTGACCCATCGCTTCCTGATCGTCAGCAACATGCAGGTGGCGAACCCGGTCAACATCGTCGAGGGCAACCAGCGCGTGGTGCGCCCCCGCCTGGCCGACGCGCAGTTCTTCTTCGACACCGACCGCAAGACGCCGCTGGCCGCGCGCGTCGAGCAATTGGGCAGCATCGTCTACCACAACAAGCTGGGCAGCCAGTTGCAGCGCGTCGAGCGCGTGCGCGCCATCGCCCGCGGCATCGCCGCCGCGCTGGGCGCGGACGCGCAACGCGCCGACCGCGCCGCCATGCTGGCCAAGGCCGACCTGGGCACCAACATGGTCGGCGAATTCCCCGAGCTGCAAGGCATCATGGGCGCCTACTACGCCCAGGCCGACGGCGAGCCGGAGGACGTGGTGACGGCCCTGCGCGGGCAGTACCGCAACCGCATGGACGCCCCGGTCGACGCCGCCGGCCTGACCGCCGCCATCCTGTTCATCGCCGAGCGCGCCGAGACGCTGGTCGGCATCTGGGGCATCGGCCTGGCGCCCACCGGCGAACGCGATCCCTACGGCTTGCGCCGCGCCGCCCTGGGCCTGATCAGCGCCTTCGAGCAACTGGCCGCCGGCGGCCTGCTCAAGATCAGCGAGAACGGCCCCCTGACGCTGGCCGGCGTGCTGGACCTGGCCGCCGCCACCTTCGACGCCGGCCAGATCACGCCGGCCGAGCTCAAGAGCGCGGTCGCCGAGGTCAGCGCCTTCATCTACGAACGCTATCGCAACCAGTTGGCCGCCGACTTCGACCGCGCCGCGGTGGATGCCGTCATCGCCCTGACGCCGCCGCTGCACCAGGTGTCGGCGCGCGTGCGCGCGGTCACCGCCTTCAGCGCGCTGCCGGAGGCCGCCAGCCTGGCCGCCGCCAACAAGCGCGTCGGCAACCTGCTGAAGAAGGCCGAGGACGGCATCGCCGCGCTCGACCCGGCGCGCCTGACCGAGCCGGCCGAGCAGGCGCTGGCCAAGGCCATCGCCGACCTCAGCCCGCGCGCCCAGGCGCAGTTCGACGCCGGCGACTTCGCCGCCAGCCTGAGCACCCTGGCCCAGGCGCGCGAGCCGGTGGACGCCTTCTTCGCCGACGTCATGGTCATGGCCGACGATCCGGCCGTGCGCGCCAACCGGCTGGCCCTGCTGGCCCAGTTGCATGGCTTGATGAACAAGGTAGCGGACATTTCCAGGCTGGCCCAGTGAAACTGATCATTCTCGACCGCGACGGCGTCATCAATCAGGACAGCGACGCCTTCGTCAAATCGCCCGACGAGTGGATCGCGCTGCCCGGTTCGCTGCAGGCCATCGCGCGCCTGCGCGAGGCGGACTGGACCGTGGTCGTGGCTTCCAACCAGTCCGGCCTGGGGCGCGGCCTGTTCGACATGGCCACCCTCAACGCCATCCACGCCAAGATGCGGCGCGAGGTGGTGGTGGCCGGCGGCGCCATCGACGCCATTTTCATCTGCCCGCACTTGCCGGACGAGGGCTGCGATTGCCGCAAGCCCCTGCCCGGCATGTACCGGCAGATCGCCGCGCGCTACGACGTCGACCTGGCCGGCGTGCCGGCGATCGGCGATTCGCTGCGCGACCTTCAGGCCAGCGCCGCGGTGGGCTGCGCGCCCTGGCTGGTGAAGACCGGCAACGGCATCAAGACCATGGCCAAGGGCGGCATGCCGGAAGGCACGCGCGTGGCCGACGACCTCGCCGCCGCGGTCGACACCCTGCTCGGGGAGGCTTGAACCTTGGCCTTCCTGCGCTCCCTCGTCTACCTGCTGTTCCTGTCCATCACCGTCATTCCCTATGCCCTGGCCTGCATCCTGTGGGCGCCGCTGCCCCAGCACTGGCGCTACCGGCTGACGGTCGGCTGGCCGCGCCTGGCGGTGTGGGGCGCGCGCGTAATCTGCGGCATCCGCTGGCGCGTGGAGGGCTGGGACAACCTGCCCGACGGACCCGCCATTCTCCTGTCCAAGCACCAGTCGGCATGGGAGACGCTGTTTTTCCCCGCCTACATGCCGCGCGAAGTCTGCTTCGTCTACAAGCGCTCGCTGCACTGGGTCCCCTGCTTCGGCTGGGGGCTGGCCCTGCTGCGCATGATCGCGATCGATCGCAGCAAGGGGCGCGACGCCTTCGAACAGGTGGTGCGCCAGGGGCGCCTGCGGCTGGACGAAGGCCGCTGGCCGCTGCTGTTCCCCGAGGGCACGCGGGTAGCGCCGGGCAAGACCACGCGCTTCAAGATGGGCGGCGCGCTGCTGGCCTCGCGCACCGGCGCGCCGGTCGTGCCCATCGCCCTGAATGCCGGCGAATGCTGGCGGCGCAATGCCTTCATCAAGCGGGCGGGCCTGATCACGGTCAGCATCGGACCCGCGATAGAATCGCAAGGCAAGACCCCTGACGAACTGAATCGCCAGGTCCAGGCATGGATAGAAGGCGAGATGCGTCGCCTCAACCCCGAAAGGTATGGCGCGGAATAACCAGCTCGAATTGTTGTTCACCGCGCCGGCGCCGGATGCCGGCGACGGCGCCGAGCGCTTGCCTGCCGTAAGCGCCGCGCCCCCGCCCCCGGCGGCCCCGGCAAATCCCCCCGCGCCGACGACCAGCGGCAACCCCGCCCCGGGCTTCTCCCTGGCGCCGTCCAGCCCCCTGCTGCAAGTCCCCACGCCCTGCCCCCCCACCCTGCCCGACGGCGCCCGCTGGCGCGTGGTGCAGGCGCCGCAGCAGGCCATCGGCTTCATCCTGCAACGCTCGCGCCGCCGCAGCATCGGCTTCGTCATCACCGACGACGGCCTGCGGGTGACCGCGCCGAATTGGGTGACGCTGAAGCAGATCGACGAAGCAGTGCTGGAGAAATCGCGCTGGATCGTCACCAAGCTGCGGGCCTGGCACGACCGCAAGGAACAGTTGGCGCTGTCGCAGACGCGCTGGCAGCCGGGCGGCGCGCTGCCCTACCTGGGCAAGCGCATCGTCATCGCCCTGGGTTCGCATGACCGCCACGCGGCGCTGGCCGGCGACGCCGACCAGCCGCGCGACGGCGATCTCCTGCGCCTGGCGCTGCCGGCCGATGCAGACGGCCCGCGCATCCGCGACGCCGCCCAGGCCTGGCTGCAACAACGCGCGGGCGTCTGGTTCGGCGCCCGGCTGGGCTATTTCCTGCAGGCCAGCGGCCTGAAGATCAAGCGCTGGCGGCTGTCTTCCGCCGCCACGCGGTGGGGGTCGTGCACCAGCGACGGGCACATCATGCTGAACTGGCGCCTCATCCATTTCTCGCCGGCCATCATCGACTACGTCATCGCCCATGAGCTGGCGCATCTGCGCGAGATGAACCACAGCAGCAATTTCTGGGCGGAAGTGGGCCACATCCTGCCCGGTTACGAACAGGCGCGCGACATCCTGCGCCGCCACGATCCGGCGTCCCTGCCGACGTTTTGAGCCGGGTTCCCAGGCAGCGGCCGCCTGGTACGGGGAGGAAGGGCCGGCCTGGGTTTATCATCAGCTACTTCTACAATATCGCTTTGCACTAGGAGTCCTCCCCCATGCGTATCCTTCACACCATGCTGCGCGTCGGCGACCTGGAAAAGTCGATCGAGTTCTACACCCACGTACTGGGCATGCGCCTGCTGCGCAAGCGGGACTATCCGGACGGCAAGTTCACGCTGGCCTTCGTCGGCTACCAGGACGAAGCCGACGGCGCCGTGCTCGAACTGACGCACAACTGGGATACCTCCAGCTACGACCTGGGCAACGGCTACGGCCATATCGCCCTGGAAGTCCCCAATGCCTACGAAGCCTGTGACAAGGTCCGCGAGCGCGGCGGCAAGGTGACGCGCGAGGCCGGCCCGATGAAGCACGGCACCACCGTCATCGCCTTCGTCGAGGATCCGGACGGCTACAAGATCGAATTCATCCAGCGCGGCAGCCAGGCCGACTGACATGATTCGCCAGATCCTGAAAATGGGCGATCCGCGCCTGCTGCGCGTGGCCCAGCCGGTGCAGGCCTTCGGCACGCCCGAACTGCAAGCGCTGATCGAAGACATGTTCGAGACCATGGCGGCCGCCGGCGGCGTCGGCTTGGCCGCGCCGCAGATCGGCGTCGACCTGCAACTGGTCATCTTCGGTTTCGATCGCAGCGAACGCTACCCGGACGCGCCGGCCGTGCCGCGCACCATCCTGTGCAACCCCGTCATCACGCCCATCGGCGACGAGATGGAGGAAGGCTGGGAAGGCTGCCTGTCGGTGCCCGGCCTGCGCGGGCTGGTGCCGCGCTACCGCCACATCCGCTATTCGGGGGTCGATCCGGCGGGCGCGCCCATCGAGCGCGAGGCCGAGGGTTTCCACGCGCGCGTGGTGCAGCACGAATGCGACCACCTGATCGGCCGCCTCTATCCGACCCGCATGACCGACCTGACCAAGCTCGGCTATACGGAAGTCCTGTTCCCGCATCTCGATCCCAAGAGCGACGACTGAGCACATGCTGAACCGGCTCTGGCTGGCCTTCTTCGTCGCGGCGGCGGGCGCCGCGCTGGTGCGCTGGCTGGGCGGAGAGCCGCAGGTCTTCGCCGCCATGGTCGACGCCCTGTTCGACATGGCGCGGCTGTCGGTGGAGATCATGGTGCTGCTGTTCGGCACGCTGACCCTCTGGCTGGGCTTCCTGCGCATCGCCGAGCAGGCCGGGCTGGTGGAGCGCCTGGCGCGCCTGCTGGGCCCGCTGTTCGCCCGCCTGATGCCGGAAGTCCCGCGCGGCCATCCCGCCATCGGCCTGATCACCTTGAACTTCGCCGCCAACGGGCTGGGGCTGGACAACGCCGCCACGCCCATCGGCCTGCGCGCGATGCGCGAACTGCAAACGCTCAATCCCACGCCGGAGCGGGCGAGCAACGCGCAGATTCTTTTCCTGGTGCTGAACGCGTCCTCGCTGACGGTGCTGCCGGTGACGATTTTCATGTACCGCGCCCAGCAGGGCGCCAGCGATCCGACGCTGGTATTCCTGCCCATCCTGCTGGCCACCTGCGCCTCCACCCTGACGGGCCTGCTGGCCGTCGCCTGCTGCCAGCGGCTGCGCCTGCACGATCCGGTGGTGCTGCTGTGGCTGGGCGGCGCTGCGCTGGTGCTGGGCGGCTTCGGCGGCCTGCTGGCGGGGCTGTCCTCGGCAGCCATCAACGCGCTTTCGTCCCTGATGGGCAACCTGGCGCTGTTCGGCATCATCATGGCCTTCCTGCTGATCGGCGCGTGGAAGAAAGTGCCGCTCTACGAAAGCTTCATCGACGGCGCGCGCCAGGGCTTCGACATCGCCCGCGACCTGCTGCCCTATCTCGTGGCCATGCTGTGCGCCGTGGGCGTGCTGCGGGCGTCGGGCGCGCTGGACTTCCTGCTGAACGGCATCCGCTGGCTGGCCCACGCCGGCGGCCTGGACGCCCGTTTCGTCGACGCCCTGCCCACGGCGCTGGTCAAGCCCTTCTCCGGCAGCGCCGCGCGCGCCATGATGCTGGACACCATGTCGCACTTCGGCGTGGACAGCTTCCCCGCCCTGCTCGCCGCCACCATGCAGGGCAGCACCGAAACCACCTTCTACGTCCTCGCCGTGTACTTCGGCGCCGTCGGCATCCGCCGCGCGCGGCACGCGGTCGGGTGCGCGCTGCTGGCGGACCTGGCAGGCGTGCTGGCGTCGATCGGGGTTTGCTACTGGTTCTTCGGGTAGGCGCGACTTCTATTCGCCTGAAGTCATCGGCCCGGGTTGCCGGCGGTTAAGATGCGTGCTCATCCCAAGAGATTCTTCCCATGACCACGTTGAACGATCGCCCCAACACTGCATTAATCGTCATCGATCTTCAAAACGGCGTCGTCGCGAGCGCATACCGGCGCCAGGAAGTGCTCGACGCGGTCAACGTGCTCGTCGAACGGGCGCGTAGCGCGCAAGCACCTGTTATCTGGGTCCGGCACACGGACGAAGAGCTCGAGACGAATAGCGAGGCGTGGCGGATCGTCGACGAGCTTGCGCCGGCGCCGGGAGAGGCGATCGTCGAAAAAAAGTATCGTGACGCGTTTGAAGATACCGATCTCCAACAGGTGCTTGCCAGGCTACGCGTCGGCAAGCTCGTCGTGACCGGCGCCCAGACGGACATGTGCGTGCGATCGACGCTGCACGGCGCATTGGTTCGCGGCTATGACGCGACATTGGTCGGCGACGCCCATACGACCATAGACCTGACGCAAAGAGGCGCGCCGCCGCCGGAAGCGGTCATCAGCCATACGAATATGTACTGGCGCAATCAAAAGGCGCCCGGTCGCGCCGGCGGCGTCGTCCAGAGCAAGGACGTCGACTTCGCGCCCGCCAACTCCTGAAGCAGGCGAGGCGATGGGGCGATGGCTACCGGCCCCATGACACGCCTCGCATCGCACGCCCCTACTCCACCGCCAGCAGCTTCATCCCGTTGGTCCCGCCGCTGTCGCGATAGAAATCGCCCTTGGTCAGGATGACCCAGTCGCCCGTCTCGACGCGGCCGCGGCGCTTCAGTTCGCCGATGGCGGCATTGCTGAGGTCGGCGGGATCGTAGGCCGAGGGATCGAAGGGTACGGTCGACACGCCGCGGAACATCGCCACGCGGTTCTGCGTGATGCCATGCGGGCTGTAGCAATAGATGGGCACGCCGGATCGGATGCGCGACATGATCAGCGGCGTGTGGCCGCTTTCGGTCAGGGCGATGATGGCCTTGATGCCGGGAAAATGGTTGGCCGCGTACATGGCCGCCAGCGCGATGGTTTCGTCGCAGCGGCTGAAGGTTTCGCCCAGGCGGTGATGCGAATGGGTGGTGGTCGGATGCTTTTCCGCGCCCAGGCAGACGCGCGCCATGGCCTCCACCGCTTCCACCGGATATTCGCCGGAAGCGCTCTCCGCCGACAGCATCACCGCGTCGGTGTAATCCAGCACCGCGTTCGCCACGTCCGACACTTCGGCGCGCGTGGGCACCGGGTTGCTGATCATCGACTCCATCATCTGCGTCGCCGTGATGACCACCTTGTTCAAGGTGCGCGCGTGCTGGATGATGCGCTTCTGGATGCCCACCAGTTCCGCGTCGCCCACCTCCACGCCCAGGTCGCCGCGCGCCACCATGACGCCGTCGCTGGCGCGGATCAGCGCGTCCAGCGCCTCGTCGTCGGCCACCGCCTCGGCCCGTTCGATCTTGGCGATGATCCAGGCCTGGCTGCCCGCCGCGCGCACCAGCGCGCGCGCCTCATCGATGTCGGAGCCATAGCGCGGAAAAGACACCGCGATGTAGTCCAGCTTCAACTCCGCCGCCACCTTGATGTCGGCGCGATCCTTGTCGGTCAGGCTGGGCGCGGACAGGCCGCCGCCGCGCCGGTTGATGCCCTTGTTGTTCGACAACGGTCCGCCCACCATCACGGTGGTGTACACTGAATCGACATCCACGCTGTCCACCCGCAGCACCACGCGGCCGTCGTCGAGCAGCAGTTCGTCGCCCGGCCGGCAGTCCTGCACCAGTTCCGGATAATCGATGCCGACGATGTTCTCGTCGCCATCCTCATAGGGATGGCTGTTCGACAGCGTGAACGCCGCGCCCACGCGCAGCGTCACCTTGCGGTCCTTGAAGCGCGCGATGCGGATCTTCGGTCCTTGCAGATCGCCCATCAGGGCGACGAAGCGCCCCTGCTTCTCCGCGGCCTCGCGCACCAGTTGCGCGCGCCGGCGGTGGTCGTCCGCTTCGCCATGCGAGAAATTCAGGCGCGCCACGTCCATGCCGGCACGCACCAGCGCTTCGATGCGCTCGGAACTGGAGGTGGCGGGCCCAAGGGTGGCAACGATTTTGGTGCGGCGCAGCACTGCCATGACGAATCCTCTTGTGATTGGGCAAGCGTCATATGGTACGCCTACCGGCCCACGGGCTCTATGACCGCGCGCGGGTATGATGGCGCGGCAAGAAAAATTTCATCCTCCCGCGCAACGAGGCCGCACGTGAAAATCGTCATCGCTCCCGACTCCTTCAAAGAAAGCCTGTCCGCGCCCGACACCGCCGCCGCGATCGCGCGCGGCGTGCGCGAGGCCTGCCCCGACGCCGAGATCGTCTGCGTGCCGATGGCGGACGGCGGCGAAGGCACGGTCGACGCGGTCTTGCAGGCGACCGGCGGGCAATGGCGCCGCACGCGCGTGCGGGACGCGCTGGGCGAGACGGTCGAAGCCGCCTGGGGCTGGATCGAGCCGCATACCGCGGTGATCGAAATGGCGGCGGCCGCGGGCCTGGAACAAGTGCCGCCGGCGCGCCGCGATCCCATGCGCGCGACCAGCCACGGCGTGGGCGAGCTGCTGCGCGCCGCCCTGGACGCCGGCGCGCAACGCATCATCCTGGGACTGGGCGGGTCGGCCACCAACGACGCCGGCGCGGGACTGTTGAGCGCCCTGGGCCTGCGCATCCTGGACGCCGACGGCGGCCTGCTGGCGCCCGGCGGCGGCGCGCTGGCGCATGCCGCCCGGCTGGACACCCGCGAGCTGGATCCCAGGCTGGGGCGGATACGCATCGAAGTGGCCTGCGACGTCGACAACCCCTTGTGCGGCCCTAAAGGCGCCTCGGCGGTATTCGGTCCGCAGAAAGGAGCGACGCCGGCCCAGGTGGCCGAACTGGATGCCGCCCTGGCGGTCTTCGCCGATCTTTGCGCGCGGACCCTGGGCCGCGACGAGCGCGATGCGCCGGGCGCCGGCGCGGCCGGCGGCCTGGGTTTCGCCGCGCATGCCTTCCTGGGCGCGCGCTTCCGGCCCGGCGTGGAACTAGTCGCGGAACTGGGCGGCCTGGCCGCCGCCATGCAGGGCGCGGACCTGGCCTTCACCGGCGAGGGCCGGATGGACGAACAGACGCTGCACGGCAAGACGCCGGCCGGCGTGGCCCGCATCGGCAAGGCCGCCGGCGTGCCGGTCGTGGCCCTGGCCGGATCGCTGGGCGCGGGCTATGAGCGGTTGAACGAGGCCGGCATCGTCGCCGCCTTCAGCCTGGCGCCCGGGCCGATCACGCTGGAGCAGGCATGCGCCCGCGCGGCGGAACTGCTGGCAGACCGCGCGCGCGACGCGACGCGCTTGTTCCTGGCGGGACGGCAGGCAGGCTGAAAAAAAGCGGAAAACGCGGCAGGAGATACGGCAGGAAAGACGGCGGAAAACGGCAAAAGGCCGCCGTGGCGACCGTCAGTCGTCAGCCGTCCAGCTCGGCGCTATGCGGGCGCGACGGACCGACCAGGCCGGCATCCTGCAGCGCATCGGCCAGCGCGATGAAGCGCTCGACCGGCACTTCCTCCGCGCGCGCGGTCGGCGCGATGCCCAGGTCATCCCACGGCACCACGGCCGCCCAATCCCCCAGCGCGCGGCGCAACATCTTGCGGCGCTGCGCGAAGGCCTTGGCCACCACCTGTTCCAGCGCCGCCTCGCTGCGTGGACGCGGACGCTCGGCCGGCAAGGGCACCATGCGCACCACGGCCGACACCACGCGCGGCGGCGGATCGAATGCCTCCGGCGGGACGTCGAACAGTTTTTCCATGCGATAGCGCGATTGCAGCATCACCGACAGGCGGCCGTAATCGGCCGACGACGGCTGCGCCACCATGCGGTCGATGACCTCGCGCTGCAGCATGAAATGCTGGTCGCGCACCTGGTCCGCGCACGTCATCAGGTGAAAGAGCAAAGGGCTGGAGATGTTGTAGGGCAGATTGCCCACCACGCGCAGCCCATCGCCGAAAGCCGCGAAATCGACCGTCAGCGCGTCGGCCTCGACCACGGTCAGCCGATCGGCCGGATACTGGCCGCGCAGGCGCTGCGCCAGGTCCCGATCGATTTCAACCGCCGTCAAGCGCGCCGCCTGCCGCAGCAAGGGCGCGGTAAGCGCGGACAGGCCGGGGCCGATCTCCACCAGCCGGTCCTCGCGCGCGGGCGCGATGGCCCGCACGATCGCATCCACCACGCTTTCATCGACCAGGAAATGCTGGCCGAAGCGCTTGCGAGCCTGATGCCGGGTCATGAACCGCTTCCCTGCCCGATCAATGGTCGGCCTGCTCGCGCTGGGCCTGCTTTTCGAGACGATTGTCGATGTAGGCCTGATCGTGCAACTGATCCAGGTAATCCTCGAAGGCCGGCTCGGCGCGGCGCTCGAACAGGATGCGGCGCGCCTGCATGCGCTGCATTTCGTCGGCCACGTCCTTCTCGCGCCGCTCCAGCACCTGGATCAGGTGCCAGCCGAACGGCGACTGGATGGGTTCGCTGACTTCGCCGACCTTCAGGGCGTTCATCGCCGCCTCGAACGGCGGCACGGTTTCGCCCGGGCTCAACCAGCCCAGGTCGCCGCCTTGCGGCGCGCTGGCGTCCTGGGAATTCTGCTTGGCCAGGGTGGCGAAGTCCTCGCCGCCCGACACGATGCGCTGGCGCAGCAGTTCCAGGCGCTGGCGCGCCTGCGCGTCATTGACCACCGCGGACGTCTTGATCAAGATGTGGCGCGCGTGCGTCTGCGTCACCTGCATCGGACCTTGCGGGGCGCCGAGGCCGCGCGGCTGCTGCGGCATGGCCTGCGGCGCCGGCGCGGGCGCCGGGGCCGGTGCGGGCGCGGCACCGCTGGCGCGGTCCAGCACCTTCAGGATATGGAAGCCGTTGCCGCTCTGGATGATGCCGGATATCTGGCCCCGGGACAGATTGGCGATGGCGCGCACGAACAGGTCGGGCCAGCCGTCCAGCGGACGCACGCCCATGGCGCCGCCCTGCAAGGCCTCGGGACCGTCCGACGCGGCCGCCGCCACGCTGGCGAAATCGCTGCCGCTCTTGACGCGGGCCAGCAGGTCCTCGGCTTTCTTGCGCAGCGCGGCCACCTGGTCGGGCGTGGAACCGTCCGGCACGCGCACCAGGATCTGCGCCAGGGCCACGCGGTCGGCGGCGGCGGGCGCGGCGGCAACCGGCTCGGGCGCCACCGGCTGCTGCGGCTGCATCGGCGCCGGCGCGCCGCCGCGGCGGCGCTGCTGTTCCTTCAGGTAGGCGTCGACTTCCGCGTCGGAAATGATGATGTTCGCATCCACGGTGCGGGCGCGCAGCCGGTCGGACAACACTTCGTCGGAAATGTTGCGCCGGTACTGCTCCCACGTGATGCCGCTCTTCTCGACTTCCTGGCGCAACTGATCCACCGAAAGCTTGTTGCGCGCGGCCACGGTGCCGATGGCCTGGTCGACCGTCGCCTTGTCGACCTTGATGTTCATGCGGTCGGCTTCCTGGCGCTGCAGGCGCTGCATGATCAGGCGTTGCAGCACCTGGCGCTGCAGGACGTCCTGCGGCGGCAGTTGAATCTTCTGGCGCGTCAGTTCGGCGGCGGCGACCTGGGTCGCTTCCCGCACTTCACGCAAGGTGATCACGTCCTTGTTGACGATCGCCGCGATGCCGTCGGCGAATTGCTCGGCCGGCGGCGCGGGCGTGGCGGCTGCCGGCGCGGGCGCCGCGGCCTTGCCGTGCGACGAGGCGGCGGACTTCCTGGCCGCGCCCTTGGCGGGCGTGTCCGCCGACCAGGCGGGCGACGGCGTCGCGGCATAGATGGCCAACAGGGCGGCGGACAGGACACCGCGCCAGGCGGCTTTGGGGACAAACACACGACGCATCATTCGTACCTTTCAAAACTCGTTCCGGGCTGCACGGGAGGATTCACCATCTCGTACCCGGGGATGTTCTTCTTCATCAGCTTCAGCGGATCGGTGCCGAGAGAGCCCAGGCCGGTCAGTTCGAGCTGGAAGAAGAAAGCATTGTTCACATCGGTTGACGACACAGCATAGCGCTGGAACACGAAACGTCCGGTCCAGCAGCAATCGCCTTTGTACTCCACGCCGGCGATGGCCTGCGTCACGCGCCGCTGCGCGGGCTGGCCGGTATAGGGGTCGACGACCCCGTCCCCGCCACGCATCGAATAGTCGATGCGGCCGACGCCGGACCAGCGGCTGGAGAAGGGCCACTGGAAAGCCAGGCTGACCTGGTTCTGGCCCGCCGGCTGGTAATTGGTGTAACCGGCCACGGTCTGCGGATCGCGCTGGTAGCGATAGGACAGCGACACCGACGTCGCCCGCTGGGGCGTCCAGCGCGCGGAAATCAGGCCGCGCGCCCAGCGCGAATCGTACGGATTCCACTGTCCCTCGACCGAGGTCGACAAGGTGTCGGTCAGCGCGGCGCTGGCGGCGACCAGGTAGGCCGAACGCACGTCGGTGCGCGGCTGCTCGCCGGGCAGCGTCACCTTCTGGTCTTCGAAGTAGAACTGCTGGCCGGCCGACAGCGACAGGCGCTCGAAACCGGTATCGGCGTCCAGCCAGCGCGTGGTCAAGGCCGCGGTAAGCTGGTTGGCGTTGGCGATACGGTCCCAGCCGCCGGAATAGATGTTTTCCTCGAAGGCCTGCGAGAAGCTGAAGTCCGCCAGCGAGGTATCGTAGACCGGCATGCGCGACTGGTCCCGGTACGGCACGCGCAGGTAGAACAGGCGCGGCTCCAGGGTCTGCGTGGACGCCTTGCCGAACAGGGTCGTATCGCGCTCGAAGGTCATGCCCGCATCGAGCGACATGATGGGCAGGGTCCGGGAGGCGCTGCGCGGATAATCGTAGGCGCCGCTGCCGAAGCCGGCGTTATCGTCCGGATACCACTTGGTGTTCTGGTACTGCGTGAAGTTCAGCCCGACCTTGGGCGTGATGTACCAGCCCGGCCGCACGATCGGATACGAGATCGTCGGATACATCATCAGGCGATCGCCATCGGGACCGTAGTGCGTATCCTCGAAGAGCGGCCGCGAAAAACGGGTCGCCGTGCTGGTGAACTCCAGGTCGAAGCCATTCAGGTCATAGCGCTGGCCGTTCAACGAGAGCTCGGGCTCCTTGTTGTACGGCGGCACGATGGGCGCGTCCGGATCCTGCAGGGTCTGGTACTTGTAGACCTGCACATAGGTCTGCCAATAGCGGTTGTTCCAGCCGACCATGCCCTGCCGCGGCAGATAGGTCTGGGACGAATCGTTCAAGCCGATCGACGTGAAGTCGCGGAAATAATCGCCGTCGGAAACCCCGGACACGTTCCAGCTCGTGTAGAAGCCATTGCCCAGGTTCTGGTAATGCTTGGTGCTGTACATATACCGGCTCTGGCCGGTCTGCGCGTCGTTCGACAGATAGGTTCCCATCAGGGAGCCGCTATACGTCGGGCCGAGATAACGGAACTCGCCGCCGATCTGCGGGCCGCGCTTGCTCAGGTAGCGCGGCGTCAGCGTCAGGTCGTAGTTGGGCGCGAGATTGAAGTAGTACGGAACCTGGAGGTCGAAACCGCTGCGGCTGCTCGATCCATAGGTCGGCAGCAGGAAACCCGACTTGCGCTCTTTCTTGACCGGGAAGGTCATGTATGGCCACGTCAGGATGGGCGTGTCCTTGAAATACAGCACGCCGTCGCGCGCCATGCCCTCGTTTTCATCGAAGTCCAGGTCGATCGAATCGGCCTTGATGTACCACGCCGGGTTCTCGCAGGAGCAGGCGGTGTAGGTGACCTGGTTCAGGCGCATGGTCGAGCGGCTGAAAATATCCGCATGGTCCGCCTGCGCGCGGCCGCCGGTCGCGCCGAGCCAGAAATCGGGCTTGTCCAGGGCGCCGGTATTCGTGTCGACGTTGTAGCTCATGGCCGGGCCGATGGCCAGCGAGCCATCGCGCAGCAGGCGGGCGTGGCCTTCGCTGGTGGCCACGCCGTCGACGCGGCGGTAGTTGATCTTGTCGCCCTTGATGATGGTGTCCATGCGGCGCACCTGGGCGTTGCCCGTCAGCGTCACGTTGGAGTCGGGATCGCCGTCGATCTGGTCGGCTTCCATGTAGCCGGCCAGGTTATCGCCGTCGACCCGGTGCACCCGCAAGCCGGTGGAGCTGCGCAAGCCCGTGCCTTCGTCTTTCAACCCCATGACCTGCACCGAGTTCGGCGCGGGCGTCGCCGGCTTCGCCTTGGTCTTGGCGTTCTGCTTGGCCATGTTCTTGGACGCCGTCTTGTTCCAATTGTCGACGGACGAGTCCGCTGGGACTTGCGCCTGAGCGGCCGCGGCCGCGCCAGCAAGGAATAGGATCAACCACCGGACCATGCGCACGTATGAAGAAACCTGAAAAAAAGGAGATGACAGCAGGCGCGGAACGGACAAACGGGTTCCTTCGCCCACCGCGGCGAGCCGGTATTATAGAGAAGCCGCGTGGCGGCGTATCCCGCCCTTAAAATGGACGGGATACGCGATTAAAACAGCATTTTTCCTCCAGGTCGCCCCCTCTTGAACTCCACACCCGATCTCCGCCAGGACCAGATCCGTCACTGGCTGCGCAGCCTGCCCGCCGATCTCGGCCTGGACGTCGCCACCCTGGCGCCGGCCTCCAGCGACGCCAGTTTCCGCCGTTACTTCCGCCTGGACGCCGGCGCCGGCAGCCTCATCGTCATGGACGCGCCGCCCGCGCACGAGGACTGCCGCCCCTTCATCCACGTCGCCGGCCTGCTGGACGACGCCGGCCTGAATGTCCCCCGCGTCCTTGCCCAGGACCTGGCGCAAGGCATGCTGCTGCTGACCGACCTCGGCCGCGAAACGTACTACCAGCGCATCCAGGCCGGCCTGGCCGACGCGGAACTGCAGACGCTGTACCGCCAGGCGCTGGCGGCCCTGGTCCGCATGCAGCAGGCGGCGACCACCGGCCTGCCGGCCTACGACACCGCCCGCCTGGCCGCCGAACTGGAACTGTTCCCGGAGTGGTACGTGGGCCGCCATCACGGCGCGGAACTCGACGACAAGAGCCGCCAGGACCTGGACCGGGTGTTCGCCCTGCTGTCGGCCAGCAACGGCGCGCAGCCCTCGGTGCTGGTGCACCGGGACTTCCACTCTCCCAACCTGATGGTCTGCGACGAGGACCGCTATGGCCCGAACCCGGGCATCATCGACTTCCAGGACGCGCTCGCCGGCCCGCTCACATATGACGTGGCCTCCCTGGTCATGGACGCCCGCACCACCTGGGAAGAGCCCCAGCAACTGGACTGGGCCATCCGCTACTGGGAAATGGCGCGCGCCGCCGGCCTGCCGGTGGACGCCGATTTCGCCGACTTCCACCGCGCCTATGAATGGATGGGCCTGCAACGCAACCTGCGCATCCTGGGCGTCTTCGCCCGGCTGCATCACCGCGACGGCAAGGCCGGTTACCTGGCCCACATCCCGCGAGTGAACGCTTACGTCCGCCAGGTCGCCGCCCGCTACGGCGTCTTCGCGCCGCTGCTGCGCCTACTGGACAAGCTGGACGACCGCCAGCCCGGCGTGGGCTACACCTTCTGATGGGGCGGACCCACGTGCGCGCCATGATCCTGGCGGCGGGCCGCGGCGAACGCATGCGCCCCCTGACCGATACCCTGCCCAAGCCGCTGCTGCGCGTCGGCGGCCAACCGCTGATCGTCTGGCACATCCGCCGCCTGGTCGCGGCCGGCATCGCCGACATCGTGATCAACCATGCCTGGCTGGGCGAACGCATCGAGGCCGCCCTGGGCGACGGCGCCGCCTTCGGCGCGCGCTTGCGCTATTCGCCGGAACCGCGGGCCCTGGAAACCGCGGGCGGCATCGCGCAGGCGTTGCCGCAACTGGGCGACGCGCCCTTCCTGGTAGTCAACGGCGACGTCTGGTGCGACTGGGACCCGGCGCAGGCATACGCCCAGGCCGGCGCGCTCGACGCGGCGCGCGGCCAGGCCTGGCTGCTGATGGTGGACAACCCCGAACATCACCCGCAAGGCGACTTCCACCTGCTGGAAAACGGCGTCCTGGCCGCCACGGGCGGGCGTCGTTTGACCTATGCCGGGATCGGCGTCTACCATCCCAGCCTGTTCGCCGGGGTACAGCCCGGCACGCCGGCCCGGCTCGCTCCCCTGCTGGTCGAGGCCATCGCGCGCGGCACGGCGCGAGGGTCGCGGCACGACGGGCGCTGGGTCGACGTCGGCACGCCGCAGCGGCTGGCCGAACTGGATGCCATGCTGGCTGGCGGGACGATCGGCGCGACGGGGCCTGGGGAAAGCGCGGGGCGAAATACTTCGGAATCCTGAATATTTCACAATATCAATGAGCGCAACGAGGCTTGTCGAAGCGCCTATGCCCAGCCCGTAGCGGGTATCCTGTAGCGCCTCACGCGGGCGCGCCCGGGGCATGCCGCGCGCGCACGTTGCACAAAACACAGTATTTTTTGGACGGATGGGATGTTCGGACGGTCGCAGCGCTCTGTTTTTAAACCCTCGGTATATCAGCCCGGCAAGCGCTCCCGGCGCATGCCGCGCTGGCTGGTGCTGTTGCTGGTGGGCATCGTCCTGGGAGCGGGCGGCGTGCTGTTCCTGCAAACCAACTATGGCCCGCAACGCCTGACCGTCGAACAATCCGAGCAATTGCACAGCGAACTCAGCGCCGCCAACCTGGACCGCCAGCGCCTGCAAGGGCAGTTGGAAGAAGCCACCCAGCAGCGCGACGCCGCGCGCAGCACGCACGGCAAGCTGACCACCGACCTGGCGCAGGCGCAACAGCAGATCGCCACCTTGAACAAGGATCTCCAGTTGTTCGAGGAAGCCATTCCGCCCGATCCCCGCGGCAGCAACATCGGCGTGCGCTCGGCCTTGCTGACCCGCGAGCCCGGCCAGTTGGGCTACCAGGTCCTGATCATGCGCGACAACGCGAAGGCGGGCGCGCCTTTCAAGGGCACCGTGCAGTTCGCCATCGAGGGCCGCTACCCGAACGGGCGCACCGACACCATCGCGCCCGACGCCGTGCCGCTGGACCTGGACCGCTACCAGCACATGAGCGGCACCCTGACGCTGCCGGACGGTTTCGTCGCCCGCACCGTCACCATCAAGGTGCTGGACGGCGCGCAGCGGCAGCAGGCCATGCGCGTCTACTACGTGCGCGGCTGACCGGGCGCCGGCCAGCCGGCCGGCCGACCCGCCTTACAGCATCTTGCGCAAGGTGCCGTCGCGCCGGATGAATTGATGCCACAGCGCGGCCAGCGCGTGCAGGCCGATCAGGTAGTAAAGGGCGTTGCCGATGAACAGGTGCGCGGCCCGGACATTGGGCCGCAGTTCCGGATGCGCGCCAACCAGCGAGAAGGACCAGTCGGTCCCCATCAGGCTCACCGGCCGCCCCGCCATATTGGTCATCAGGATACCCAGCAGCGGCTGCGCGATCAGCACGACGTAGAACAACCAATGCATCGCGCGGGCACAGGCGGCCACGAAGCCGCCGCCCGCCTCGGCCGCCGGCACGCCGTGCACCAGCCGCCAGGCCAGGCGGATCGCCATCAACACCAGCACCGTACAGCCGGCCCAGATATGGATGCCCGTCCACAGCGTGCGGGAATCGCTGCCGCGCGGCCCGCGTATCTCGATCGCGAACAAGGCCAGGGCGACCAGCAGGAAAACGAGCCAATGCAGAATGATGGCGGGCCGGCTGTAGCGTGTGTAGTGGACTCCGGACGGCGTGGTCCGGTCGAGCGTTTCTACCTGCATGGGAGACTCCTGACAGGGATGACGGAAATCGCACGGGCGGCTGGACGGCCCGCAACGACGCGGGCGGTCAGGACTTACCGGCTTACGGGCTTGGGGCTTACATACAAAACCGCCGCGCGCCTCAGCTTCAGAGTATGGAATGTATAGCAGGTTCCCTTCGGGGCAGCGAATCCCAGGCAGGGCGCAAGCCTCGGCACCCATCCAGGGCGTCGCGGAGCCGGCTTTGCCGGTCCGCCAACGCCCCCCCTTGAGGGGGCCCGCGAAGCGGGTAGGGGGTGGGCCCCCCTTGCCATCCGGAAGGATCAGCTAAAGAACTCCTTCACCCGATCCGTCCAGGACTTGCTTTGCGGCGAATGGCGGTCGCCGCCATCGTTGAGCGACGCTTCGAATTGACGCAGGATCGTCTTCTGTTCGTCGCTCAGGCGCACCGGCGTTTCCACGACGACATGGCAATACAGGTCGCCCGGGTAGTTGCCCCGCACGCCCCGTATCCCCTTGCCGCGCAGACGGAAGGTCTTGCCCGACTGCGTGCCTTCGGGAATGGAAATCTCCGCCTTGCCGCCCAGCGTCGGCACTTGCAGCTCGCCGCCCAGCGCGGCGGTGGTGAAGGGGATGGTCAGCTCGCAGTGCAGGTCGTCGCCGTCGCGCTGGAAAATCCGGTGCGGCTTGATGTGGATTTCCACGTACAGGTCGCCGGACGGCCCGCCATTGACGCCCGGCTCGCCGTTGCCGCTGGAGCGGATGCGCATGCCGTCGTCGATGCCGGCCGGAATCTTGACTTGCAGGGTCTTGTTGCGGCGAATGCGGCCGACGCCGTCGCAGGCGACGCAGGGATCGGTGATCTCCTTGCCGGTGCCATGGCAGGTCGGGCAAGTCTGCTGCACGCTGAAGAAACCCTGCTGCATGCGCACCGCGCCCGAGCCGCCGCAGGTGTGGCAGGTCTTGGGCGACGTGCCCGGCTTGGCGCCGGTACCGTGGCAGGTATCGCACTTCTCCCAGCTCGGCACGCGGATTTCGGTGTCGAAGCCGTTGGCCGCCTGTTCCAGCGTGATTTCCAGCGAATACTTGAGATCGGCGCCGCGATATACCTGCGGGCCGCCGCGGCGGCCGCCGGCGGCGCCACCGAAAATCTCGCCGAAAATGTCGCCGAAGGCGTCGGCGAAACCGCCGCCCATGCCACCGCCCATGCCGCCGGCCGCATTGGGGTCGACGCCGGCATGGCCGTAGCGGTCATAGGCGCCGCGCTTCTGGTCGTCGGTCAGGACTTCATACGCTTCCTTGACCTCCTTGAATTTCTCTTCCGCCTCTTTGTTGTCCGGGTTGCGGTCCGGGTGATGCTTCATGGCCAGTTTGCGGTAGGCCTTCTTTATTTCATCGTCCGTGGCGTTCTTGGCGACGCCCAGAATCTCGTAGTAGTCACGTTTTGCCATGATCTTCCAGAAGCTGGATTCGACGGGCGCCGCCCCGGTTGGCCCGGCTACCCGCCGGGCGGCCCGCAAGCCCGCCGCTTATACGACCGCGCCCGACACCGGAATGATCCGGGCCGGGCGTCTCTACTCACTTACATAACAACCATTACTGGTCGCGCTTCACTTCCTTGAAGTCGGCGTCGACGACGTTGTCGTCCACCGGCTTGGCGTTGTCCGCCGCCTCTTGCGACTGGGCGGACTGCTGCGCCTGCATGTCGGCGTACATCTTTTCGCCGAGCTTCTGCGAAGCGGTGGCCAGGGCCTGCACCTTCGCCTCGATGGCTTCCTTGTCGCCGTCCTTCAGGACCGCTTCCAGGTCCTTGATGGCGGCCTCGATGCTTTCCTTTTCGGAAGCCTCGAGCTTGTCGCCGTACTCCGTCAGCGACTTGCGGGTCTGGTGGACCAGCGAATCGCCTTCGTTGCGGACCTTGGCCAGTTCGGCGATGCGATGATCCTCGGCGGCGTTCGCCTCGGCATCCTTCACCATGCGCTGGATCTCTTCTTCCGACAGACCCGAGTTGGCCTTGATGGTGATCTTGTTTTCCTTGCCCGTGCCCTTGTCCTTGGCCGACACGTGCAGGATGCCGTTGGCGTCGATGTCGAAGGTCACCTCGATCTGCGGCGTGCCGCGCGGCGACGGCGGGATGCCTTCCAGGTTGAACTCGCCCAGCGCCTTGTTGCCGGCGGCGATTTCGCGCTCGCCCTGGAACACCTTGATCGTCACGGCCGGCTGGTTGTCGTCCGCGGTCGAGAAGGTCTGCGAGAACTTGGTCGGAATCGTCGTGTTCTTCGTGATCATCTTGGTCATCACGCCACCCAGGGTTTCGATACCCAGGGACAGCGGCGTCACGTCCAGCAGCAGCACGTCCTTGCGATCGCCGGCCAGCACCGAGCCCTGGATCGCGGCGCCGGCGGCCACGGCCTCGTCCGGGTTCACGTCCTTGCGCGGTTCACGGCCGAAGAACTCCTTGACCTTTTCCTGCACCTTGGGCATGCGGGTCATGCCGCCGACCAGGATCACGTCGTCGATGTCCGACACCTTCACGCCGGCGTCCTTGATGGCCACGCGGCAGGGCTCGATGGTGCGCTCGATCAGCTCTTCCACCAGGGCTTCCAGCTTGGCGCGGGTCAGCTTCAGGTTCAGGTGCTTCGGACCGGAGGCGTCGGCGGTGATGTACGGCAGGTTGATTTCGGTCTGTTGCGCCGACGACAGCTCGATCTTGGCCTTTTCAGCCGCTTCCTTCAGGCGTTGCAGGGCCAGCACGTCCTTGGACAGGTCGACGCCCTGCTCTTTCTTGAACTCGCCGATGATGTAGTCGATGATGCGCTGGTCGAAGTCCTCGCCGCCCAGGAAGGTGTCGCCGTTGGTGGACAGCACTTCGAACTGCTTTTCACCGTCGACGTCGGCGATTTCGATGATCGAAATGTCGAAGGTGCCGCCGCCCAGGTCATAGACGGCGATCTTGCGGTCGCCCTTCTCCGACTTGTCCAGGCCGAAGGCCAGGGCCGCGGCGGTGGGCTCGTTGATGATGCGCTTGACGTTCAGGCCCGCGATGCGGCCGGCGTCCTTGGTGGCCTGGCGCTGGCTGTCGTTGAAGTAGGCCGGCACCGTGATCACGGCTTCCGTCACTTCCTCGCCCAGGAAGTCCTCGGCGGTCTTCTTCATCTTGCGCAGCACTTCGGCCGACACCTGGGGCGGCGCGATCTTCTTGCCTTGCGCTTCCACCCAGGCGTCGCCGTTGTCGGCCTTGGTGATCTTGTAAGGCATCAGGTGGATGTCTTTCTGCACGGCCTTTTCATCGAACTTGCGGCCGATCAGGCGCTTCACGGCGTACAGGGTGTTCTTGGGGTTGGTGACGGCCTGGCGCTTGGCCGGGGCGCCCACCAGGATTTCGCCATCTTCCATATAGGCGATGATCGAGGGGGTGGTGCGGGCGCCTTCCGCGTTTTCGATGATGCGGACCGAGGCGCCGTCCATCACAGCCACGCAGCTGTTGGTGGTGCCAAGGTCGATGCCGATGATCTTGCTCATGATGGATTACCTTGAAAAATTATGTTCTGAAAAATGGAAAGGAAAAATTCGTTCCAGGACTAAGTAGTGGCTACCGCTGACTTTTCAAGCTTTTCAGGCATTTATTGCGTCGATGCCGCCGCCGGCGGCGCGGACGGCTCGGTCCGCAGGCGCTGAACCGCGCCGGCGAATTGCGGCAGGCCGGGCCAGCCGGAAATCCGCCCCAGGCGCTTGCCGCGCCGGAACATCATGAAAGCCGGCACGCCATGCAGCGAAAACCGCTGCCCCAGCGCCACGTCGTCGTACACGTTGCATTCGAACCAGGTGAGGCCCAGCTCCAGCAGGGCGTCCTTGTGCAGCATGGCGGTCTGCTTGAACACGTTGCAGTTGTAGCAGTCGGCGCCCCACAGGAAGACGCAGCGCAGGTCGTCGCCGGGCGCCTGCACGACCTCGCGGTCGAAACTGGCGCTGTCGACGGCGCGCATGCCGAAGACGGCGAAGATCTGCGTCGGGTCGAAGGCCTGGGAAGCGGACATGGACGGGGCCCGCTCAGCCTTGGCCGGCCGAAACCATGACCAGCGCCGGACGCAGCACGCGGTCGGCGATCAGGTAGCCCTTCTGCAGGGTCTGCACCACCGTGTTGGCGGGCTGGTCGGACGGCACGGACGAAATCGCCTGGTGCTGGTGGGGGTCGAACTTCTCACCGGCGGCCGGGGCGATTTCGATCAGGCGGTTGCGCTCGAAGGCGCTGCTGAGCTGCTTGAGGGTGCTTTCCACGCCCTCGCGCATGATTTCCAGGGTCTGCTCCTGCTGAGCAAGGGCGGCTTCCAGGCTGTCCTTGACGGGCACCAGGCTTTCGGCGAAGGACTCGATGCCGAACTTGTGGGCCTTGGAGACGTCTTCCTGCGCGCGGCGGCGGATGTTTTCCGCCTCGGCGCGGGTGCGCAGCAACTGGTCATAGTGTTCGGTGGCCTTGGCCTGCGCCTCGGCCAACTGGGCTTGCAGCGCCAGCAGGGGATCGGCGGGCGCGGCGGCGTCGCCGGACGCGGGGGCCTGGCTGGCGGGGTCGATCTCGGGCCCTTTATCGGCAGGCTCGTTCTGTGCCGTCATAGGAAAGTTCCTCCGGAAACAAATGGCGTTCGCGAACCAGTATGGGGGTCAAAGCCCGCGTTTCAAGCGGGGGCATCGCGGAAAATGCGAAAAAAACCAACTATCCGGGGATTTGGTCGGCCGGGTGGAATAAATAATTGATTTTTTTGTATTTTTCCCAGGGCCGGCGGGAACGAAGGGGGCGGTGTGGCCCCCGCAGGGACCGTGGCACGCGCCGCGCCGGCCAGCGGCGGGCAGTGGCGGGCAGTGGCTCATGGCCGGGCCACCGGGCCTGATCGGCGCAGCCATCACGGGAACGACAAGACCACGCCGCCGCCCCAGGGGGCAGCGGCGGATTCGGGACACACGACGAGACCGCCCCGGTCGGCTCGGACGCGCCCGGGCGCCCAAGCCCCGGCGCCCGCTCAGCTTAGGAACGGCGCCGCGGTTCCGGATCGACGGCGATAGGATCGCTGGCCGGGAAGGTTTCCTCCAGCGCCTCGTCCAGGTCGCGTTCCACGACCGGCTCGCGGGCGGGCTTTCCGGCGGGGGGCTTGCCCACGGGCGGCTTGGCCGGCTTGCGGGGTTCGGGGGTATGCGCAGGCTTGCTCATGATCGGCTCCCAGTGCGAAAGACAG
Organism: Bordetella genomosp. 10; assembly: GCF_002261225.1. Taxonomy (NCBI): domain Bacteria; kingdom Pseudomonadati; phylum Pseudomonadota; class Betaproteobacteria; order Burkholderiales; family Alcaligenaceae; genus Bordetella; species Bordetella genomosp. 10. The sequence goes on from NZ_NEVM01000005.1 coordinate 1,615,658, forward strand.
GACACGACCATGGTAACGCCGGGCGGCTACTTCAAGGCGGGCCACCCCTGCAGATTGCGCTGCACCAGGTCGGCCAGCGCGCCGATCCAGACCGAGTCGTCGTTCACGGCCGGGATGTAACGGAAGCGCGTGCCCCCCTCCTGAAGAAAGGCGTCGCGGCACTCCTGGCCGATTTCCTCCAGCGTTTCCAGGCAGTCCGCCAGGAAGCCCGGGCAGACGACGTCCACCTCTTTCACGCCCTGGCGCGCCAGTTCGCGCAGCGTCGGCTCGGTATAGGGCTCCAGCCAGCGCGCGGCCCCGAAACGGCTCTGGAACGTCACCTCGACCTGTTCCGGCATCAGGCCGAGCCGCTCGCGCAGCAGCCGCCCTGTGCGCAGGCAGTCCTGGTAATAGGGATCGCCCAGCTCGATCGAATAATGCGGCAGGCCATGGAAGCTCATCACCAGCTTCTGCGGCCGCCCGTGGTCGCGCCAATAGGACTCGATGCGCGAGACCAGGGCCTCCAGGTAGCCGGCATCGTCATGGAAACGCTTGATGAACCGCAGTTCCGGCTGGTTGCGCAGCCGCGCGGCGTGGCGCGTGACGGCATCGACCACCGTGGCCGTGGTGCTGGCGGCGTACTGGGGATACAGGGGCACCACCAGGATGCGCTCGCAGCCGGCGGCGCGCAGCCGGTCGATGGCGGACGGAATGGAGGGATTGCCGTAGCGCATGCCCAACTCGACCTCGACCTGCAGGCCATGCCGCGCCAGCAGGCCGGCCAGCCCTTCGGCCTGGCGCCGGCTGTACACCAGCAGCGGCGATCCGCCGTCCATCCAGATGCCGCGGTAGCGCGGCACCAGCTTCTTGGGCCTGGCGCGCAGCACCATTCCATGCAGGATGGGCTTCCAGAGATAGCGGGGTATCTCGATCACCCGCGGATCGGACAGGAATTCGGCCAGGTAGCGCCGGATGGCCGGCGCCGTGGGTTCGTCCGGCGTGCCCAGGTTGACCAGCAGGACGCCGGTTTTCCCGGGACCGGCCGGCGTCTGCTCCGCGAAAGGGTCTTTCTGCTCGGCTTCCGGCAGGAAACGTTCCGGCCAGATGTATTTGAACGCGCGCAAGAACACTGTCACCTCGTTGTGAACGCGGCGCCGGCGCCCCGCGCGCCGGCGCTGACGCGGGTGTTATTGGTTATGGCTCAAGGCGTTGGACAGCAGGCGGGCCGTAATGTCGACGATGGGGATGACCCGCTCGTAGGCCATGCGCGTCGGACCGATGACCCCCAGCGTGCCCACCACCTTGCCGTCGACGCCGTAGGGCGCGGTGATAACCGAAACCTCTTCGACGGGCATCAACTGCGAATCGCCGCCTATATATATCTGCACGCCCTGGGCCCGGCTGGACACGTCCAGCAACTGCAACAGGTCCGTCTTCTTCTCGAACAGGGAGAACATCTTGCGCAGGCGATCCATGTCGGAAGCGATGTCCGTCACTTCCAGCAGCTTGCGCTCGCCCGAGATCACGACCGAATCGCCCTCTTCCACCGCCTCGGCGCCGGCCTCGGCCGCCGCCTGCATCAGGCGCGTGATGTCCTCGCGCAGTTGCGCCAGTTCCGTCGACAGGGTGCGGCGCACCGCGTCGAAGGACTTGCCGGCGAAGTGGACGTTGAAGAAATTGGCCGCCTCGACCAGCTCGTGCTCCGCATAATCGCGCTGCACGAAGAGGATGCGGTTCTGCACGTCGCCGTCGGGCGTGACGATGATCAGCAGCACGCGCTTGTCCGACAGGCGGATGAACTCGATCTGGCGGAACACCTGGGTGCGCTTGGGCGTCAGCACCACGCCGGCGAACTGCGTCAGGTTCGACAGCAGCGCCGCCGCCGCGTTGACCGCCCGCGAGGGTTCGGCCGCCGTCAGCATCTCGCCCATATGGGCCGGCTGCATCTCGTAGCCGCGCACCGCCAGCAGCGAATCGACGAACAGGCGGTAGCCGCGCGGCGTCGGCACGCGGCCGGACGAGGTATGGGGGCTGTGGATCAGGCCGCTCTCCTCCAGGTCCGCCATGACGTTGCGTATGGTGGCCGGAGACAGGTCGAAGACCTTGGACAGCGTGCGCGAGCCGACGGGCTGTCCATCGGCGATATAGCGTTCAATCAACGCCTTCAGTAGTGCGCGTGCGCGGTCGTCCATGGCGCTATTCTAAGGAATCTTTTTGCAACGGTGCCAATTTTGTCCTGCAAAGGGAAATATGGCCCCATATAATCGACTCGACATAGTATTGAATTTTGATCCCCATCGGCGCCAGACCATGCATTTTCCCACCGTCGCTCTGATCGGCAGGCACCAGGACACCGGGCTGGACGCGCCTTTGCGTTCGCTCGCCCATATGCTGACGCAGGCCGGCCGCGCGGTGCTGATCGAAGCGGACACCGCCCGCAATACCGGCCTGGGCGAATACCCGGTCGCCACCCTGGACGAGATCGGCAAGCAGGCCTCCCTGGCCATCGTCATGGGCGGCGACGGCACCATGCTGGGCGCCGCGCGCTACCTGGCGCCGTTCGGCGTGCCGCTGGTCGGCGTCAACCATGGCCGCCTGGGCTTCATCACCGACGTTCCGCTGCAGGATGCGCAGAACGCGCTGGCGCGCGTGCTGGAAGGCAATTTCGTCGCCGAGGACCGCATGCTGCTGCAGGGCAACATCTGGCGCGGCGACAAGGAAATGTACTCGGCCTCGGCGCTGAACGACGTGGTGCTCAACCGCGCCGGCCGCGGCGGGATGATCGAGGTGCGCGTCGAGCTCGACGGCGTTTTCATGTACACCCTGCGCGCCGACGGCCTGATCGTCGCCACGCCGACCGGCTCCACCGCCTACGCGCTGTCGGCCAACGGCCCCATCCTGCATCCGGGCATCGCCGCCATGCTGCTGGTGCCGGTGGCGCCGCAAACCCTGTCCAACCGCCCCATCGCCCTGCCGGTCACCAGCGAGCTGAGCATGACCGTCACCGCCATGGGCCGGGTCGAAAGCGGCGCGTCCTGTCACTTCGACATGCAGACCTGGTCCGACCTTCAACCCGGCGACCGCATCGCCGTTCGCCGCGCGCCGCACACCATCCGCTTCCTGCATCCCGAGGGCTACAGCTTCTTCACCACGCTGCGCCGCAAGCTGCACTGGAACCTGATGCCCCAAGGGACCGAGACGCCCGAATAACGCCCCTCGAACATGCTGCGCACCCTGCATATCCGGGATTTTGTCATCGTCGACCAGGCCGATATCCATTTCGGCCCGGGCTTCACGGTTTTCTCCGGCGAAACCGGCGCCGGAAAATCGATTCTGATCGACGCCCTGGCGTTGACGCTGGGCGGCCGCGCCGATGCCGGCGTGCTGCGCGAGGGCGCGGCGCGCGCGGACGTCAGCGCGGTATTCGACACCCCGGAACACCTGCGCGCCTGGCTGGCCGAGCGCGAAATCGAAGCCGAGGAAGAACTGGTCCTGCGCCGCGTGGTCGACCCGCAGGGCCGCAGCCGGGCCTTCATCAACGGCGTGCCCGCCACCGTCGCGCAACTGCGCGAACTGGGCGACAGCCTGGTCGACATCCACGGCCAGCACGCGCACCAGAGCCTGATGCGCGCCGACGCGCAGCGCGACCTGCTGGACACCCACGGCGGCCACGGCGACCTGCGCGGCGCGGTGGCCCAGGCATGGAAGACCTGGCGCGAACGCCTCAAGCAACTGGAGGCGGCCGAGCGCGACAGCGCGTCCCGCGAGGCCGAGCGCGAGCGCCTGGCCTGGCAGGCCGGCGAGCTGGAGCGCCTGGCGCCGCAGCCGGGCGAATGGGAAACCTTGCAGACCGAGCACAGCCGCCTGTCGCATGCGCAGTCGCTGCTGGACGGCGCCGCCCAGGCCATCGAGGCGCTGGATGGAGAGGACGATTCGGCGAGCAACCGGGTCAACGCCGCCCTGCACCTGCTGCAACAGCAATTGCGCCACGATCCGGCGCTGCGCGGGGTCTGCGAAGAGCTGGAATCGGCCAGCATCGCCATCACCGAAGCCGTGTCCGACCTCAACAACTACGTCAGCAAGGTCGAGCTGGACCCGGCGCGCCTGGCCCAGGCCGAGCAGCGCCTGAGCGACGTCTTCGAGACCGCCCGCAAGTTCAAGGTGGAACCGGAAACCCTGCCGCAACTGAGCGCGGACCTGCGCCGGCAACTGGACGCCTTGCAGGCAGCCGGCGACGTCGGCACGCTGCGCAAACAGACCGAGTCGGCGCAGGCCGACTACGCCAAGGCCGCCGCCAAATTGACGGCGGCGCGCCGCAAGACCGCCAAGGACCTGGGCAAGCTGGTGACGCAGGCCATGCAGACCCTGGCGATGCAAGGCGGCCGCTTCGAGGTGGAAGTGGGGGCCGGCGCGCCCTCGGCGCAGGGCGACGACGTCGTCGAATTCCAGGTGGCGGGGCACGCCGGCGTGACGCCGCGCCCCCTGGCCAAGGTGGCGTCGGGCGGCGAACTGTCGCGGATTTCGCTGGCGCTTTCGGTCATCGCCAGCAGCGCGGCGCGCGTCCCCACCCTGATCTTCGACGAGGTCGACAGCGGGGTGGGCGGCGCGGTCGCGGAAGTGGTCGGCCGCCTGCTGGGCGAACTGGGCCAGCGCCACCAGGTCCTGTGCGTGACCCACCTGCCCCAGGTGGCGGCGCGCGGCGGCGCCCACTACCGCGTCAGCAAGGCCGAAAGCAAGGGGACGACGCAGTCACGCATCACCGAGCTGGACGCCTCGGACCGCGTGGAGGAAATCGCCCGCATGCTGGGCGGCATCCGGATTACGGACACCACCCGCAAGCATGCGCGGGAGATGCTGGCGACCTGACTATTGGCGGCCTGACGGCAGCCGAATCAGCGCTTGCCGCTGCAGTCGCTGCAGACGCCGTAGAGCACCATGGCGTGCGATTCCAGCGTGAAGCCGTTGTCCTTGGCCACCTTGTGCTGGCGCTTTTCGATGTCCGTATCGGAAAATTCCACGACTTTTCCGCAGTTGGTGCAGATCAGGTGGTCGTGGTGGTCGCCGTCGTTCAACTCGAAAACGGCCTTGCCGCTGTCGAACTGGCTGCGCGCCAGGATGCCGGCCTGTTCGAACTGGGTCAGCACCCGGTAGACGGTGGCCAGGCCGATTTCCACGTTCTCGTTGATGAGGGCGCGGTAGACGTCTTCCGCGCTAAGATGGCGCTGCTCCGCCTTGCGGAAAATGTCCAGGATCTTCAGGCGAGGAAACGTCGCCTTCAAACCCATGGTCTTCAATTCGCTTTGATCGGTCATGGTGTGTTAATTTCCGCTGCGCCGACGCCGGAGGGCAGCCGTAGCCGGCCCGCCGCCGACGGGCACGCCGGGCAGAGCCTGTCCGCCGTCAGCACTGGATTTGATTTAAACCTTTATGATACCGGTTTTGCCAGTATCCATTACGGGGGCCCGTTAGTGTCCACCATCGTCCGCATCTCTTCGCGCCGCCTGCAGGCGGGTTTTGCCGCCGCAACCATCGTTTTTGCGCTGGCCGGCTGCGCATCCGGAAAATGGGGGTTCCCCTATAAGGCTCCGGTCCAGCAAGGCAACTGGGTGACCAGCGAGCAGGTCGCCCTGCTGCAAGTCGGCATGACCCGCGAGCAAGTCCGCTTCGCGCTCGGCAGTCCCACCCTCACCAGCGTGCTGCACGCCGACCGCTGGGATTTCCCGTACTACTACAAGCCCGGCTACGGCAAGCCGCAGGAACGCAAGTTCACCGTCTGGTTCCAGGATGACAAGCTGGTGCGTTGGCAGGGGGACGAACAGCCCGACCTGCAACCTTTCCAGTTGGCCAACCAGGACGTCAAGCGCGCCGACGCGGAGAACCGCCAGACGCTGGAAGACGCCCAGCGCGCCAAGGACGCCGACAAGTCGCACGGCAACGTGACGATCTCGCCGCCCACGCCGACCGACTCCACGACGCCGGGCGCCGTCCCCACCCCGGGCATGAGCTCGCCGCAGCCGCTGTAAAACCATCGATTCGAAGGACTTCATTATGCGCATCGCAATCGCCGGCGCGAGCGGCCGCATGGGCCGCATGCTCGTCGAAGCCGTGCTCGGCGCCCCGGGCATGGAATTGGCCGTGGCGCTGGACCGCCAGGGAAGCGCCGGCATCGGCACGGACGCCGGGGCCTTCCTGGGCCGCGATACCGGCGTGCGCATCACCGACGACCTGGACGCGCTGGCCCAGGCCGACTGCCTGATCGACTTCACGCGTCCCGAAGGCACGCTGACGCACCTGGACGCCTGCGTGCGCCACAAGGTGAAGATGGTGATCGGCACCACCGGCTTCGACGAGGCCGGCCGCGCCGCCATCCAGCGCGCCAGCCAGGACATCGCCATCGTGTTCGCGCCGAACATGAGCATCGGCGTCAACGCGACGTTGAAGGTGCTGGACCTCGCCGCACGCATACTCAATTCCGGCTACGACGTCGAGGTTTTCGAGGCGCACCATCGCAACAAGGTGGACGCGCCGTCGGGCACCGCGTTGAAAATGGGTGAAACCGTGGCGAAGGCTTGGGGCGTCGAGCTTCCCGACGTGGCCACCTGGACGCGGCATGGCGAAACGGGCGTGCGCGAACCGGGCACGATAGGTTTCTCCGTGGTGCGCGGCGGCGATATCGTCGGCGACCATACGGTGTATTTCTGCGGGCCGGGCGAGCGTCTCGAAATCACGCACCGCAGCAGCAGCCGCGCGACCTATGCGCAAGGCAGCGTGCGCGCGGCGGCCTTCCTGGCGGACAAGACGAGCGGCCTGTACGACATGTCGGCGGTGCTGGGGCTGTAGTCCTATCAGGCTGTAGTCCTATCAGCCTCCTACGACGACCGGCTCCGCCTCCAGGGCGACGCCGAAGCGCGCCTGGACGTCGGCCTGGATGGCGCGCGCCAGCGCCAGGATGTCGGCGGCCTGGGCGCCCCCCCGATTGACCAGCACCAGGGCCTGCCGTTCGTGCACGCCCGCCGCGCCCAGGCTTCTCCCCTTCCAACCGCATTGATCGATCAGCCAGCCGGCGGCCAGCTTGTAGCGGCCGTCGGGCTGCGCGTAGGAAACCAGGCCGGGGAAGCGCGCGGCCAACGCCTCGCGCTGCGCGGCATCCACGATGGGATTCTTGAAGAAGCTGCCGGCGTTGCCGATGCGGGCGGGGTCGGGCAGCTTGGCGCGGCGGATGTCGCAGACGGCGTCGGCGATCGAGCGGGCCGACAGGCGGGCGGGCGCGCCGGCGGCCGTGGCTTCGGCAAGTCCGGCATGGCGTTGCAGGTCCGGATAGTCCAGCACCGGCCGCCACGGCCGCGGCAAGGCGAAGCGCACCGCCACGATGATCCAGCGGCCGGCGGCCTCGTGCTTGAAGCGGCTATCGCGGTAGGCGAACTGGCAGTCCGCGCGGTCCATGTGCACCCATTCGCGCTTCGTCACGTCCCAGGCCGTCAGGCTTTCGAAACGGCTGTCCAGCTCGACGCCGTACGCGCCGATGTTCTGCACCGGCGCGGCGCCCACCGTGCCGGGAATCAGCGACAGGTTTTCCAGGCCGTCCCAGCCTTGCGCCAGGCAGGATTGGACGAAATCGTGCCAGACCTCGCCGCCGGCGGCCTCGACGATCCAGGCGTCGGCGCGCTGCTCGATCAGGCGCACGCCGCGCAAGGCCATGTGGACCACCAGGCCGTCCACTTCAGACGGCAGGACCATGTTGCTGCCGCCCCCGAGCACCAGCAGCCGTCCATGACGCGCGGCCAGCGCCGACAAGGCGGGCAACTGCGCGAGATCGTCGATGCGCACATAGTGCTCGGCGCGCGACCGGAGGCCGAGGGTGTTGAACGGCGTGAGATCGGCGGGGGCCGGCGTCAAGGTGGATATCGGCGTGCCAGGAGCGGGGAACGTCCCGGGCATGGCGGCGGCACCGTTGGACGCAAACTGCGACGTCGGCATGGACGAGTTGCCCCCGGACGCGGTATCCGATGGCGACGCGGATGCGGTGTTGCGGGAGGGAGACTGGGCGGTGCCGGACGAAGCCGGGGTATTTGACATGTACGGGGTCACCTGTGCTATAGTTTCTTTCTTCGCTGATTTTACGCGATGCGCGGGAATAGCTCAGTTGGTAGAGCGCAACCTTGCCAAGGTTGAGGTCGCGAGTTCGAGACTCGTTTCCCGCTCCAGGATTTTGTCCATGGACGTCCACCAACGTCCATGGATGATTGAAAAAAGGCCGAAAACTTTGTTTTTCGGCCTTTTTTTTCGTTCAGCGACGTTCATTGACGTCCGCGTACAGCCACGCGATTCAAGGCCATTTTTTAGCTCATTTTCTGAGTCGCACTCGCGGCTGATGGACTGGCTCTCAGGCGTCCGATCCGCGCAAACGTTTCAATCCAGGCCTTTGCTCTGGATGGCCGCATATCCAGGTCAACTTCCTACGGAAAAACGATTTGATTGATTCGGGCTTAGGGCTGGCTCACCGCTCGGTTGTGCACGAACGTTGAAATCGCTTCGAGAACATGGTCTGCCAGAGGTAGGTCTGGGTCCGAGTAAGCGGCGAGATTTTCATTCCGGTCTGCTGTGTGAACGGACTTGAGAACGTGGTTTGCATCGGCGCTCAGCACAAGTTCGGCTCGGGGATATGCCTGCTTGAGTCGTTGCGCATCGTGGGGGCTGACTTGCAGATCCCGCAGCCCCTGAATAATGAGCGCTGGTTTGGTGTAATCGGCCAGAAGGGTTGCTGGATCAAGTGTCAATTCACCCATGAGAAAGCGCTGCACCTGCGGCCGGAACAACGGCATAAGGCGCGGATCGATCTTTGTCGCGTCCACGGTTCTCCCGGCCTCGAGGGCGTCGAGTACCGACATGGCATTGTCCAAGATGGGGGCGTTCGCAGAATTAGAGCGCAGTTGTTCTCTCAATACTTCTCCGAGCGGGCGTCCTGCCGTGGATAACAAAATCAAGCCGCAAATGTCGGGCGTACGCTGTGCGGCTATCAGCGCCACCAATCCGCCTTCGCTATGGCCCAAGAGCCACACACAGGAAACGCCTGTGTGTTTTCGGATACTCGCCACCCACGAGTGAACATCCGCCGCGTAGTCGTCCAGCGTGACGTCATCCGCGTCAGGTATCGCCGACGCGCTACCATACATGCCCCTCTTGTCGATTCGAACCGACGCGATGCCGTGACGTAGAAGCCCCTCGGCGAGCAGCCGGTACGTCGAAGCCCGAAGGCCGTCTGGGCTGTTGCCGTTCCGGTCGGTTGGGCCCGAACCCGGTACGATCAGGACCACCGGGACGTCTTGGTTGGCAGGCGAAGACAGTGTGCCTTGCAGGGGCCCCGCGGGACCGGGTGCGACGATGTCCGCCTGCACTGTCTGCAATGGAGTTCCTGACTGGATAGCAGCAGTCATTGCGATAGCGGCGAGAATAGCCATTCGAGTCCCCGACGTCCGTGTAGAGCGAGCATAAAGCGGCGATCATTGTCGACGATGTAGATTGCCTCGTCGAGTGCCGAATTGCCAGTGCCGAATCCAGTACGGGCTCCAGGGCGTTGGGTTTGAGGGGCGCTTTTCTGAGCGATTCGCGTGCGACGATGTGAGGGAATGTCGCAGATGCGAACATCGCTTCATGCCCGAAGTTGGGCGACTGTTCATCGTTGGACGAGTTTAGTCTGCGCCGGCTTTCTGTTGATTATCTGCGTCACTGGCTTGCGGCTGGTTTTTTCGGATCAGATCAGCCAGTGGGAAGAGCCGTACGTAGTCTATTCATAGCAAGCGTTTTGAGGGGCCCCAATAAAAGAAGGCCCGCTTGCTCTCGAACCCCTTGCACAGCATACCGTGGCGGTAGTCCATCGATGATGGTACGGCCAGAAGCCGTGTCATCGAGTCCTTATCCAATAGACGGGCAGCGCGATCAACTCTCTTGCCAACGAGTAGAGATCGCGAGCTTCGAAGTAGTTGGCGTGTGCCGAGAATACAGTTTCAACGCCAGCGCGACGCAGAGCGTAGCGGCTACGGGTGATGTGGAAAAACTGAGTGATGACCATCGCGCTCTTGAAGCCATTTTCCTTCATGAGAGCTGCGCTATTCCGAGCGGTGGCCTCTGTCGTGTTGCCGTGTTCGTCGATGAGGATGGCGGCATGTGGAATTGACTGCCGGCCAACCAGATAGCTGGCCATGACCTGGGCTTCACTAAAGCCCTCGTCTCCTGTGCCTCCGCTGACGATGATGCGCTTGAACATGCCCTGCCGATAAAGTTCGGCCGCCTTGTCGAGTCGAGCGCGCAGGCGATCTGATGGTGTGCCGTCTGACATCACCTTTGAACCGAGCACCACTCCGACATCGCTCACCTGGACTTCGTCACGCAAGCCGTCAACTACGATGCCGATGATGCCGATCAGCGCCACGGCTATCACGATGATAATGAATCGCTTCATTGGGCGGGCCCAGGTCTGGCTAGCCGCTCAGTCGCCATACGCTGCTTTTCCTCGAATATGGCGTAGCAGGGCCTCACCTGGTCAAGTCCAAAGCGTGCAGCGCAGTAGTCTGCGAAACGACTTTGGTCATTCTGACTCATCAATGCCCAGGGACGCAGATCGCATTCGCCGCACTGGGCTGTGTTCTCGAATAGCACCTTGAAGCTGGGAGCCTGCTTGGCGAACAGCTCGTAGTCGATCTCGCCGTGTTCACGAGCGATGCGCTCAACCCCCGTGAAAAGCCATAAGAGAAGGACCAGGCCGCCAGCAAACCAGAAAGCGAGGGCTCGTCTTGTCATTTCTTGGGCTCCCCGAGTTTATATTCCCGCCGGAGCATGTCCACAAGAATCATCCCGTAAGCGCCAGGGCAAGCCCGTCCATCCCCCGTGGAGAGCTTTTGATACTCACGATGCCCGCCAAGCATGGTGACGGGGAAGAGGCTGCAAAGTACCTTCACCAGTGCAAACAGGGCTTTGAACTGCTGCTCGGGTGGCTCGTCGGTTGTAGTGTCGAGCTGATCCGGCAACCAGTTGAAGACGCCTTTGATCTTGCCGAAAAGCGACTTGTTGGCGTATTCCTCTTTGTAGGCTTCCCCGTGCACACTCAGGTCCGCCAGCATGACGATGCCGATAACACCCGTGTTGCCAGAGGCGATGTGCGCGCCCTTCTCCCGAATGTCCAGGGCCTCATAGATCGTGCCGTCACACGCAATCGCGTAGTGATAACTGATGTGGCCGAAGCTATTGAGGTCGATCTGCTCGGCTTTGCGAAGTTGCGTCGCCCCATCGGCATCGCATGAGAAGCTGTTGCCCGCATGGTGCAAGGCGATGCCGTGATAGTCCCAATCAGGCCCGTCAGAGTTCTTGCCAGGTTGGGCTTTCCAGTCCGAGCGCGTCTCGAAAGTGAATCCTTCACGCCGCAGCGCCACGATGATGGCCTGTCGCGTTGCAGCTTTGTGGTCGACTTTGACCTGCACCGTCTTGACCTGCCTTGACCAAGCCGGTTTCCAAGTACTCAGCGGTCCGAAAAACAGGCAGCTCACCGCGCTGCCTGTCGCCCGGTATCACCACTGATACTTTATCTGCATGTCAACGGTACGGCCGCCGCCGTAGTAGCAGTAGAAATCGCAACCGCTGATATAGGTCTTGTCGGTAAGGTTGCGGACGTTAAGCTGCACCGACCAGTTCCGGTTGATCTCGTACAGGCCCATCAGGTCCACCAGGGTGACGCTGCCGATCTTCTCGTCCGGGTAGTAGGTTTGGTCCACGGTAGAACCGTTGTAGCGGACACCGGCGGCCAGCGTCAGGGCCTGTGAATTGGGCAGGAGCAGGCGATGGCTGACCCATGCGCTGAACTGGTTCTCCGGGATCAAGGGCACCCTCACCGTCTGCGTGGCGCTGACGTCCTGGCGTGCATGGTTGTGCGTATAGGCCAGCTTCAGGTTGGTCGCCTTGCCGATGCGCAGGTCCGTGGACAACTCGATGCCCTGGTTCGTGCGCTTTCCGATCTGCGTCTGGATGTTGGAAACATCCGCCGCCAAGGCATTCTTCTCCTCCAGGTCGAAATACGCCAAGGTCACGGTGCCGTCGAGCCATTTCGGATCGAATTTCACACCCACTTCGCGCTGCTTGCCTTCGTACGGCTTGTAGCCGCGGCCATAGCCATCGGAACCCGCCACCGGCTGGAACGACTCGGTGTAATTGAAGTAAGGCGAGACGCCGAAGTCGCTTATGTACATGGCGCCGAAATTCCGGCTGTTGTGGCTGACGTCGTAGTCGGAATTCACCCCGGAGACCAGGCTGTCGCCTTCGGCGCGATCGTGACGGATTCCGCCGGTGAACAGCCAGTTGCTCCCCAGTTTTAGCTGCGAGGAGAAGTAGGCGCCAAGCTGCCGGGTCTTCAGGTTGTAGGGCGTCCCGCTGACGTCGAACGGCACGCCATAGACGGGGTTGAACATATCCAGATTGGGAACGTAACCGAAGCCGTTGTTGTCCCCGTCCGTCTTGGAATGCAGGTAGTCGAAGCCGATCGTGGGGATCAAGGTGACGTTGCCCCAGTCGATCTTCCCCTTGATACGGTTGTCGATGTAGTTGTTGTTGGTGGCGCCGTTGGTATAGGTATACCCGCGCAGCGCCTGACGGTTGCCGTCCGAACCGTAGGCGAACACGTTCTGCTCGTCCAGGTCGAGACGGGTGAACTTGTAGTTCTGCGTAAATTCCCAGCCGTCGGCGAACTCGTGGCGGAACAACCAGCCCGCGCTGACCTGCGTGCGACGGAGATAATCGGAATCCGGCTCGCCCAGGTTGGTGCCTCGATGGATGCGGCCATAGGGCGTATCGATGATGGAGCCATAGGCGGGCATGAAACCGTTGGTCGGCGTTCCGTTCTCGCGCTGGATGCTCGCCAGCAGCGTAAGAGAGGTACGGTCGCTGAAATCCATCGTGACGCTGGGCGCGAGATAGAACGTCTGCATGTGGGTGTGACGCTGCAGTCCGTCTTCCTCGCGGGCCAGCCCGACAATGCGGTAGTACACGGAGCCGCTTTCGTTGGCCACACCGTTGTAGTCGATGCTGAGCCCGCGCTTGTTGTCATCGCCTACTTCGGCCGCCATGCTGAAGGCTTCTTCCTTGTGCGGCCGCTTGGTGACCAGGTTCACGACGCCGCCCACCGCCGCGGCGCCGAAAATATTCGAGTTGGCCCCCTTCACGACTTCCACCGATTCGACGCCGAATATCTCGGGCTTCCATACGAAATATCCGTTGGGCGTCGTAGGCGTGCCGTCGAGCGACGTCGAGGCGTCGAAGCCGCGAATCTTGAACCAATCGACCTTGTTGTCGGCGCCGAAGGGCTCGCTCAACACACCGGCCTGGTATTGCAAGGCCTGATCGAGCTTGCGCGAACCCTGTTGCTGGAGGGCGTCCTGGTCGACCACGAAGCTCGAGCCGGGCGAGAGAAAGTCCAGGCTTTGCAGCGCATCCACCGTCCCGACGACGCTCACCGTGCTCATTTCCTGCACCGGGGGCTCAGCCGGGGATTGCTGGGCATGGGCGGCGTAATTCAGGCCAAAGACGCCAAGAAGAGCCGCATTGATAGTTGTGAGGTATGAGCGCATGGAAGCCTGGCCGAGATTAGTAACGAGAATTATTTTCAAAGGATGCTAATGCAAGTCATTCTCAGGCGCAAACATTTGTTTCCAAAATGCCACATTACCGGCTCAACGCGCTTGGATAAGGGCCAGGCAAGACATGCCCGGGGGCCGGGGCCCTCGGACACCATGCCGTGGTAGCCTTGCCGTCACCCTGATCGGCAGCGGGCCTGTCCTTCGATATCTCGCTTCGCATGAGTCTCCCTACGCCTGATATGAACCTCCACACTCCCGGTCGCGGCGCGCTGACGCCACCGATCTATCACGCCACGGTGGTCGACTACCTGTGCCGGCACGAGCCCGAGGTCTGGCGCTGGGCCAGCGACCGCACGACCCGCGCCGAGCAACTGGAAACCCTGCGTTCGGCCCTGCTGCGCGATACCTACCGCATCGACACCGACGCGCACGCCGACGTGCATGCCACGCTGCGCCTGGCGATGGAGCGACTGGGCATCGACGCGCCGGCCACGCTCTACCAGACGCCGGGACAGGAAATGAACGCCTCGCTTGTCTACGTGCCGGGCGAGGTCCATATCCTGCTCCAGGGACCCGTGCTGGAGCGCCTGTCGCAAGACGAGCTGCTGGCGATCTTCGGCCACGAACTTGCGCACTACCTGCTGTGGTCGCTCGACGGCGGCCGCTTCCTGGTGGCCGATCGCATCCTGAACGACGCGCTGGCCGCGCATGGCGCCAGCAACAGCCACCGCGAGACCTATCGCCGCTACGCCCTGCACACGGAGCTGTTTGCCGACCGTGGCGGGGCCGTGGCCGCCGGCGCCGTGGCGCCGGCCGTCTCCACGCTGGTAAAGGTGCAGACCGGCATCGGCACCGTCGACGCGGCCGCGTACCTGCGCCAGGCCGCCGAGATCGAATCGCACGAAGCCGGCGCCAGCGCTGCCCACAGCCATCCGGAAACCTTTATCCGCGCCCGCGCCCTGGCCCTGTGGTGGGATGGCGCGGCCGACCTCGACGCCTGGATCGACGCCCGCCTGCATGGCCCGCTGGCGCTCGAGCGCCTGGACCTGCCCGGCCAGATGCGCCTGCAAGGCCTCACGCGCGGGTTCCTCGCCTACTACCTGGCCGGCACGCCGCTGGCAAGCGATGCGGTGCTGGCGCAGGTGCGCATGCTGTTTCCGGATTGGCGGGACGACGAACCCGCGGTCGGCCTTGACCGTTTCGGCGCCGAAGCGGCGGACGACAGCGTACGCGGCTATCTCAATGCGCTGATGCTGGACCTGGCGCTGGCCGACGCCGACCAGCAGGACGCGGCGCTGCTGCGCGCCGGGCAGGTTGCGCAGGAGCTCGGAAGCTTCGATGCGCTACAGGTGAACCTGAAACGCGATGCCGGCTTCGGCAAGCGCGAGCTGGACCGCTACAAACGCCAGTTGGCCAAGGAGGCCCAGGCATGAGCGACGGCACGATCGCCCACCAGGAGCAAACCGCCCCGCGCACCTTGCGCACCCTGATCGCGGCACAGGCCGGCGCCGCGCTGACCACCGATGACGTGCTGGTGCTGATCCTGCCCCTGTTCCAGCAGGTGGCCGCGCTGCATGCGCAGGGCAAGGTGGCCGCGCTCGATCCCGAGAGCATCCTCGTCGGCGACGACGGCGTCCTAGGCTTGCGTCGCCCCGAAGGCGAACCGCCCCTCATGGACATCGGCGCCGTGCATCGCGTGCAGCCGCACCCGGCCTCGGGCCTGAACATCGTCGGCACGCTGCAGCGCAGCCACACGGAGGACGGGCGCCGGGAAGAGTCGGACCTGGCGCTGCAGTTCGATGCCGCCCAGCCCATCGCCCGCCCTGTGTATCTGCCGGGCCCCGCGAGCTGGGAGCTGCAAGTCGGGCACCATGACGAGATCACCGACGTCTTCCTGCTCGGCATGGCGCTGGCGAGCCTGGCCTGCGGCCTGGACTTTGCCGACGAGAACGACTTGCGCGCGTTCGTCCTGCACCGGCGCAATCTGTTCGTGCTGCACGAGCGCCTGCATCCGATCGTCGCGGCGGCCATCGTCGAGATGACCGAGGCCAACCGGCACGACCGCGCCACCGACGTGGCGGAGCTCGCCACGCGCCTGCGCACCTGGCGCGAGCAACCGCTCGGCCTGGACGTGGCGCGCGCCCTGGCGGGCGCCACCGGCGCCACCTCGCGTCGCACCGCGGTGCTCGCGCACCTGCGCGACCGCCTGTTCGACCTGTCGCGCCGCAACCGCCTGCTGTATTTCCGGCCGACGGCCGCCACCGTCAACCTGACCGTGGCCAGCGTGCCGCTGATGCTGCAAATAGAGAGCGTGCGCCCCGAGCACATCTGTACCTGGGGCGGACCGTTCGCCGCCGAACTGGTGGCGGGCAAGCCGGTCTCATTGCAGCGCTGGCTGCGCTTTGAGGACCAGCCCTACCTGCCCGCGTCGCTGGACCGCCTGATTGCCGAGACGCGCCGCGACCGCGCCGAGTTCGGCTTCAGCAACCTGCGCCTGGTGGTGGGCTTCCTGCGTTGGCACAACCTGAAGGAAGCGCCGGACGAGCGCATCGTCACGCCGCTGCTGTGGCTGCCGGTGGAACTGGTCAAGCGCAAGGGCGTGCGCGACCAGTACGTGATCCAGGGCAGCGGCGGAGATGCCGAGTTCAACCCGGTGCTGCGCCATCACCTGAGCCAGCTCTACGACATCCGACTGCCCGAGACGGTGGACCTGGGCAAGACCACCCTGGCGGAGATCCACGCCGACATCCTCGCGCAGATCCGCCGCTCCGAACCGGCGGTCGAATTGCGCCTGGTGGACAAGGCGGCCGTCCGCCTGGTGCGGCAGAAGGCGCTACAGCGCATGCAGCAGTATCAACGCCGCAAGCCGGCGGCCGGGACGCGCGTGCGCGCCGGCGGCGGCGGCCTGCTGCCTCCCTACAGCTATGCGCGGGACGACTACCGCCCGCTGGGCCGCGCGCTGTTCGAGCATTGGGTACGCCCGAGCGAACTGCCGCAACGCTTCGAGGCCGGCGCCGCGCCCGGCGCCGGCGTACGCCAGCCGCACATGGCCGAGCCGGCCGCGGTCACCGAGGAGCGCGAGGGCTACGTATTGCAGGAATCCGAAGGCCACCGCTATGCGTGGGACCTCGATCTCACGCAGGTCACGCTGGCCAACTTCAACTACAAGAAGATGTCGCTGGTGCGCGACTACGCGCAACTGCTGGATGCCCCGAGCGCCAACCCGGCGTTCGATCGCGTGTTCTCGATCGAGCCGCGCGAGGTGGAAACCGCGGTTCCCGCGCCGCTCGCACCGGGCGAGCAATGGAACGTGGTGGCCTCCGACGCCACGCAGAACGCCGCCGTCGGCCTGGCTCGCGACCAGCGCAGCTTCATCATCCAGGGGCCGCCGGGCACCGGCAAGTCGCAGACCATCACCAACCTCATCGCCGACTACGCCGGGCGCGGCAAGCGCGTGCTGTTCGTGTGCGAGAAGCGCGCCGCGCTGGACGTGGTGTTCCACCGCCTCAAGCAGAGCGGGCTGGACCCGCTTTGCTGCCTGATCCACGATTCGCAGACCGACAAGAAAGCCTTCATCGCCGACCTGAAGGCCTGCTACGAACAGTGGATCGCCCAGCCGGACGACAGCGCCGCCTTGCAGGCGCGGCGCACGGCGCTGGTGGATGCGCTCACGGTCCACCAGCGGCGGATCGATGCGTTCGAAGCGGCGCTGGCCGCCGCGCCCGATGCCCTGGGCGACAGCGTGCGCGTATTGCTGCGCCGCATGGCCGCGCTGCCGGCGGCGCCCGGGATCAGCCCGGCCCTGCGCGAGCGCCTGCCGGCGCTGGCCGAATGGGACGGCCAGCGCGAACTCGTCCAGCGCCTGCACCGCGCGCTGCGCGAGCGTTTCGGCGTGGACAGCCTGGCCGCCCACCCGTTCGCGCGCCTGTCGGCCCGACTGGTGGCCGATGAACGCGCGTTTGGCCGCGCCGAGCAACTATGCCAGGAGACCGAAGCGCTGTTCGACACGCTGGACCCGCTGCTCGACAGCACGGCCAGCCTGATCGGTCACGACACCGCGCTGGAACATGCCCGCGCCCTCTCCGCCGACAGCCAGTGGCTGCTCGACACCGGGCTTGCCGCCCATCTGGAACTGCTCGATCCGGCTTCGTCCGCGCAGGCGGCGTTGCGCCAGGTGCGGACCGACCTGGAGGGGCTTGCCGAAGCGCTGACCGGCGCGCAAGCCGCCACCGCCCACTGGCGGGACAAGCTCGACGCCGGCGACACCGAATCCGCGTTGGCCCTGGCCAAGCGCCTGGAGCCCTCCGCCATGCGCTGGCTGCAACCCGCATGGTGGCGCCTGCGCGCCGAACTCAAGCGCCGCTACGATTTCACCCGGCACGCCGTGCACCCCGGCTACGGCAAGGTACTCGAACAGTTGGCGGCCGAACACGCCGCGGCCAGCGCGCTGGCCGCGGCGGATGCCGACAGCCGCAAGCGCTACGGCGTGGGCGAAATGCAGGCCTTCCTGCGCGCCCTGGCCGACCTGGAGCAGCGCCTGCAATCCGGCGGCGGCCCGCGCGAGCTGGTCGCCTACCTGCGCCAGGCCATCGACCCGGTGGCCGCCGCCCGCGCGCAGGCCGGCGCGCGCGACGCGCTCGACAAGCTGGACCAGCGCGTGCGCGAGGGGCTGGCGCTCGACGCCGACGCGCGCCTGGCGGACATCGCCGAAGGACTGCGCGACCTGCGCGAGGCGCTCGACGACCTGCCCGACATGCTGCCGCTGCTGCGCGCCGTGCATGCCGGCGCCCCGGCCTGCGCCGCCACGCTGCAACGGATCGACCATGCGCCGGCGCAGCTTGACGCGCTCGTCGCCGACGAGGCGCTGCGCCGCCTGGAGCGCGAGAATCCCGTGCTGGCGCGCTTCAACGGCGCGGCGCTGGCCCAGGCCGCGCGTGCGCTGGCACAAGGCCAGCGCGAGCTGCTCGCGCTCAACGCCCAGGTGGTGCGCGCCACCCTGCACCGGCAGTTTTCCGAGCACGTCCGGCTATCGGCGCTGTCAGCCACGCAACTCGACGCCGACGGCAAGGTTTTCAAGAAGCAATACGCTACCGGCCGCCGCGAGCTGGAGCACGAGTTCGGCAAGAGCATGCGCCACCGGTCCATCCGCGACCTGGCCGACGACGAGACCGGCGCCGTCATCAACGACCTCAAGCCGATCTGGCTGATGAGCCCGTTGTCGGTGTCCGACACCCTGCCCTTGTCGCCGGACCTGTTCGACGTCGTGATCTTCGACGAAGCCAGCCAGATCCCCACCGAAGAAGCCGTGCCCGCGCTGAGCCGCGCGCGCCAGGTGGTGGTGGTCGGCGACGAGATGCAGTTGCCGCCCACCAGCTTCTTCACCGCCGGCGGCAGCGAGGACGAAGACGAGATCGTGGTGGCGGAAGACGGCGACCGCGTCACCATCAACCTCGACGCCGACAGCCTGCTGAACCAGGCCGCGCGCAACCTGCCCGCCACCTTGCTGGCGTGGCACTACCGCAGCCGGCACGAATCGCTCATCAGCTTCTCCAACGCGGCCTTCTATGATGGGCGGCTGGTCACGATTCCCGATCGCGCGCTGGCGCGGGCCGAGGATGACGATGACGCCGCGCCGCTGCGTTCCGACAGGGATGACGCCGGCATCGCCGGCGCGGACCTGCTGCTGGCGCGGCCGATCAGCTTCCACCGGCTGGCTGACGGCGTCTACGTGGAGCGCCGCAACGCGCCCGAGGCGCGCTACATCGCGCTGACGGTGCGTGAGCTGCTGCGCCGCGAGAGCGGCCTGAGCCTGGGCATCGTGGCATTCTCCGAGGCGCAGCAGAGCGCCATCGAGGCCGCGCTGGAAGCCCTGGCCGCCGAAGACGCCGACTTCTCCACGCGCCTCGAACGCGAGTACGTGCGCGAGGACGACGACCAGTTCAACGGCCTGTTCGTGAAGAACCTGGAGAACGTGCAGGGCGACGAGCGTGACGTCATCCTGCTGAGCATCTGCTATGCGCCCGGTCCCGATGGCAAGATGCAGATGAACTTCGGCCCGATCAACCAGCGCGGCGGCGAAAAGCGCCTGAACGTGATATTCAGCCGTGCGCGGCATCGCATGGCGGTGGTCTCCACCATCCAGGCCGAGGCCATCACCAACGTGCACAACGACGGCGCCGCCGCGCTGCGCGCCTTCCTGCAATTCGCGCAGGCCAGCGCGGCCGGCCAGTTCGAGCGCGCGCAAGCGGTGCTCGGGGCGCTCAACCAGGGCGCGCGCGACGCATTCACGCGGCAGGCGTCGCCCGACAGCATTCGCGATGCGCTGGCGGAGGCGTTGCGTACGCGCGGCCATCAGGTGCATGCCAACGTCGGCCACTCGCAGTTCCGCTGCGACCTGGCCATCGTCGATACAGCCAGGCAGGACTACGCGCTGGCCATCCTGCTGGACAACCCGACCGACGCCGTGACCGACACCGCCGAGCGATATGTGTTCCGCCCCGGCATCCTGCGCGGCTTCGGCTGGCGCGTGCTCGACATCCCCGGCAAGGACTGGCTCGACGATGCCGACGCGGTGATCGCCCGCATCGAGGCCATGCTGGCGAGCGGCGAAGACCGGGCGCTGGATACGGAGATCGAGTTGCTCGTATCCGTGCAACCCCCGTCACAGCCGTCAATTGACCCTGACGCCCCTGACGCCCCGGCCGAGCCCGCCGCCACGGCGCCCTCCGAACAGGAACACTCGCGCTCGCTGCGCTTCGAGCAAGGCAACGCGCGCAAGTTCTGGCGCGCGAACCTGCGCGGCACGGAACTGAGCGTCAGCTATGGCCGCATCGGCGCCGCCGGCCAGACCAACATCAAGCAATTCGAGACCGCCGAGCGCGCGCGGCGCGAGATGGACAAGCTGGTGGGCGAGAAACTGCGCAAGGGTTACGTCGAGGATGAATAGACCGTGGGACAACGCTACCGCTAGCGCGTCAGAACCAAGCGGCCGCGGACCACGCCGGCGCGCAGGCGGTTCAGCGCGCCATTCACCTCATCGAACGGAACCTGCTCGACAGGCAGCGACTCCACTTTGCCGGCGCGGACCAAGGCTACCAACTCCTTGAGCTCGGACAGGCTACCCACGTATGAGCCCTGCAACGAAATCGAGCGTAAAACCAAGGCTGGCAACGGGATCGTGAAATCTCCGCCGAACAGGCCCACGACTACGCACGTGCCGCCCTTGCGGATGACGTTTACGGCGAACTGGGTCGTGGTAGTCGCACCGACAAAATCAATGGCTGCCGCAACGCCACCCGCCATCGCGAGAACGCGGCTAGCGGCATCCGCTTCGCGCGGGTCCAGGATGAGCTCGGCGCCAAGCTGCCTCGCCAGGTCGCGCTTGCCGGCATCAAGATCGGCCACGGCGATCCGCTTAAAGCCCAGGCCCTTCGCGATCTTCAGCGCGCTCAGGCCGACACCGCCCAGGCCCACAAGCAGCAGCAAATCGTTTTCCTTGTCGACATCCGTCTTGCGCAGGGCGCTATATGCCGTCACGCCCGAGCAGCCGAATGTCGCGGCGAGCGTGGGGTCCAACCCCGTGGCATCGATAAGATAATCAGGATGAGGAACAAGGCATTTTTCGGCATAACCGCCAGCGCGGAACACACCGAGACTTGCGGGCTTGGCGCACAAGTTTTCCTGGCCGCGCCGGCACGCTTCGCACTTGCCACACCCCATCCATGGATAAACCAGGAACGTCTTGCCGATTTCTGCATCGCCAATGGGCGCCTCGGGGCCTTTCGCGACAAGGCGCCCCAGTACTTCGTGGCCCATGACAACGGGCGGCGTTACACCCCGGTCCTTCAAGTCGATCCGTTTGCCACCACCCGCGTCGTAATAGCCGTCCTGCAGGTGAAGATCGGTATGGCATACGCCGCATCGGATCACCTCGATAAGGACCTCGGTCCCGCCTGGCACCGGCTCGGGCCGGTCGATGATTTCCAGCGGTTCACAAAAACAGTTTATGGCGTATGCGCGCATGGCTCGAACTCACAAATTGACTGGCAGGATGGACCAGGGCAGCCGGGCCGGCAGGATGCCGGTGGGCGCACTTGGACACGTGCCTGGAACGCCCGGAAATCTAACAAAACCAGTGGCGTCGCGGAACCATCGTTCCGCTCTGTCGAATTTGTTCTCGGAGATACGGAGCCTCTCGTGACTAGCGGAGGCCGAGCATTCCCTCGATGGTTCGCACCATTGATATGAGACGAGGCCCTATGTCTCTGGATAATTGATCGTCGCCGAGCAGATAGGTGGGAATGCTGCAATTGAAGACAAGGATCTCGCCGTCCGGCATGGCGCGCATTGGCACGGCTACCGCGCAAATCTGCGGCTGCCAGTCACCGAACGATGTACAGTACCCGCGCGCTGGAAAGTTACGCAGTTCCGCCTCGATGGTCGTATGGTATTCAGCCCATTGGTCCGGAACCTTTACTCTTAGCTGGTTAAGGAGCGCGGCGCGTTCTTCTGGCGTGTAGGCCGCGATCAAGGCGCGGCCCATTGCAGTCCTTGCAATGGGGAAACTAAGCCCGACGTCCGCGGGATTAGGAAGATGAGCTGGCCCCTGGCTGGTCTCGATATAGACAACATTCAGCCGGTCGCGCATGCCCAGGGCGACTGAGCCCTTTATATGATCCGCAAGCTGCTTCATTAGCGGTCTTGCAATCTGCCTGATATTCAAACTAGACAGCAGGGGATACCCGATGGACAGCACCGCTGAACCGAGCTGATATTTTCCGTTGGCACGATTGGCGCGTAGATACCCCATGCGTACCAGCGTATAGGTAAACCTTGAAATGGTCGCCTTGGCCATTCCCGTCCTGGCCGCCAATTCGGCATTGCTCAATTCCGAATCCCGCGGTGTAAAGCAGTGAAGCACGGCAAGCCCACGTCCCAACGTCATGGCGAACTGCCGGTCGTCCTCGAACTCGTCAAGAGCCACATATGAGGACGCTAAGATGGGATTCTGGCCGGGCCACCCGGCCGCTTCGGCCTGCCGCCCACGCGAGGACGATCTCGCCCGCAGCTTCCCGCTCTTGAATGCTTCCGACATTCGTGCCTCGCCAGAAAAGGGAAACGGGGACTCATGCACGTTCGGGTTCGGCAACGCCGAATAGCGATGCCGCCGCACCGAGCGCCTCGCATCTTATCAGGCGGTGGGCAAGCGCCCGGCACCATTCGGCGATGCCGGGCCGATAGCCCACCAGTTCAATTGAAATCCGTCCCGGTTGCCTTGACCAGATCAGCCCAAATGCGCGTTTCAGCGCGCATCTGGTCCGTGAAAGCAGCACGAGGCGTCCAGTCGCCACGCATGCCGAATTCGGCCACTTTCGCCTTTACCTCGGGATCCGATGCGGCCTCCTGAGCGGCCTTTTCCAGCAACTCGACAATCGGCTCCGGCGTTTTTGCGGGCGCGAAGAGGCCGAACCAGATATCAAGTTTAAGCGGCACGCCGGACTCGGCAAATGTCGGGACGTGGGGTAACGCCGGCGAACGTTCCGCACCGCTCACGGCGAGCGCGCGCAGCTTACCGGCTTTTATCAACGCCAATGCGGTCGTGGGGTCGGACATGCCCAGAGGCAACACCCCCCCGATGACGTCGGACATAAGAGGGCCAGCGCCCTTATAGGGGACGTGCCGCAGCTTGACGTTTGCCGCGACGTTGATGCTGATTCCCGCCAGATGGCCGCCCGAGCCGACTCCCCAGGAACCATAGGCGAAGTCGCCTCCCGGTTTCTTCGCCAAGGAGATCAGTTCCTCAAGGTTATGCGCCGGGAAGCTCGGGTTCGCGACCAGGATGTTTCCGCCATACGCAATTCGAGAGATGGCGACGAAGTCTTTCAACGGCACATAGGGTAAATGCGGAAAAGTGGCAGGAGCGATGACCTGTGTACCTGAAACGCCAACCAGCAGCGTATAGCCATCGGGGGCGGAACGTGCAACCTTGGCTGCGCCAATTGTGCCACTTGCTCCAGCGACGTTCTCCACGACAACGGTTTGCTTCAAGGCAGTTCCCATTCGTGCCGCGACGATACGTGCCAGAATGTCCGTGCCGCCGCCGGGAGCGAAGGGCACGATCAGGCGAATAGGTTTGTCCGGATACGCAGCCGCCGAGACGGAGGGTATCGTAGCGGCAAGCACTGACATTGCCGCTGCCGTGGCGGCGCCGAGCCGTACTGCCCTGACGTGGACGATGCAGCTCCGAAATGCATTAGCAAAACGTTTCATGGTTATCTCCGGACTCCCTGTCCTCTCGTTATTCGGAAATGACAGCCGGGCCCCGGTCGATGGGGCGAGGCGTGCCAGATCTCGTTAGGGCTCTACTACGGCAAATACAGGATCGAATACGTCGAACCCCGCGAAAATAGTGCGTACCATCGCCACATCTCCCTCCACCTGGAAATGTCCCCGATCCAATGCCTTCAGAAGGTCGGCGTCACCCGCCAGCGCCTGGATGAGATCCTTTCGACTGGTTCGGAGCACGGCGTTTGCCTTTCCGCCATGAGAGCCGGGGCGGTGGTGCAGGGCGCCATTGCTCAGCGTCAGGCTATGCACCGAATCTTCGTCCGTCATTCGCCAGTCGATGAAGCAACTGACCGACGCAAGCTCGCGGCCCTTGAGGCGAATTGCCAGATAATCCAGGAACAATGCAATGGGAAGCTGTGCGACGAGATCGGCGCTGATGACATTGCCCGACACAGCGTTGTCGGGTTTCCCCTCGCGCAGTTCACGAGCAGCAACGAGGTAGGAGTTGCGCCAGGTCGCTGACTCGGCCTGATATGCAAGCTGTTCGAAAGCATCGGCGCCGAGTTCCCGGGCATCTCGATTGGCCGGATCGGCGAAGACAGCGTGATTCATCAACTGCGCGACCCAACGAAAGTCGCCACGCTCAAAATCTTCACGAGCACGGGGCAAAATTGAATCAATGCCGCCCATATATTCAACGTACTTCGCACCTGCTTCGGACGGCGTCAGCGGATGCAGGTTTGCCGGGTTGCCATCGTAAGGACCCATGTAGTACGCGTAAATGGCTTGCACATTGTGCGCCACCGCGCCGTAGTAGCCGCGGGTGTGCCATTTCATCGAGATATCATCGGGGAAGAACAGCCTCTCGGCGATCTCCCGGGCGGTAAGGCCGTGGCTCATCAGGCGCACTGTCTGATCGTGCAGATAGCGATACAGGTCTCGCTGCTCCGTCAGGAAAGTGTTGACGCGCTCCTTTCCCGAAATGGGCCAATGGTGTTGTGCATAGACCACTTCGACCTTGTTTGCATAGCGCTCGATCGACTCGTCGAGGTAGCGTGCCCATGCGAGCGCATCCCGGATCTTTGCACCCCGCAGTGGACAGAGGTTGTGCATCGTATGACAGGCATTCTCCGCCATATTCAGCGCTCGTAGCCCTGGAAAGAAGAAGTTCATTTCCGACGGAGCTTCCGCGCCCGGTGTTAGCTGGAATTCAATTTCCAGACCGTCGATAATCATCCGCTCGCCGGTCTCCTTGATGACGCGTGTCGGCGGGATCAAGCCATACGTGCCGCGCCCTACCGCCTTACCCAGACCGCTGTCCACGTGGGAAAAAATACCGGCGTCCAGGGACGTGCCGAACTGGAAAGCGGATCGCCGACGCATGGGCACACCCGCCAGCACGGCTTCGGATACTGCCTCCTCCAGGAATTTGTCGGGCGCGACGATCTGCACGCGTCCAGACCTGACGTCCTCATCATTGACCACACCGCGCACGCCGCCGTAATGGTCACGATGGCTATGGCTGTAGAAAACTGCCAGGATCTTCCTGTTGCCGCGATGCTTGGCATAGAGGGCGAGCGACGCCGCGGCCGACTCTTCGAATGTCAAAGGGTCGATGACGATAAGCCCACTGTCGGTCTCGACGAAGGTTATGTTCGCAAGGTCGAAACCACGCACCTGATATATCCGGTCGGAGACCTTGAAGAGGCCGTGAATATAGTTCAAGCGTGCAAGCCGCCACAGACTGGGATTCACAGACGCCGGCGCATCTTCGTCTTCCAGGAAACCGTACCTCGTCATGTCCCAGACCATCTCGCCTCGCGCATTACGGATGACGGGCTCGTCGAGCGTTCCAATGAAGCCATGTCTTGCATCCTCGAAGTCCTGCACGTCTTTGAAATTGAGGGCTTCTTTCAAGCTCGCGTTGAGCTTGGCCGTCACGGGGTGCGCGGGCTTGGGCTGCGCCGCATCGGAGATTTGGGAAGTGCCGGTCATAACGAATAGTCCAAATGCAAAGTAAACGGCGAGAGCGGCGAACTTTAGCGTAGAGAACGGTGGCTTGGTACGACCGTTTCGCATAGTCGAACCAAGTCGTGAATCGACGGCCGTTGCGGTTCGGTGCGTTGGCCCTTGGCCGCGTTTGCACGGGGCTATCGTTGCTGTTCGGCCTGCCTGGCGGAAGCATCTCCGTTGCAGCGCCTCGGCCGAATATTGGGCTTTGCATCCTCTCTGGCCGCCCTGCATCCTCCGCAGGGCGGGTCTTGACTACGGCGGTCAATTTTGTATTATCAGAAATGAATTTGATAATTATTCTCAACCACGTCGATCCCGCGCTCGGTACTTTCCATGCAGACCCTTTACATCGAGCATCATCGCTGGCTGGAATCCTGGCTGCGCCGGCAGATCGGTTGCCTGCATCAGGCGGCCGACCTGGCGCATGACACGTTCGAGCAGGTGCTACGCGCGGCCGAGCCGCCTGCCCTGCGGGAGCCGCGCGCCTATCTGGCCGTGATCGCCAAGCGGGTGCTGTTCAATCACTGGCGCCGGCGGGACCTGGAGCAGGCCTATCTGGAGGCGCTGGCCGCGTTCCGGGCCGACGACTTCGCGCCGTCGGCGGAGGATTGCGCGGCGGTGCTGGAAGCGCTGGCGCGCATCGATGCCCTGCTGGAAGGCCTGGGCCCCCGGGTGCGGCAGGTTTTCCTGCTCAACCAACTCGAAGACAAGACCTACCGGGAAATCGGGCAGGAACTGGGCATGCCCGTCATCAGCGTGCGGCGCGCCATGGCCAAGGCCATCGCCGCCTGCTGCGCGCAACAAGCGGCCTGAACCGGCCATGGCTTCCGCGTCCCCCCTGGAGGCCGCCATCGACTGGATGGTGCTGATGCGTTCGGGCGAAGCCCAGCCCGACGATTGGGAACGGCTGCGCGCGTGGTGCGATGCCGATCCGCGCAACGCCAGCGCCTGGGCGCAGGTCGGCGAGGCGCTGCAGGCCTCGATGGCGCCGTTGCAGGCCGCACGCTCGCAATCGAGCGCCCAGGGCGCCGCGGTGCAGGCCGCCTTGCTGCGCCCGGCGCGCCGCCGCTCGTTGCGCAGGCTGGCCGTGCTGGCGGGCTTGGCCGCCGGCACGGGCTGGCTGCTACAGCGCCAGGGCGCGCTGCCCGCGATGATGGCCGACCTGCGCACCGGCACGGGCGAGCGCCGCAGCTTCACGCTGGAAGATGGCAGCCAAGTGGTGCTCAACGCCTGCTCCGCCGTCGACATCGATTTCTCGAGCCAGCAGAGGCTGTTGCGCCTGCGCGCCGGCGCCCTCATCGCTACCGTGATGCCCGACCCGGCGCGTCCTTTCGTGGTGGCCAGCGCCGAGGGCGCGGTGCGCGCGCTGGGCACGCGCTTCCTGGTGAGCCAGGAAACCGGCCGCACGCAAGTCGCCGTGCTCGAGCACAGCGTGCGCCTGAGCACCCGCGCGGGCGCGGAAGAGACGCTGCGCGAAGGCGAGGAGGCCTGGTTCGACGCCACGGCCATCAGCCCGCCCACGCAGGCTCGGCGTGATGCCGCGGCCTGGGAGCATGGCATGTTGGTCGCCCGGGACGAGCCGCTGGACGGGGTGATCGATGCGCTGCGTCCCTACTACCGCGGATTCATCCGCGTGGCCCCGGACGCCGCCCGCCTGCGCGTGCTGGGCGCCTTTCCGCTGGACCGCCCCGAACGGGCGATCGAGTCGCTGGCCCAGACGCTGCCTATCCACGTCGCCCGCTACGGCGACTGGCTGGTGTGGATCACGCTCCGGCAGCAGCCGGGTTGAATCGGGATCCGCCGCCGGCATAGGGACATGGCTTGCCTCGGCGCGGCCCAGGCAAAAAAAAAGACCGGACAGGGTGATCACTTTGCGGTCCGTCGTTCCACCTACATGGGAACGCTCTCTTCGCATCGCCAAGGACCCGCCCTCATGGCCCATTTCCGCCTACGTCCCGTGACGCTCGCCGCGCGCGAGCCCGCATCCTGCCTCCTGCTTGCCGCCGCCGCCGTGGCGGCCCTGGCCTGCCCACCGGCGCAGGCCCAATCCACCCCCTCGGCCCCCGCCCCGCTGCACGCCCCCAACGAGACATGGTCCTGGGACCTTCCCGCCGGCCCGCTCGACGCCACCCTGCTTCGGATTGCCCAGCGCAGCGGCCAGCCGATTTCCGTTCCGCCCGAGCTGGTGCGCGGCCGCCAGGCGCCGGCCATATCCGGGCGGCTCACGGCCGAGGGCGCGGCGCGCAGCGCCATCGCCGGCCAGCCCCTGGCGCTGATACGCACGGCCAATGGCACCCTGACGCTGCGCAGCCGTCCGGAAGGGATCGGCGGCGCCGTCACGCTCGACACGGTGAACGTCACCGCCAACAGCGCCCAGGAAACCGCCACCGGTCCGGTGCCCGGCTACGTGGCCAGGCGCAGCGCCACCGGGACCAAGACCGACACCCCCTTGATCGAGACCCCGCAGTCCGTTTCCGTCGTCACGCGCGACCAGATGGACGCCCAGGGCGCGCAGACGGTGACCGACGCCCTGCATTACACAGCGGGCGTGCTGGCCGGCTCCAATGGCGGGCAGACCCGCTTCGACAGCGTATTCGTGCGCGGATTCGGCGGCCTGTCCGACAATGCCACCTATACCCAGTACATCGACGGGTTGGGATGGCCGCACATCACCCGCACCGCGGTGCAGATGGACCCCTATGCGCTGGAGCGCGTGGAGGTGCTGCGGGGTCCGTCGTCCGTGCTCTACGGACAGGCCGAGCCCGGCGGCTTCGTCAACATGATCAGCAAGAGCCCGACCACGGAGCCCCTGCACGAACTGATGCTGCAATACGGCAACCACGACAACAAGGCCGTGGGCGTGGACCTGGGCGGCGCGCTGAACGACTCGGGCACGCTGAGCTACCGCCTCGCGGGGCTGGTGCGCGATTCGAGCACCGGCGTGGATTACCAGAAGGACGAGCGCCAGTTCGTCGCGCCGTCGATCCGCTGGGCGCCCGACGCCGACACGTCGCTGACCCTGCGCGCCTTTTTCCAGCACGATCCGCGCCAGCCGGATACGAGCTTCGTGCCATACGAATATGCCGGGGTGGGCAGCACGACCAGCCCCTACGGCAAGCTGCCGAAGCACTATTTCCAGGGCGATCCCGACTACGACAGCTTCAGCCGCACCATCAAGACGATAGGATGGGAGTTCGAGCACCGCTTCAACGATACGTGGAAGGTCCGCCAGAACTTCCGGGCCGGCTGGTTCAACAGCGACACCCGCCAACTGAGCAACAACGAAGTCTCGGCCGACTACCTGTCCGTGTCCCGCTACGCGATACGTCACCTGGCCGACGTCAACACCGTGGAAATGGACAACCAGGTGGAGGCACGCTTCGACACGGGCGCGGTCGAACATACCGTATTGATCGGGCTGGACTGGCGCCACACCGATTCCCACCTGGACTACGGCTACAGCTACGACGTGCCGGATCAAACCGTCTATCACCCCACATACGGATACCGCATCGGGCTACCCGCCTTCCTCCAACACACCGGCTCCGAAGCACAGCAGACCGGCCTGTATGTGCAGGACCAGATGCGCGCAGGCCGGTGGAGCCTGCTCGCCGGCTTGCGGCGGGACCACGCCACCGACGACATCGACGTCACGCGCCTGTCCACGGGCGCGGTCTCCTCGACCCGCACGTCCGACGACGCCACCACCGGGCGCGTGGGCGCGGTCTACCAGGCGGACAACGGCATCGCGCCCTATGTCAGCTACTCCACCTCGTTCGATCCCGTGGTCGGCTCCACGGATCGCCAGGGCGAGCCCTTCAGGCCCACCAAGGGCAAGCAACTGGAAGCCGGGGTGCGCTGGCAGCCGCCGGGGACCCGCTCGATGTACACCGTTTCGGTCTACGAGATCAAGCAGCGCAACGTGCTCAGCGCGGATCCCGTCGACAGCGACTACAGCGTGCAGACAGGCGAGATCCGCTCGCGCGGGATCGAGTTCGAAGGCAAGATGCAGTTGACGCGCGACCTCAACCTGCTCGCCAACTATTCCTACAGCGCGGTGAAGGTCACCGAGAGCACCACCGCGGGGGCACGGGGCAAGCGCCCCGTCGCCACGCCCTCCACCCTCGCCTCGGCCTGGCTGGATTACCGCCTCGCCGGACTGGGCTTGCCGAATCTGACGGTAGGCGCGGGCGTGCGTTACGTCGGGCATACCTACGCCGACGAGGCGAATACCGTGCGCGTGCCGAGCTATACCCTGGTCGACGCCATGGCGCGCTATGACATCAACAAGTCGCTGTCGCTCGCCGTCAATGCGCTCAATCTCGCCAACAGGCAGTATGTCGCGGCGTGCTCCTACGGGACATGCTGGCAGGGATCGGGTCGCAGCGTGGTGGCCACGATGAAATACCGTTGGTAAGCCGAGGCCCCCAAGGCCTCGACAAGCCGAAGCGGGAAACAACGGGCCGGACCGAGGCCACGGACCGCGATGCGTCATGCCCCCTGCACCGCTCGCTTCACCGCATCGAGCTGCCGCGCGGCGCCGGCGGCGAGGAAGCCGAGATCGGTGCCGGTGGAGATGAAGCGCACGCCGAGATCGAAGACGCGGCGCATCGCTGCGGGGCGGTTCGCGATGCCGCCGGCGCCGACGAATTTCCCATGCGGGCGGGCGGCCGCGACAACCTTGGCGAAAGCGTCGACGACGGCGTCATCGTCGGCGCCCGCCCAGCCCAGCTCCGCGCCGAGATCGCCGGCGCCGACGAACAGCATGTCCACACCCGCCACGGCGGCGATGGCGTCGGCCGCGGCGAGGCCGGCCGCGCTTTCCACCATCACCGCGATGAAGATGGTCTCGTTCAACGCGGCACAAGCCTGCGCGGCCGGAAAGCTTCGATAGTGCAACAACGCCTGGCCCGTGCCCATGGACCGCGTCCCTCGCGGCGGATACAGCGCGGCCGATACGGCGGCGCGCGCCTGGGCGGCGTCCTCGATGTGGGGCAGGATCAGCCCCATGGCGCCGCCATCCAGCACCCTGCCGATCAAGGAACTATCGAGGCCGGGCAGGCGCACCAGGGGGACGACGCCCGCCTCGCGCGCCGCGTGGCACAACTTCGCGGCGGTCTCCAGCGACAGGACGCTGTGTTCGAGGTCGACGTATAGCGCGTCGAAGCCCGCGCTGGCCGCGATGCGCCCGATTTCATGGCTGCGCGACATGCGCAGGCTCATGGACGTGGCCAGCTCGCCGCGCGCGAGCCGCTCTCTCAGGGGATTGCGGGTCAAGGTGGACAGGTCGTCGGTCGGCATGGCCATCGCGCGCTCAGATATGGATGGGACAGAACGGCGCGGGGGTCATGATCTTGACCTCCTGCGCCACGAAGGTGCCGCGGTTTCCGGCCTTGAAGTCGTGCCAGGCGGGATCCTCATCCAGGGCCCGGCGCCGCGTTTCCCGGTCGGCCAGGCTGTCGTAGACCCAGATGTGGACCACCTGGTTGAGCGGACCGATGTCGCTGACGAAGAAGCCCAGCAGCCTGCCGAGATGCTTGCGTTGCAGCGGCAAGGCATCCCGCTCGTAGCGGACCAGGTAGTCGTCCATGCGGCCATGGGCCACCGTGTAGGTGCGTTGTTCGAAGATCATGCGGCGATCCTATTCCGTGCGGATGCCGGCCTGTTTCAGCCAAGGCACCCAGCGGGCGAAATCCGCGTCCAGGCGTTTCTGGAAGGCGGCAGTGTCCTGCGGATTGCTGAAGCCGGCATCGGCCAGCTTCGCCGCCGCCGCCGGCTGCTTCACCGTCCGCGCCAGCGCGTCGGCCAGCGCCTGCTTCGTCTTCGCCGGCACGCCCGCCGGCACGAAGACGCCGTACCAGTTGGTCATCAGCAACTGGGGCATGCCGGCCTCCTGCGCGGTCGGGATGTCCGGCAGCAGGGGCGAGCGCCGGGTGTCGAAGATCACCAGCCCCTTCAACCTGCCGTCCTGGATGTAGGGCTTGAGCACGGGCACGTCGGCGTTCACCAGGTCGATGGTGCCCGCCATGAGATCCACCAGCGCCGGCGCCGCGCCGCGGTAGGGGATGTGCACGAGCGGCACCTTGGCGGCGCGGGCATAGAGTTCGGCGCCGATCTGCATGGTGCTGCCCACGCCCGTCGACCCGTAATTGAGCTTCGTTCGCGCCGCCTTCGCGGTCAACTCTTTCAGCGTATCCACGCCCAGGCCCGGCCTTACCGCCAGCATGGTCTGCACCTCGCCCAGCAGGTAGACCGGTTCCAAGTCCTTGCGTGGATCGTAGGGCAGCCGGGGCGTGGTGCCGGCGCTCATCACCAGGCTGGAGGTGGTCAGCAGCAGGGTCGCGCCGTCGGCGGGCGCCTTGGACGCATAGGCCGCGCCTACCGTCCCGCCCGCGCCGCCGCGGTTCTCCACGATGACGGACTTGCCGAGCGCCTGGCTCAGGCCGGGCGCGACGATGCGCGCGATCTGGTCGGCCGGTCCGCCGGGCGCGAAGGGAACGACGATCTTGACGACTTCGGTCGCGGCGACCGGCGCGGCCACGCAGCAGCCGGCCGCGACAAGGACGGCGCACGCAAGGCGCCTGCGGGTCTGGATGAACACGGCGTTGTCTCCTCGAGCTCGACGGCTCGTTTTTCATGGGCGCCGGCGGCGGCCGCCGGCTGTCAGTGGCCGGCCCGCGCCGTCCCGAAGCGAGGTTCGGGCAGCCCGCGCACGCCGACGTCCAGCGCCAGCAGCGCGCCGGCCAGCGGCTCCGCGGCCTGCTCCTGCGGCGTGAACCGCTGGGAATGACTGGTGATGTACAAGGTTGCCAACCCCTCCCCGCCGAAAGCCGGGCAGGTGGGATTGGTGACGGGCAACTGGATCACCCGGTCGACGCGGCCATCGGGCGCCAGCCGGACGAGCTGTCCCGACGCCACCATGCAGTTCCAGACGTAGCCCTGCGCGTCCACCGTGGCGCCGTCGGGCCGGCCCTTCTGGTGCGTCCAGTCCTTGAACACGCGCCGGTTCGACAGCGCGCCCGCCGCGATGTCGTAATCGAAGGCCCAGATGACCTGGTTGTGCGTATCGGCGAAGTACATGGTGCGGTCGTCCGGACTGAAGCAGATCGCGTTCGGCAGCACGAAGCCGTCCAGCATGGCGGTGCAACGTCCATCCGGCTCCACGCGATACAGGGTGCCCAACGGCTCCCGGCGGGTGTCGTGCATGCTGCCGACCCAGAAGCGTCCGCGCCGGTCGCACTTGCCGTCATTCAGGCGCATGCCGGCCGCGCCCTGTAGCGGATCGGCGATGCGGCGGGCCGCCTCGCCGGTCGCGGGATCGAAGACGAACAGGCCGCCCGGCGCCGCGAGCAGGAAACCGCCCTCCTCCCGCAACGCGATGGAGCCGGTGATCAAGTCCGGATGCAGGCGCTGCGCGGCATGGCGGCCGGTGGCCGGATCGAAGGACTGCAGGGCCGGCCGGCGCACGTCCACCCACCACAGGCGCTGCGTGCGCTCGCACCACAGCGGCACCTCGCCCAGGATGTCGGCGCTTTGCGCCGCTACGGTAATCGGCAGATCGGTCTCTATCATCGTTCGCTCCTCGCGCTTGTCTTTTGTGCTTGTCATTTGTATTTGGTGGCGGCCAAGGTGGCCAGGTCGATGCCCGCGGCGATGTCGGCCTTCTGACGGTTGTCGCCCGCGTCGATCTTCTCGGCCTGCGCCAGCACCGCCGTGGCGTGCGCATAGGGCACGAAAACCACGCCCGCCTCGTCCGCCAGCACCAGGTCGCCCGCGTCGACGGCCACACCGGCGATGCGGACGCGGCCGTTGATCTCTATGGTCTGCAAGCGCCACTTGCCGGTGATGGGCGTCACGCCGCGCGACCAGATCGGGAAGCCGCGCTCGCGGCTGCTGTCGGGGTCGCGGAAGGAACCGTCGATGACCGCCCCCGCGCAGCCGGCGCGATGGGCCACGGCGGCAGACTGCCCGCCCATGTTGGACACGCCCGCCAGGCCCTCGATGACCACCACGTCGCCGGGCAGCGCCTGGTTATAGGCCTCGTGCTCGCCCATCATGCCCTTGCCGCTGGCCGCGGCGACGGAAGGGTTCACGCCCCGCTCGACGTTGCGCACGGTGACGGCCTGGCCGACCATGCGGCGCGCGCCCAGCGTGGGCGCGAGCACGGACGCGGGAATCGCGCCCGACAGCCCCAGGTTGTCCATCGCGTCGGACACGGTGCCCGTCAGGTCTTCGAGCGCGGCGTAGCGCGCCAGCACGTCGGGCGGCAGCCGCGGCAGCTCGGCGCGGCGGATGGCTTCGGGCGGCACGCGGCCGGTAAGGGGTTTGCTGGTCATGGCGATTCGGGGTCCAGGGAGTTTGCGTCCGAGCGTCTTCAGCCCGGCAGCGTTGAAGCGGCGGCCGGCGCGCGCAGGACGATGTCCGCTTCCGCGAGGGGCAGGCCGCGCGCATGACGGTCGATGTTTCCCAGCACGTGGCCCGCGATGTTCGGCACGTTGTCGATGACGCTGCCCGCCGAATGCGGCGTGACGACGACATTGTCCAGCCCCAGCAGCGGATTGCCCGCCGGCGCCGGTTCCTGCGCGAACGTGTCCAGTCCTGCGCCGCCGAGATGGCCCGACCGCAGCGCTTCCAGCAGGGCCGCCTCATCCACGATCTCGCCGCGCGCGGTGTTGATCAGGACGGCGCCCGGCTTCATGGCGCGCAGGGCATCCGCTCCCATCATCCCGCGGCTGGCGTCGGTCAGCGGCAGGTGCAGGCTGAGGATGTCGGCCTGGGCGAGCAGTTCATCGAAGCCGGCGTAGCGCGCGCCGAACGCCCGCTCCGTGACCGCGTCGGCGCGCCGCACGTCGTGATAGAGGATGGTCGCGTCGAAGCCGCGCAGGCGATGCGCCAGCGTCCGCGCGATGTTGCCGAAGCCCAGCAGGCCGACGGTGCGCCCGGCGATCTGGCGGCATACGCCGCGCAGGCGGGCGGGCTCCCAGATGCCGGCCCGCACCTGGCGATCGGCCAGGGGCAGGCGGCGGTAGACCGCCAGCATCAGCGCCAGGGCATGTTCCGCAACGGGCCCCGCGCTGGCGCCCGCCGTGATCGCCACGGGCAGGCCGCGGGCACGGGCGGCCTCCAGGTCGATCTTGTCCACCCCGATGCCCCACTTCTGGATGAAGCGCAGCTTCGGCGCCGCCGCGATCAGGTCCGCCGTCACCCAGGACCCCGCCGACACGATCACGTCGGCGTCGCTTACGAGGCGGCGATGCGTCTCCGGATCCGTCGTCTCGGAGAACCGGAGCTGCTGGCCGGCGTGCGCGCAGCCGCGCACCACCTCGCGCACCTCGGGCGTCATGGGGGTAAGGAAAACGATGTTCAGCGTCATGGTGTCTCCTCGGTCCAGCGAAAGATAACGACACCCCCCGCCATCCGCGAAGATTCCAAATACTGCGACTTTTTCCTTTTCCCGCTACTCGTCCGAGGCTTGCGCTATGCTTGGCCGGTGAAACGCGCCAAGACCAACAGCACCGCGGAAGATCCCGGCACCAGCCTGGGCCGGGCATTCGCTGTCCTTGAACTTTTCACCCTCGGCCACCCGGTGGTCGCCGTCGACTACGTCACCGCGCAATTGGGCTATACGCGGTCGACCGCCTACCGGTACCTGCGGGAATTGTGCAGTGCGGGACTCATCACGCAGGCCGCGCCCGGCGTCTACAGCCTGGGGCCGCGCATCATCGAACTCGAGCGCTTGATGGCCCTCACCGACCCGCTGTACCGGGCCGGGCAGGCGGTCCTGGCGCGGGAGCCGCAAGACAATACGGCGCTGCTGCTGCACAACCTGTACGAAGACAAGGTCTTGTGCATTCTCAAGGCCGGCCCGGACGTGCTGGAATGCGGCGGGCAGCGGATCACCATCCGCCGCGCCCGCGGCATTCCCTTCCCGCTGTTTCATGGCGCGGCGTCGCTGGCCCTGTTGCCATGGCTACCGGCGCAGCGGATCCTGCAGACCTATCTGCAAAGCCCCAAGGCGATCGCCGGCGCGGGCCTGGGCAACGATTGGGAAGGGTTTCGCCACGCCATGGCCGCCGTGCGTCGGACCGGCTATGCCACCAGCAGCGGCACCATCACCCCGCTGCTCAGCGGCGTGGCGGTGCCCATCCTGTCGCCCAGCGGCAGGCTGCTGGGCAGCCTCGCGCGCACCATGCCGACCGAGACCTTGACCCCTGGCGCGGAAGCCGAACACGCCAGGACCCTGCGCGTCCTCGCCCAACTGGTGGCGCACGCCTGCTGCGATGCCTCCGCGGCCAGGCGCGGAGATGCCGAAATGGCCTCTCCCCAGCGCTCAGCCTCCCGCAAGCGGCCGTTGCATCCACAAGACGAATGCCCAAACGAGAAGCAGCAGGACGAACGCACTCCCGGCGATACGGGCATAGGCCGCGGACGTCGTGGATGGCGCGGGAACATACCGGATCCAGGTCACCGCTAGCCATAGCGGCACGAGAATGGCAGCGCCAAGGCCGATGAACCATCCGAACTGTACGAGCCGTTCGTGCCACGTCTCGCCAGCGCCTGCGCGATATTCGAGAAATAGCGCCAGGCAGACGCAGCATCCCAGGAGGTGGCTCCGGCATGCCCCGGGATGATGCCGGACAAGTGCAATAGAATATTCGACTATCACAAGAACAACGACAGTTGACACGGAGATATGCATGCGCAAGGTCAAGAAGTGCCTGGCGATCGTCCTGTATACCTTGGGGCCGGCCTTTTTCCTGTGCATGTTCTTCTCGCCGCGGTTTTCCTATCAATTGCTGGATCGCGCATTCAGCTCGTATGTCACCGTGCAGGCCACGCCCCGCGACTGCGCGCTGGTGCGCCGGGGGAACGCGCACGAAGACGGGATAGTCTGCACGCTGGACTATGCCGCGAACGGCAAGGCGGCGTCCGTCAAGGCCGTGGCGTGGGAGTCCGAGAGCATTTTCAATACGCAGGCGGCGCTGCATCGCCGGCTCGCGGCCTTTGTCCAGGGGCAGCCGGTCGATATCGACATCGATCCGGACCATGATTTCAAGCGTCCGCAAGTGGTGCCCCAGGACTGGTTCCAGGCCTCGGCGGCCGGCCTGAACCTGCTGGTCTTTGTCGGCCTGTTCGCGGGCGTCGGCTACGCCTGCACCGCCCTGAATGACGCGCCCGGGCGTCGCGCCGACTACGACTATGACGCGCATGGCGAACTGGTTCGTAAACGCGGCGCGGGCGTCGCCGGCGGCGTGAAACTGCTCCTGGCATGGCTGCTGTGGTGTTTGTTATTGCTCGCCATGTGCTATCTCTGGACCAACCGGCCGGCAAACCACCGGCTGCTTCTCGGCCGCGAACTGGCGCCGACGCCCGCCATCCTGACCCATTGCGAGTCGGCCTATACCGGCTACAAGGGGCATGACCAGATCGAATGCGACACCGCCTATTGGTGGCAGGGCCGGAAATTGCGCGGACAGGCCGAGGCCATCGATTTTCGCTTCTTTCCCACCGACGCCCGGCTCGACCGCGCGGTAGAAGCCGCCGAGGGACGCCACGTCCAGGCTTATGTCGATCCCGCCCAACCCAGCTATGCGATCGCTTTCGTCAATGACGATATCTTCGTGCCGTCGACCCAGGGCCTGGGGAATATCATGTGGACCGTCATTTTCTGCGCGCTGACCCTGGGCTTGATCTTCACGAGCCGCTATCGTTCGCGCTAGCGCCATGGCAACGCACTGGAAAACAATTGCATGACGGCGATGACCTTGCTCAAACTGCCGATAGTCGTGTGCTTGCTGGCGCTGCTGGCCCTCCTGCTATTGCTGGTCAAGCGCTCGCGCATGTCCCGGGGCCAGGAAGGCAGCGCGGCGGGCCGCGCGGGCATCAAGCCATGGCTGCTTGCGCCGGCATTCCTGGCCGTGGCGGCGGCGTTCACCGTTTCCATCCTGCTGAGCCGGTCGACCGGACAGGATGCCGCGAGCAACGGCGAAAGCCTGGGGCCGGGCATCTACGCGCGCTATCAAGGCCGCATCTACATGAACATCGGCGGCCAGGGCGAGTACCTCCTGCCGGACGCCGATGCCGCCAGCTTCGGCCCGTTCCCAGACCACGAACTGGATTCCAGGAATATCGGCAGGGACCGGAATGCCGTTTATTGCGGCTCCCAGGCCATCGTGCAGCTTCGTCCCGAACAGGTTCGCTTCGTCGGCCACGGCTACGTCAGCGACGGCAACCGTGCGTGGTACTGCACCTGGGAAAAGGACAACGCGTCCTACCACTGGTGGCAGGACATCCTGAACAGCCGCGATGAAGACAGCCCGGAAAAACCTCGTTTCAGAGACTATGTGCTCGTACCGCTGGAGCCGGTGCATGCCGCGGACTTGAAGATCGTGAATGCCGCCTATGCGCAGGATGGCGTGCATGCCTATTACGAAGGCCGCCTGATCGCCGGCGCGGATGGCGCGTCGCTGCAGACGGTCAAGGTCACATCGGGCCAGGACCATCCGGAGGGATATACCGACGATCACTACGTGCGCGACGGCCGCCATGTGTATTTCGACGGCGTGCCCTTGCCCGAGGCCCATCCGGCGGCGTTCCTCGCCTTCATGCCCGACAGCGACCAATGGAACACCCGCTATGGGCTGGACAAGGCCACCGGGCAGTTCTATGCGGGCGCAACGCCGTTTCCCGCCAAGGTCGACGGCGTGGACAGCAGCGCGCTGCATCTGCTGGTCGCCGACCGGGACCGCGCCAACCACGAACTCTTCTACAACGCCTCGGGCATCTGGTTCTGGGATTATCAGGACCAGGCGCTCAAGCGCGGCTGCGCGTATCCCTTTGCAGGGACTCCGACCATGCTTTCGTCCGGCATATGGATCGATGGCCGCAATGCCTTCTTCAGCCGGACCATCGACGACTGGCGAAACGGCAGAAACGATAAATCCCTGGCGGCCCGCAAGACGCAGTTGTGGATGCTGCCCGACGCAGAATTGACCAAGGTGGCCGACCTGCCCGGCAAGAACGGCCACGTGCGGGGAACCCTGTGGAAGGGAGGCGCCCAACTGTATTTCGCGCCCAGCATCGGCCAGAATTATTTCCTGCACGATGCCTTGTATCTCGTCAGGAACGAGGAAGGACTGAAACGCGACCTCCTGACGGACCACTATTACGTGACGATCTTCAAATCCGAGGACGTCGAGCGGCTGGATTCATCGGACAGCACGGTCGTCTGCCGGATGTCGTCGGATTACCCGTCCATGTGGGCATTCTGGAAATGATGCGGCGCCTGGCCATTCAGGCGCGGAAGGACCCACCTGTCAAGCCTCGTCCGGCACCCGCGCCGCGACGTCCTTCTGCAATTGCTCCTTCGCCAGGCAGCGAATCGCCGCGATCAGCTTCTGGCAGGCGACCGACGGCGGCGTCAGGTTCGAATGGCTGGCCCAGATGCCGATGCGCGGATCCTCGTCCAGCGGCCGGATGATGGTTCGCTCGCGAATCTCGGGCGGCAGGCTGGCCGCGTTGACGATGGCCGAACCCAGGCCGTTCTTGGCATAGGCGGAGGCCGCCACGGGCGTGTCCGCCTCGATGGCACAGACCGCATCGGCGTGCGAGCCCAGGAAGCGGCGCAAGGTTTTTCCCAGCGGCGCTTGCGGCGGGTAGCCGATCCATGGATGCGACAGGAAGTCCTCGGCGCGTATCACTGCCTTGTACCGCAGCGGCGAGGTGCGCGGCATCACGCAGACCACCTTGTCCTCGCCGACCTGCTGGGTCGCCAGGCGCGGATGCTCGATCGGCGTCAGGGAAATGCCCAGGTCCACATTGCCGCTCAATAGTTCATGCGCGACTTCGGCCGCCTTGAAGGTGCGCGTCAGGGCGCGAAGGTTGCGCACGTGCGATTGCAGGCTGGTCAGGGCCAGCGGCAGCAAGGTCTGCTCGAAACAGGAACTGGTGGCGATCTTCAGCACGGCCATGCTGCCCTGGGCGAGATTGGCGGCCAGGCTGTTGATGCCGCGCATGCGCTCGTAGACGTCCTCGATCTCGGCGTACAGGCGCCGCGCCTCGGGCGTGGGCACCAGGCGGCGCTTGGTGCGTTCGAACAGCGGATAGCCCAGGCGCGATTCGGCCAGCGCCAGCGTGCGGCTCAGGGCGGGTTGCGAGACGTGCAGTATCTTGCCGGCGCTGCATATCGAGCCGGACAGCATGATGGCCCGGAAGATTTCGATATGACGCAGGTTCAGCGGACGCTGGTCCGTGGATGCGCCAACTTCGGCGGTATGGGACAAGAGGGCTTGCTCCATCGAGGCCTCCATGTTGACGAAACGACGCGATGCCGCGGCTTCGTTGCGAGTG
This sequence comes from Bordetella genomosp. 10, assembly GCF_002261225.1. Classification (NCBI taxonomy): domain Bacteria; kingdom Pseudomonadati; phylum Pseudomonadota; class Betaproteobacteria; order Burkholderiales; family Alcaligenaceae; genus Bordetella; species Bordetella genomosp. 10. The sequence continues at coordinate 1,655,905 of NZ_NEVM01000005.1, forward strand.
GATAAGAAAACGATGCAATAACCATGCCAAATCGTGGCGTGCCGAGGGGCCTTGCCCTTGCTCGGGCAGCTTGGCCATTGGCGCATGGCGGTGACCGAACGCCGTCGGCATGCCCGCGCCCCGTCTTGGTGCGCCGGATAAGGACTATCCCTGTGTGCCGGCGCGCGGCGGGCCGTCCACGACCATTCCCAAAAAACAAAAACCGAAATCCCATACTCATAAACGCACAAATGTTAGGTATTCGTACCAACAGGATCCAAGTATCAAATAATAAAAATCCAACGCCACGCGATTTGAGCCATCGTGGTGCGCAAATGCGTTCATAACCCTGCCGGATGACTCATGCATGTTTTGGCATGACGGCGATGCGGCCTGCCCTCGGTAACCTGAAAAAACAGGACACGCCAAGGAGCCATATCGTGGAACGTCGAGAGTTCTTGAAGAGCGCCGCCGCGGGCGGCCTGATCGCCGCCGCCGGCGGATTGCCGTCGCTGTCCGCGGCACAATCGTCGAAGAAGACCCTGCGTTTCGTGCCCCAATCCGACCTCGCCAATTTCGATCCCATCTGGGGCACGCAGTACGTGGTGCGCAATGCGTCGATCATGGTGTGGGACATGCTGTACGGCATCGACGCGAACATGAAGTCGCAACGCCAGATGGTCGAGTCCGAGGAAGTTTCCAGCGACGGGCTGACGTGGACGTTCACGCTGCGCAAAGGCCTGAAGTTCCATGACGGCCAGCCGGTGCTCACCAAGGACGTGATCGCCAGCCTGAAGCGTTGGCAGCAGCGCAATTCCATGGGGCTGATGATCCGCGACATCCAGGCCGAGATCACGCCCATCGACGATATGCGGTTCAAGTGGGTATTGAAGAAACCCTTCCCGAAGATGCTCGACGCGCTGGGCACGCTGGGCACCCCCTGCCCCTTCATCATGCCGGAGCGCATCGCCCAGACCGATCCGTTCAAGCAGATCACCGAATACGTCGGCTCCGGCCCGATGCGCTTCGTCCGCAACGAGTGGGTGCCCGGTGCGAAGGCCGTATTCGAGCGCTTCGCGGACTACGTGCCGCGCGCGGAGCCCGCCTCCTGGATGGCGGGCGGCAAGAAGGTGCTGGTGGACCGCGTCGAGTGGATCATCATGCCCGATCCGGCCACCGCGTCGGCGGCCCTGCAGAACGGCGAAATCGACTGGTGGGAGAACCCCATCGCCGACCTGATCCCGGTGCTCAAGTCCGGTTCGGGCATCGTCACCGAGATCGCCGATCCCCTGGGCAACGTCGGCTCCTTCCGCATGAATCACCTGTATCCGCCGTTCAACGACGTCAAGGCCCGCCGCGCCGTGCTGATGGCGATGAGCCAGCAGGATTACATGCAGGCCATCGTCGGCGAGAATCCCGAACTGTGGAAACCCATGGCGGGCTTCTTCACGCCCGGCACGCCGGCCTATACGGAAGTGGGCGGCGACATTTTCAAGGGGCCGCGCGACATGGACGCGGCGAAGAAACTGCTGGCCGAAAGCGGCTACAAGGGCGAGCCCGTCACCTGCCTGGTGGCGCAGAACCAATCCATTACCAAGGCCATGGGCGACGTGACCGCCGACCTGCTCAAGCGCCTGGGCATGAACGTGGATTTCGTCGCCACCGATTGGGGCACGGTGGGCACCCGCCGCGCCAGCAAGGCCCCGCCCGCCCAGGGCGGCTGGAACATGTTCCACTCCTGGCACGTGGGCGCGGATTGCGCGAATCCGGCCGGCTACATCGCCTTGCGCGCCAATGGCGACAAGGCATGGTTCGGCTGGCCCAAGGACGACAAGATCGAAACCGACGTGCTGGCCTGGTACAACGCGTCCGGTCCGGCGCAGGAGAAGTCGGTCATCGAAGCCCTGAACAAGGAGGCCACCGACTTCGTGGTGTATGCCCCGACCGGTTTCTTTCTCCAGTACACGGCGTGGCGCAGCAACGTCACGGGCATCTCCAAGGGGCCGATGCCTTTCATATGGGGCGTGGACAAGGCCTGACCGGAACGGCATCGATGTACGCCTATATATTGAAACGGATCGGCGCCACCGTGCCCGTGCTGGCGATGGTGGGGGTCTTCGTGTTCGGCCTGCTGTTCGTGGCGCCCGGCGACCCCGCCGCCATCGTGGCGGGGGACCAGGCCAGCCCGGCGGACATCGCGCGCATCCGGGCGGCGATGGGCCTGGACCGCCCTTTCCTGGTGCAACTGGGCGAGTGGTTCTGGAACATCCTGCACGGCGACCTGGGCAAGTCCATCTTCAATTCCCTGCCGGTGGCGCAGTTGATCCATACGCGGCTGGGGCCGACGCTGTCGCTGATGACCGTCACCCTCATTATCTCCATCGTCATCGCCGTGCCGCTGGGCGTGCTGGCCGCGTGGAAGGCCGGCACCTGGATAGACCGCGGCATCATGGCGCTGGCGGTGCTGGGCTTTTCCACGCCGGTCTTCGTGCTGGGCTACGTGCTGTCGTTCTCGGTCTCGCTGAAACTGGGCTGGCTGCCGGTGCAGGGCTACACCACGCTGGACCATGGCGTATGGCCGTGGCTGCGCAACCTGCTGCTGCCGTCGATCTCGCTGGGCTTCATCTACATCGCCCTGATCGCGCGGGTGACGCGCGCCACCATGCTCGAAGTGCTGCAACAGGACTACATCCGCACCGCCGCGGCCAAGGGCCTGGGGCAGCAGGCCATTCTCTACGTCCACGCATTGAAGAATGCGTCCGTGCCCATCGCCACCGCCATCGGCATCGGCGTGGCCCTGCTGATAGGCGGCGCCGTCGTCACCGAAAGCGTCTTCGCGATTCCCGGCCTGGGCCGGCTGACCGTCGACGCCATCCTGCAACGGGACTACCCCGTCATCCAGGGCGTGGTGCTGGTGTGCAGCTTCGCCTACGTGCTGGTCAACCTGCTGATCGACGTCCTGTATAGCGTCCTGGATCCGAGGATACGATATTGAGCCCGCCCGATTCCACCGCCGCTTCCTATGCCGCCGGCGGCAGCTATCGCGCCGCCAAGGCCATGCCGGACCTGTTTCCCGCGCGGAAGAAACGCGGCCGCCTGGCGCAACTGTTCTCGCGCCACGCCGCCGTCGCGATCGGCGGCGGCATCCTGCTCCTGCTGATACTGATGGCGATCTTCGCGCCGCTGCTGTTCACCGTCGATCCCACGGCGCTGGCGATCTCGCAGCGGCTGCGCGCGCCTTCGGCCCTGCACTGGTTCGGCACCGACATGCAGGGACGCGACCTGTATTCGCGGGTCATCTACGGCGCCCGCATCTCGCTCATCACGGGTTTCTCGGTGGCGCTGCTGGCCTCGGCCATCGGCTTGCTGATCGGCATGGTGGCGGGCTTCGTCCGCATGGTCGACGGCGTGCTCATGCGGGCCATGGACAGCGTCATGTCCATTCCCTCGGTGCTGCTCGCGATCGCCCTGATGGCCATGACGCGCGGCAGCGTCATCAACGTGATCGTCGCCATTACGGTGGCGGAAATCCCCCGCGTCGCGCGCCTGGTCCGCAGCGTGGCGCTGTCCCTGCGCGAACAGCCTTATGTCGACGGCGCGATCGCCTCCGGGTCGGGCACCGCGCGGATCATTTTCCGGCACATCATGCCGAACACCTTCGCGCCGCTGATCGTGCAGGCCACCTATATCTGCGCCAGCGCCATGATCACCGAGTCGATTCTCTCCTTCATCGGCGCGGGCACGCCGCCCTCCATTCCGTCCTGGGGCAACATCATGGCCGACGGCCGCATGCTCTGGCAGGCCAAGTTCTACATCATCGCCTTTCCGGCGGCCTTCCTCTCCTTGACCGTGCTGGCCGTGAACCTGCTGGGCGATGGCCTGCGCGACGCGCTGGATCCCCGGCTGAACAAGGAGAAATGACGTGGCCCTGCTGGAAGTCGACGACCTGCAAGTGCATTTCCGCGGCCGCGACGGCGTCAACCGCGCGGTCGACGGCCTGTCGTTCCATGTGGAGCAAGGCGAGACGCTGGCCATCGTCGGCGAATCGGGCTGCGGCAAATCGGTGACGTCGATGTCGATCCTGCGCCTGCTGCCCAGGCGCAGCGGACGCATCGCCGGCAGCATACGCTACGGCGGCAAGGACTTGCTGAGCGCCAGCGACCGCGAGTTGCGGCGCATACGCGGCAACGAGATCTCGATGATCTTCCAGGAGCCCATGACCAGCCTCAATCCGGTGCTGACCATAGGCCGCCAGATCGGCGAGACCTTGCGCCTGCACCAAGGCATGGACCGGCAGGCCGCGCGCGCCCGCGCGGTGGAGATGCTGGCGCGGGTCGGCATCCCGGAGCCGGCGCGGCGCGTGGGCGAATATCCGCACCAGCTTTCAGGCGGAATGCGGCAGCGCGTGATGATCGCCATCGCGCTGGCGTGCAAGCCCATGCTGCTGATCGCCGACGAGCCCACCACGGCGCTGGACGTGACGATACAGGCCCAGATCCTGGGCCTGATGCACGACCTCAAGCAGGACACCGGCACGTCCATCATCCTGATCACCCATGACCTGGGCGTGGTTGCCGAAAGCGCGCAGCGCGTCATGGTCATGTATGCGGGACGCAAGGTCGAGGAGGCGCCCGTGCGCGATCTGTTCGCCCACCCGCTGCATCCGTACACCCGCGGCCTGCTGGGCGCCGTCCCCCGGCTGGGCTCGTCCCTGCGGGGCGAGGCCACGCGGCTGGCCGAAATTCCCGGGCAGGTGCCCAGCTTGCGCCAGCCCATCGTCGGCTGTGCTTTCGCGGGGCGCTGTCCGCAAGCCGTCGACGTGTGCAGGCGGATCGCGCCCGCCATGGAAGCCAAGCGTCCCGGGCACGTCGCCGCCTGCCATATGCAGCCCAGCGAGGTGGCATCGTGAATCGGCCCCTGCTGGAAGTGAACGACCTGGTCAAGCATTACCCCGTCCGCGCCGGCTGGTTCGGGCGCCAGCGGCAGGTCGTGCATGCCGTGGACGGCGTGTCGTTCCAGATCGCGCGCGGCGAAACCCTGGCGCTGGTGGGCGAATCGGGATGCGGCAAGTCCACCGTGGGCCGTTGCGTGCTGCGCCTGACGCCGGTGACGGCGGGCCAGGTGGTGCTGGACGGCTTGCGCATCGACGACATGACCGACGCCACGCTATTGCCGCAACGCCGGCGCCTGCAGGTGGTGTTCCAGGACCCGTTCTCCAGCCTCAATCCGCGCATGCGCGTGCGCGACATCCTGGCCGAACCGATACGGAATTTCGGCCTGGCGGCCGATGCCGGCGCATTACGCGCCATGCTGGAAAGCCTGATGGACCGGGTGGGCCTGCCCGCCGAGGGACTGGACCGCTTCCCGCACGAGTTCTCCGGCGGGCAGCGCCAGCGCATCGGCATCGCCAAGGCGCTGGCGGCTCAACCCGAGCTGATCGTCTGCGACGAAGCGGTGTCGGCGCTGGACGTGTCGGTCAAGGCGCAGATCGTCAACCTTCTGCAGGACCTGCAGAAGGAATTGAAACTGGCGCTGCTGTTCATCAGCCACGACCTGGCCATCGTCGAACACATGACGCATCGGGTCATCGTCATGTACCTGGGCACCATCGTCGAGGTGGCTACCAAGACGCAATTGTTCGGCAATGCCCTGCACCCCTATACGCGCGCCCTGCTGTCGGCGGTGCCCGATCCCGACCCCGAGCGAACCACCCGGCGGATCGTGCTGCACGGGGATATTCCCAGCCCCATCGACCCGCCTTCCGGCTGCCGCTTTCACACGCGCTGTCCGCAGGCGCAGGCGCTTTGCCGCCAGGCGGCGCCCCCATTGAAGCAATACGCCCCCGGCCACCAGGCCGCATGCCACTTCATCGATGCGGCGGCCGATTCCCTCACCGGAGAAACCGCATGACCTCAGCGCGCAAGATGGGCCTGGCAGTGGCCCAGATGGGACCCGTGAATTCCACCGATTCCCGCGCCGGCACCCTCAAGCGCCTGCTGGACATGCTGCGCGAGGCCAAGGGCCGGGGCGCGGAACTGGCGGTCTTTCCGGAACTGGCCTTCACCACTTTCTTCCCGCGCTACTGGATGGACCAGTCCGAGGCGGTCGCCAGGTATTTCGAGGCGGCGATGCCCAATCCCGACGTTCAGCCCTTGTTCGACGAGGCGAGGAAACTGGGCATCGGTTTTCATATCGGTTATGCCGAGGCCACGCCGGACGGGCATTTCTTCAACACGGCCATCCTGGTCGACAAGCACGCCCATATCGTCGGCAAGTACCGCAAGGTGCATCTCCCGGGCCATGCCGATCACCGGCCCAGCTATCCCTTCCAGCATCTGGAAAAGAAATACTTCGAAGTAGGCGACCTGGGTTTCAAGACCTGGGACTTCCTGAATACACGGGTCGGCATGTGCATCTGCAACGACCGCCGCTGGCCCGAGACCTATCGCGTGATGGGGCTGCAAGGCGCCGAGCTGGTCATGCTCGGCTACAACACGCCTTCGCGCAACAACAGTTATCACGAGGCGCCGCATCTGCCGGATTTCCACCATTTGCTGAGCATCCAGGCCGGTGCCTACCAGAACGCGATGTGGGTGGCGGCGGCCGGCAAGGTAGGATACGAAGACGGCATACACATGATAGGCGGATCGGCCATCGTGGCGCCCGACGGCGAAATCGTCGCCAAGGCGGCCGGCGACACCGACGACGAGGTGATTTTCTTCAACGTCGATTTCGCCCGCTGCGACGGGCCGCGGGAATACATGTTCAACTTCGCCAAGCATCGCCGCACCGAGCATTACGGACTGATCGTCGAACAAACGGGCATGGCGGAAAGAATCGCCTGACCCCGCAAGCGATCCCGAAAACGACCCCGCAAGCGCGGCCGGCGTTTTCGGCCGGTAGCCGGACAAGGCCCATGGCGAGACACAGCAGGAGCAAGGCATGGAATTCGATATCGTGATCAAGGGCGCCAAGGTGGTCGACGGCCTGGGCGGCCCGCCGGTGGCCGCCGACATTGCCATCCTCGGCGAACGCATCGCGCGGATCGGCGACGGCGCGCAATGGACGGCCCGCGAAACCATCGATGCGGGGGGCAAGGTGGCGGCGCCCGGCTTCATCGACTGCCACACCCACGACGACCGCCTGCTGCTGAGCAGCCCGCTGATGCGCCCCAAGGTGAGCCAGGGGGTTACGACCGTCATCACCGGCAACTGCGGCATCAGCCTGGCGCCGGTCAGCGTGGCGGGCGATGCCATCGTTCCTCCGCTGAACCTGATCGCCAAGCAGCGCGGCGACCTGTTCGGCACCATGCGCGAGTATGCGGCGGCGCTGGCCGACAGTCCCGCCGCCGTCAACAGCGCGGCGCTGGTGGGGCATTCCAGCCTGCGCGTCTCCGCCATGGACCGGCTCGACCGCCCGGCCGACAAGGCCGAAATCGCCGCCATGCGCCGGGCGCTGGATATTGCCCTGGGCCACGGCGCCATCGGGCTGTCCACGGGCTTGTACTACCCGACCGCGGTGCACTCCAGCACCGAGGAAGTCATCGGCGTGGCCGCGCCGCTGGCCCGCTGGAACGGCGTGTACACCACGCACCTGCGCGACGAAGGCGACCACATCTGCGACGCGATGGAGGAGGCCTTCACCATCGGCCGCGCCGCCGACGTGCCGGCCATTCTTTCGCACCACAAGGTCATGGGCAAGCACAACCATGGCCGCTCGACCGAAACGCTGGCGCTATACGACAAGGCTCGCAGGAACCAGCCGCTGGGCATGGATCTCTATCCCTATGCGGCGTCTTCGACCGTGCTGGATACGCGGCGGCTGGCCGACAGCGACAAGGTGCTGATCACCTGGTCGGAGGCGCGCCCCGACGTGCAAGGCCAGGACCTGTTCGAGCTGGCCGGGCGCGAGGGCAAGGATCCGGTCGTATTGGCCGGGGAACTGCAACCGGCGGGCGCGATCTATTTTTCGATGGACGAAGGCGACGTCAAGCGCATCATGGCCTACGACCAGGTGATGATAGGTTCCGACGGGCTGCCGCACGACACCTCGCCGCACCCCCGGCTATGGGGGGCGTTTTCGCGGGTGCTGGGCAAGTATTCGCGCGAGCAGCATGTGCTGGGCATGGAAGAGGCGGTGCGCCGGATGACCAGCCTGACCGCCGCAAAGTTCGGCTTGAAGGACCGCGGCGTGCTGAAGGCCGGCTGCTTCGCCGATATCGTGATGTTCGATCCGGAGACGGTGGCCGATGCCGCAACCTTCCTGAGTCCGTTGCAGCCTTCGGTGGGGATCGCGTGCGTGATGGTCAACGGCGCCGTGGTCGAAAGCGACGGCGTGCCGACCGGGGCGCGGCCGGGACGTTTCCTGGGCAACGAAGACCGCGGCGCGCCCGGCCTGGACGTGCCGGCCTGGGCGTAGCAAGTAACCGGCAGCCCTGCGAACTGATGGGCTTGCGCACGGGTAGGAAATGGACGACGGCGATATGCTGGTCTCCCGATCGATACCGCTCATGGCTTGACCAGCCGGAACGGAAGTCAGTCTGGTACTGGATCGGCAGCGCCCCTTTCAGTTCTTCTGCCCGCTTGATCGACGCCTAGGCAATGTCAACGCCAAGCGCCTTTCGAAAGGGGCGTATTGCATGGAGGTGACGAAGAAATCCACCCTGGTTGCACCCAAAGTCCAACACCGTCTTCGTCGATAGGTCATGCTCAGGCGTCAAGGCAATCATGTGCCGCCAGAGTCCGTGGACGCCAACGCGGGAGGCGGCAAGTTCACAGGATGGTGGGATTCGGCGCGTCGCCGTACACCAGCTTCGGGTCGAAGATTTTTTCCGATTCCGTGAAAAGAAGCGAATCGCCTTGCGTACGCGCCCGCCCGATCGGCACGCTGCGGTAGAAGCAGGAGCGATAGCCGACGTGGCAACTTGCGGCAGAGCCGGCGACCCGTACACGCAGCCAGACGGCATCCTGGTCATCGTCGATGCGAAGTTCTTCGACCGTCTGCACCAGACCGCTGGTGGCGCCTTTGTGCCACACGACCTGACGCGATCGACTCCAGTAATGGGCCTCGCCAGTCTGGATGGTTCTACGCAACGCCTCTTCATTCATATAGCCCAGCATCAGCACCTCGCCAAGCTCGGCATCGGTCGTCACGCAAGGAATCAGGCCGTCGCGGTCGAATTTTGGCGCCAGTTCGTCGCCTTCCTCGATCTGCTCGATCGATGTTCTCGGCGAAAATCGGGGAAGCGGCAATACGGTGCCTATGCGCGTCGCATCAACACCGGGTTGAACGGTTTCGTCTTGGGTGTTCATCCTGCTGTCCTTGTTGTCATTTCCACATGCTGCCGGCGATCGCGGTCAGACTTCGTATAGTGTCCGTACATCGCCGGCCGGTAGGCGGCGCTGCTCGGTGGTTTCAAAAATCTACAGGATTCGCCGTCGCCTCCAGGAACTCAATAGGTTGCCCCACGGGCTCGCCGATGAGCGCGGCATCTTTCGCCACCACATGGCCCCGGACCACGGTGGCCATGGGCCACCCCGTGACGCTCTTTCCGTGATAGGGCGTCCAGGCCGCGACACTCGCCATCCAACGGTTGGTAATCTCCCGCCGGGCACGGAGGTCCACCAGCGTCAGGTCCGCGTCATAGCCGACGGCAATGCGGCCCTTGCCGGCGAGGCCGAAGAGACGGGCCGGTCCGGCACTCGTCAGGTCCACCAACCGTTCCAGGGTCAGGCGGCCCGCGTGGACGTGGTCCAACATGATGGGCAACAGCGTCTGTACGCCCGTCATGCCGCTGGGCGAGGTCGGATAGGGTTGCTGCTTTTCGTCGAGCGTATGCGGCGCATGGTCACTGCCCAGGACATCCACGATGCCGTCACGGATCGCCCGCCACAGCGCATCCTGATGATGCTGCTCGCGCACGGGCGGGTTCATCTGTGCCAACGTGCCCAGCCGTTCATAGCATTCCGGCGCCGCAAGGGTCAGGTGGTGAGGCGTGACCTCGACGCTGACACGGCGCTTGTGGTGGGCCAGGAAAGCCATTTCCTCTGCGGTGGACACGTGCAAGACGTGCAGCCTGCGGCCGGCCTCGGCAGCCAGGCCGACGATCCGCTGTGTCGCCGTCAGCGCGCTGGTGACATCGCGCCAGACAGGATGGTCGCGCACGTCGCCGCTAGCCTGGGCCAGCGCCTTGCGCTCGCGCAAGCGCGCCTCGTCCTCGGCATGCACCGCCATGCGCCGCGTGCCATGGCGCACGATACGCCGCAGCACGTCCTCGTCGTCGGCCAACAGGTCGCCGAAAGAACTGCCCATGAACACCTTGACGCCGGCGCAGCCCGGCAGGCGCTCCAACTCGGCCAACTGCTCCGCGTTCACCGCCGATCCGCCCATGTAGAAGGCATAGTCGCACCAGGCGCGCCCGTGCGCGCGGTCCAGCTTGGCTTGCAGGTCCGCCGCGGTCAAGGTCAGCGGATTGGTGTTGGGCATCTCGAAGACGGCCGTCACCCCGCCCAACACCGCGCCGCGGGTGCCGGTTTCCAGGTTTTCCTTGTGTGTCAGCCCCGGCTCGCGGAAATGCACCTGGCTGTCGATCACCCCAGGCAGCACATGCAGGCCCAGGGCATGGAGGGTGGTCCGTGCCGTCCAGCCCGTCGCATCCAGGGCCACGATCTTGCCGCCCAGGCAAACAATGTCGCAGGGGGTATAGCCGCTGGGCGTCACCACGGTACCGCCCGTCACGCACAGGTCTGCGTGCCGGCGTGCCAGCCGGCGCGCAATGTCCCGATCATCATTCACGATGCGCTCCTTCATAGGCGGGCTCGGTCTGGATGCGCGAATCGTGCCTGGCCCCTCCGACCGTGAAGCCATAGAGGCTCTGGAACGTCATTCCCGATAGTCCGAATGCATCGTGAATCACATCATCAAAAAAACAACCTATTCCCGTGCCGCGCAACCCCACTGCCTCCGCCTCCAAATAAAGCACTTGTCCCACCATGCCGGCCTCCCAGAAGAGGCGCCGGTAGCTCCACGGGCCTTCTTGTTGCAGCGTGCGCTCGAAGTCGGCCAACATGGCAACCGAGAACACACCGTTGGCCGCAATGGCCTGGTGGCAGTTGCTGCCGGCGGCGAATCGCCGCGTATCGCCCACGCCGAGCCGGACCAGCCGTGCGTTACCCGGAAGGCCCGCGATCGGCTCCCATTCCGAGAATCCGGTCAACGCCTCGCGCAGCCGCGATTCCTGGCCGGGCTCGCGGACCAGCAGGTAGATGCCGCGCTCCAGGCCGATGACCCGGTGGACCAGAAAAACAGGGTGAATGGCGCTTGCCCACGGCCACGCAGCCCACGGCGTGGCCGTCGCCGGCAGCAGCCGCGCCAGGAGTCGTCCAAAGTCACCTTTGAGCAGACCGGCCTGACCGTCCATCTCGACGGCACTGCGCCGGGTACGGAACAGCCGGCGTGCCGCCAAGCCCGGGCGGCTTCCCACCACGGCGGCGCGCCGCGTCGTCGGCGCCGCGGCGACCAGACTGCCTGCCTGCCGTTCCCGCCGCGTCGCGGCAGCAACCCGGTCGATTTCCGGCCATGGCCGGTGGCTCGGGCTCAGGCGATTGGGCACGCCTTTGAACGGCGGGCGGTCGCGTGCCGTGGTCCACGCGCAGGGGGGCACCCACGCCGCCGCCACGTCGGGGGCCGCGGCCTGCGGCGACGCGGCCAACAAGACGTCCGGATGCTCCCCGTCTTCGCCCACCTGGGCCGAGATACCCGCGAGCAGCGCGATGTCATCGTCGCTGACGGCAGACAGCGGCCGGACGTGCCAGCCCAGCGCCGCGGCGGCATAGGACAGCTGCGCGATCGCATGTCCCACGTCGTGCTGGCAATAGCGGTAGGCGCGCTCACCGTACTTCCAGGCTTCCCGCCAGTGGATGGACGTGAGCGCGACCAGGAAGGTAGACGGGGGCAACGCCGCCATCGCGCCGTCCCACTGGCTCGTCTTCCAGACGGTGCGCCGTTCCAATGCGTGATCGAGCGGTCGATAGTGGTATAGCGCCGGGGCCTGACCGAGGCCGTCGATCGCGGGCAGCAACAGGTGCGCTTCGGTCGGATGCAGGTTGCCACTGGAAGGATTGCAGCGCACGGCCCAGCGATCGCCGCCTGCGACCTTCCAGGCCGAGATGGCCAGAGCGTCGTAGAGAAGTTGCGAGACCAGGTTGAACGACAGCTCGGCGGGGTCAACCGCACCCGCGGCCACTGTGTCGAAATCCGGGCCATCGGCTGCCGGCTCCGGCCGTGCAAGCGCGACCTGTTCCGCGCCCTCATAAGTACGAAAGGGATCGGGCTGCGTGGCCCAATCCAGCCCATCGGGCCCGGGCGCGTAAGCGTCCAGCCGGTGTTTCGTGCGGGCGTGGAAGGCCAGGACGGTTTCGAGGCGATTTTCGGCCTTCATGCGCGGACCTGCTGATCGGGCGGCCGCGCGGCCTCTTGCAGGCGCTGCGCGGCCTCGGCCAGTACCATCGTGCCGAGGTCTTCGCCGGCGCGGCTGCGCAGCGCCACCGTGCTACCCTCGGCTTCCTTGGCCCCGACCACGAGCAGATACGGCACCCGCTGCAGGGTGTGCTCGCGGATCTTGTAGCCGATTTTCTCGTTGCGCACGTCGGCGGCGCTTCGGACGCCGGCCCGGCGCAATGCGTCGGACACACCCCGGGCATAATCGGCGTGGGACTCGGTAATGGACAGCACGGTTGCCTGTATCGGCGCGAGCCAGGCCGGCAGATGGCCGGCATGGTGCTCCAGAAGTATGCCGATGAAACGCTCCAACGAGCCGAACAAGGCGCGATGCAGCATGACGGGACGCCTGCGCTGGCCATCCTCGGCCACGTAGTCGATATCGAACCGCTCGGGCAGGTTCATGTCCACCTGTAGCGTGCCGCACTGCCAATCGCGGCCGATGGCATCGCGCAGCACGAATTCGAGCTTCGGGCCGTAGAATGCCCCTTCCCCCGGATTGACCGCATAGGACAAGCCCAGGCCATCGAGCGCCTGTACCAGCGCATGCTCCAGGCGGTCCCAGGTGGCGTCGTCGCCCATCCGGTGCTCGGGCCGGGTCGAGAGCTTGATCGCCACGTCCTCGAAGCCGAACTGGCGGTAGATGTCCAGCACCAACGCGACCACGTCCCGGCACTCGGCGTCCATCTGCTCAGGCGTGCAGAAGATGTGCGCGTCATCCTGGGTGAAATGGCGCACCCGCATCAGGCCGTGCAGCGCGCCCGAGGGCTCGTAGCGGTGCACCTTGCCGAACTCGGCCATGCGGATAGGCAGGTCGCGGTAGCTGCGCAGCCCGTGCTTGAAGAGCGAGACGCCACCCGGGCAATTCATGGGCTTGAGCGCGAAGACCCGTTCATCCTCGGTGGTCGTGGTGAACATGTGCTCGCGATAGTTGGCCCAGTGCCCCGAGCGCTCCCACAGGCTGCGGTCCATGACGTCGGGCGTATTGACCTCGACGTAGCCGGCCGCTTCCTGGCGGCGGCGCATGTAGTCGACCAGCACCCGAAAGACCGTCCAGCCCTTGGGGTGCCAGAAGACGGCGCCGGGGGCATCTTCCTGGAAATGGAACAGGTCCAGTTCCCGGCCCAGGCGGCGATGGTCGCGTCTTTCCGCCTCCTCCAGGCGGGTCAGGTAGGCGTCCAACGCCTCGCGGCTCGCCCAGGCCGTGCCGTAGATGCGCTGCAACTGCTCGTTCCTGGCGTCGCCTCGCCAATAGGCGCCGGCCAGCTTGGTCAGCTTGAAGTGCTTCAGAAAGCGCGTATTGGGCACGTGCGGGCCGCGGCACATGTCCACGTATTCCTCGTGGAAATACAGGCCCAGCGTCGCCTCGTCGGGCATGTCCTCGATCAGCCGCAGCTTGTAGGCCTCGCCGCGCGCCTGGAAGACGTGGATGGCTTCCTCACGCGGCACCAGCCGCTTGATGACCGGATAGTGCTTGGCAATCAGCACGCGCATACGCGCCTCTATCGCCGCCAGATCTTCTTGCGTAAACGGCCGCTCGAACGCGATGTCGTAGTAAAAGCCATCCTCGATCACCGGGCCGATGACCATCTCGGCCGTCGGATAAAGCTGCTTGACGGCATGTCCCACCAGATGCGCGCACGAGTGCCGAATGACGGCCAGGCCATCCGGGCTGTCGGCCGCCACGGGCTGGACGTCGGCGTGTGGATCAACCGGGTCGGACAGATCCCGCAAGATGCCATCGACACGCGCCGCCACGGCAGTCCTCAACTGTTCGGGCGCCGCAGCCTTGAGAACCTGGAGGGCCGTGGCCACAGGCACCGCCGCAGGACTTTCCGTCATTGCGCTCATAGCGTCTCCACGACCTCGGGGGTCAGGCGCATATACCCCTCGGCGTACTCGATGTTGCGCGAGGCGGTGATGCCGATGTTGCGCTTGGCCTGCACCCCGCGCTGCAAGGCCATGCGCGTGTAGTATTCCCACAGGTGTTCCTGGCCGGCCATGCATTCGATGGCACGGCGCTTGACCTCCCACACGTCGGTGATGTCGAGGAAGGTGTTGGGCATCCACTCGCACTGTTCGGTCTGGTGCGGCTCGAAGGCATAGACGGGTGGTGCGCCGAGGATCTTCTGGCCGGGATTGTGCCCTTCGGCCTGGGCCGTGACCCGTGCCTCCTGGGTCAGGTGCATGGCCAGGGGATGGTCGAAGTTGTAGGGATCTTTCACCGAATGGCTCAACACGAAGGCCGGCTGCAGTTCGCGGTAGAGGTCGACCAGCCGGAACAGCGTGTCGTCGGTGACCCGCATCGGGTAATCGCCGATGTCCCAGAATTCGACCTCCGCACCGAGAATGTCGGCCGCACGCTGGGCTTCGTCGCGGCGGGCGATCTTGACCTGCTCCAGCGTCATACCGGGGCGGCGCCAGAGCTTGGCGGATTCGCCACGCTCGCCAAACGACAGACAGACGATCTTGACCTGCCAGCCCTGGCGGGCGTGATAGGCGATGGCACCGCCCGCACGCCACACGAAATCGGCCGAATGGGCGCTCACGACGAGCGCCGTCTTGTTCTTGGAGGTCATGCTGCGGGTTCCCCTTGCGGAATCGGATGTTGCATAGCGGTTATTCAAAGCTCGTTCTGGATGGCCTTGTAGCCCTGCACGAGGCCATTGTTCGTGCGCGCCACGTCCTCGGAGAATTCACTGGCGTCGGCCGTGATCCGCGGCAGCGTAGCGAGGTCCGTGGCCGCACCGATGCGTTCGGTCGAAGGTACGTAGAAGCCGGAGGGCAGATGGCAGCCATCGACCACGGCGTTGTAGCGGACCACGCAGCCGTCTTCGACCGTACAGTTGAAGAGCACGCTGTTAAAACCAATGAAAACGCCGTCGCCGACCTGGCAGGGCCCGTGGACAATGGCGCGGTGCGCGATCGACGTGCGCTGGCCGATCGTCACGGGCGAACCAGACTTGGCGTGGATGACTACGCCGTCCTGGATGTTGGAATGCGCGCCGATGACGATGGGCGAGAGTTCGCCATCGCCATCGGTTTCATCGGCCCGAATGACGGCATACGGCCCGATGAAGACGTTTTCCTCGACCACGACCTTGCCGCACAGGATCGCGGTCGGGTCCACGAAGGCACTGGGATGAATGCGCGGCAGGTCGCCGCGGGGGTTCTTGCGGATCATGAATGTTCAACAGAGGGTTGTAGGGACAAGGTGGCGCGCTGCCGTTGGCTGAGCAATACCCGTTGCAGCACCGTCAGGTGCGGAAACTCCACCAACATGCCGATGACCAGCGCAGCATAGACCAGCGGCTGGCCGGGCAGCGCGGCCATCGTCACCGCCAGCATCAATGGTGCATTCCGGGCCGCGATGTTCATGGTGAGCAGCGCGTGCTCGGGATAGCCCAGCAGCAGCTGCGCCACCATGTTGATGGGAATCAGCGCCGTGCCCAGGGCAGCGTTGCCGCGCGCCAGCCGCGTAAAGCCCAGAAACCAGTCCGTGCATGGCGACATGAAATAGATCATGAGGCCGATCATGAAGAGGGGCTGCGTCGCCAACAACGCCGAGGCGATGCCATAGCCGATGGCGGGCACGAACAGGTAATTGGCGAGCAGAATCAGCCCGATCACGCGCACACCGCCGCGCAACTGCGCGACGGCCTCGAAGCGGACACCGAAGAACAGCACGCCGAACCGCAGCCCGGGCACCTTCTGCAGCGCCAGCGCCATGCCGATCCCGGCGGCGCCCGCGCCCACGACAGCCACATCCAGTCGATGCATTACGACTTCCTGCTCTTGGCGCCACCCTGTCGGGCCTTGAAGCGCGGATTCGACTTGCAGATCACGTAGATACGGCCACGCCGGCGCACGACCTGGCAGTCACGGTGGCGCGTCTTGGCGTCTTTGAGCGAGGAGAGAACTTTCATGGGGGCTCCTTTCGAGCAAGAAATAGTCAACAGGAGGCGTTCATGTGATTGCGGCGTCCGATATCGATTCATGGGATGCAGGCGCCCGCAATTTTCCCAACTTGAGCCGCTCGAACAGGTCAGGGTCGCCCCACTCCCGGCTGATGGCGGCCGAGAATGTGATATCCCGCAAGTCGATGGTGCCCATGTACGGATTCTCGACGTCTTCGCGGAAACACTGCGCGTAGCCGGTCTCGGTCTCGTGCACGATGACCGAATGCAGCCCCACGTCTGCTTCCCCATTGGCCATGTCCGTCTGCGCCAGCACGGCGTCCACCAGCCGGAAGATCACCCGCGAAAACTGTTCGGCGCTGGGCGATACCGGAAGGACGATCCATCGTTCGGAATGCTGCTGCATGGCGGCTACATAGGCGGGATCGTCCTCGGACCAGAGGGTGACGGCGTGATCGAAAGCGTCGATCAGGTCGCGCGCGCCACGCTTGAGCAGGCCAAAGTCATAGACCATCTGGCCACGATCCAGTGCGTGCGCTTCGAGCAGAAGCTCGACCTTGTAGGAATGTCCGTGGACCGAATGGGAACAACGCCGCGTGCTGCAACCCCGCACGATATGGGCGTTCTCGAACTTGAACAGCTTGCGAATCAGCATGTGCGCCTCCTCGCATCGGAAGCAGGCGGAACGGGGTCATAACCGCCGGGATGCCAGGGATGGCAGCGACCGATCCGGCGCAAACCTAACCACACCCCGCAAAGGACACCATGCTGCTGCACGGCCTCGATGGCGTACTGGGAGCACGATGGCGAGAATCGGCAATTCCTGCCCAGCCAGGGGCTGAGCCCGAGCTGGTATGCGCGAATCAGCAAGATGACCATGCGAGCAAGGCTCATAACGTCGCCTCCGCGCCCACACGCCAGGCCGTCCCTTGCGCCGTGTCCTCCAGGACGATGCCCGCGTCCTCCAGGGTGCGCCGCAAGGCGTCGGCGCGCGCATAGTCCCGTTGGGTACGCGCTTGCGCACGTTCCGCGATCAAGCGCTCTACCCATACCGCGTCGATGATGTCGGAAGCTGGACTGGCATGAAATCCCTGCAGCGCCGCCACCATCTGCGCGGCATCCTGCTGCACCAGGCCCAGCAATGCGCCGGAAGCCAGAAATTGAGCCTTCGCGTACATGCGTGCGCCGTTGGACTGCGCGCGATCCAGCTCCGCGGCTAACTGGTGAAGACGGGCCAGCGCCGCGGGCGTATTCAGGTCATTGGCCAAGGCCGCCACCACGCCCTCGTCAGGCCCGATGCCCTGGGCTACCTCCGATTGGGCGACTCGGTCCAGGGCACGGTAGAAGCGGTGCAGCGTGCGGCAAGCCTGTGCCAGCCGGTCGTCGGTCCAGTCCAGGGGGTGGCGGTAGTGCGTGGAGAGCAGCGCCAGGCGTATCGCTTCCCCGGGCGCGAGCTTCAATAGATCGCGCACCAGCAGCACGTTGCCCAGCGACTTGGACATCTTCTGCCCGTCGACCGTCACGAAGCTGTTGTGGACCCAGGTTCTGCAATACACCGTGCCGTGCGCGCAGGAGCCCTGGGCGATCTCGTTTTCGTGATGCGGAAAGATCAGATCCTGGCCTCCCCCGTGAATATCCACCGTCTGGCCCAGGTGCTGGCCGATCATGGCCGAACACTCAATGTGCCAGCCGGGCCGCCCGCGCCCCCACGGGCTATCCCAGCCGGGCAGCTCGGGCGTCGACGGCTTCCAGAGGACGAAGTCCAGCGGGTTACGCTTATAGGGCGCCACCTCGACACGCGCCCCGGCCAGCATGTCCTGCGGCCGGCGCCCGGACAGGCGGCCATATTCGGGGAAGGACGACACATCGAACAGGACGTGCCCCTGGGCTTCGTAGGCGTGCCCGCGGGCGATCAGGGTCCGGATCAGGGCAATGATGGCCGGGACGTGTTCCGTCACCCGGGGTTCAAGGTCCGGCGGCAGGACGCCCAGGGCCTGCATGTCCTCGTGATAGGCGTCGATGTAGCGCGCCGTGATCGTGCCGATCGGCACACCAGATGCCGCCGCTGCCGCATTGATCTTGTCGTCGACGTCGGTGAAGTTGCGCGCGTACACCACGCGGGGGTAGACATGGCGCAGCAAGCGCGCCAACACGTCGAAGACCACGGCGGGACGGGCGTTGCCGAGGTGAGCGTAGTTATAGACCGTCGGGCCGCAGACATACATCGTGACCCGGTCTGGCTGTTCCGGCTGCAACGCTTCCTTTGCGTGGGCCAGGGTGTTGTAAAGGCGGATTTCCGTGTTCATCCCACCGCCTCCCACGCCTTGGGTAGCGCATGGCTGAACGCCCGGAACGAATCCTCGATCACGTCTCGCCCCACATCCCGAGTGATGAATACCAAGCGGGAACGTTTGTCATCGCTGGGCCAGGCGGGCAGCGTGACCGGCGGATGGAAAATATGCTGGACGCCGTGAATGACGACGGGCCGGTCACTGCCCTCGATATTCAAAATACCTTTGACGCGCAGGATGTCGGCGCCCACGAAGCTCATCGACACCTCCAACCACGCCGCAAACACCTCCTCCGGGATGGGAACATCCACGGAAAAGCAGAATGCGCGGATGTGGTCATCATGGCGATTGACGTCATGGTGATGGGGCAGTTCCGGCTGCTGCACCAGATGGTTCAGCACCGTGGTCTTGCCGCTGCCCAGAAATCCCGTCAGCAGCGTGACCGGAATCAGTTCGACAGGGGTGCTCATACTCATAGGGCCTCGCTTGCCGGGTTTTCGGCCCAGGCGGCAGCGTCATGCGGATGCAGGCTCTCCAGATGCCGCACGTGCACGCGCGGCTGATCGAAGCGGCCGCGCAGCGCTGCCTGAATGCGGCGCGCGGCATCCTCGACGAACATCAGGTTGCCGCCATTGAGCGCGGCGAAGGCCTGCTCGTCGGCACGCTTGACCGCGGTCTGCACGGGGGTACTCAGCGCTTGCTCGATGCAGTCGATCAGGGGAAGCAACCCCAGGTTTGGCGCAACAGGTGCCACGCAGACCGTCACGCAGGCCTGGCTGCGCTGGCTGTGGGGCGTGGCGAGCGTGGCATTCTGGCGCAACCAGGCAGCCACCGTGGCTGGCGCCAAGCGGTCCCGACCCGAAAAAGTGTCAAGAAAGGCCTGCTCCACCAATTGCCGCGACAAGGCCGCCGAACATGGGCACGTCGAGGAATATGCCACGGTGACCTGGGCTTCGAGCGCGTAATGCCCCTGCCGCAAGGTCGCGCGGATCTCCACCGGATATGCCTTCCACCCGGCCAGGTCCTCCGATACGAGGGCCGGCCGGCGTACCAGCAGGTCGAAAGACAGGGTCAGCCGTGCGCTGCGGCTCTCGCAATCGTGGTGACTCACCACCATCGCGCGCAGCACCTCGTGAATCGAGACCGGCGTGAGGTCGGTCCGATCGGCCAAACCATCCAGCAGGCGGTATAGGCGGGACATGTGAATGCCCTTGACGTGCGGCGCGGGCAGGTCCACCTGTACGTCGGCGCGTGCGTGCAGCGCGCGCCGGTAGCCGGGCTCGGCCACCGTGACAGGCAGATCGATACCCTGCATCCCGACCCATTCCAGGGCGCTCAGGCTGGGCGAAAGCTCGGTGGTCGAAACGTCGGGTAGAACGGTATCCACATTGATGCTCGGAATCGTGTTGGAGGGGCAGCCCCCAACTCGGTCCGGAGTCCGGGGAATGCCGCGGTATCAAGGCCAGTTCGGGAAGGGGTTGTGCCAGGTCTTCCAGACCAGCGGCCCTTTGGCCATCTCTTCGTCGTTAAGCAGACAGGCATCGAAGCGCGCGCGCAGCGTCGCTTCGTCCATGTCCATGCCGATCAGGACGAGCTCTTGGCGGGCGTCGCCTACACCATCGACCCAATTCTTGCGTATCATCGCCACGTATTCGGGATCTTCCGGCCAGCGCTCGGGAGGCATCGCTGCCCACCAATAACCTGCCGCGCCATGACGGGCCACCGCGCCCGCTTGCGACCAGGATCCCGCCATCTCGGGATGGCTCGCCAGCCAGAAATAGCCCTTGGAACGCACCACGCCTGGCCACTCGCTCTCGACGAACGAAAAAAACCGCTCCGGATGAAAGGGCCGCCGGGCTTTGTAGACAAAACTCCGGATACCGTATTCCTCGGTTTCAGGCGTGTGCTGACCGCGCAGCTCACGCAACCATCCTGGCGCCTTCGACGCGGCGTCGAAATCGAAGAGGCCCGTATCCAGCACACGGTCCAGCGGCACTTTCCCAAACTCGGCCACTTCAACTCGCGCCCGAGGATTGAGCTTGTGTAGAACGGCCATTAACCGTTCACGCTCCTCGTCGTTGATGAGATCGACCTTGTTCAGCACGATGACATCGCAGAACTCGATCTGGTCGATCAGCAAGTCCACCACCGTCCGTTCATCTTCCTCACCCAGCGATTCGCCGCGCTCTTGCAGGCTGTCACGGGAACTGTAGTCACGCAGGAAGTAAGGCGTCGACCACGGTCACCATGGTGTCCAGACGAGCGACTTCGCCCAGGCTCTGGCCATCCTCGCCTTCAAAGGTGAAGGTCTCGGCCACAGGCAGCGGTTCGGAGATACCGGTTGATTCGATGACGAGCTGGTCGAACTTGCCTTCCTTGGCGAGGCGGTTCACTTCGATCAGAAGATCCTCGCGCAATGTGCAACAGATGCAGCCGTTGCTCATCTCCACGAGCTTCTCGTCCGTGCGGGACAACTCGGCCCCACCCTCGCGGACAAGCGCCGCGTCGATGTTGACCTCCGACATGTCATTCACGATGACAGCAACGCGACGGCCCTCACGGTTGTTGAGAATGTGATTGAGCAGTGTCGTTTTCCCGGCACCCAGAAAACCCGACAAGACAGTGACGGGCAACTGTTGGCCAGCCAAGTGAGATGAGCCTGCGTCCATGGTCGTTTAAGCCTTCAATAAGACAGATGAGAGTGTTAAGTTCCAGAAATGGTTGAGCACGCCGCACACAGCCCCAGAACTTCAATAGCGGCCTTGTCGGCCGAGAAGTTCACGCGACCAAGCCAATCCCCCACACAAGTTCCCAGCGTGTCATCTACGAGGACGTCGACATGACCGCATGAACGACAGATAGCGAGGGCGCAACAACCCAGGCCGAGTGAAGTGTTTTCGCACCAAACGTAGGCCTTGAGGGTCTCCACCCGGCGTACAAGCCCCCGCGACATCAGCTTATCGAGCGCACGGTAGATTTGAGGAGGTCCGCCCACAGGGACGCACTCAAGCAGCGCATAAGCGGTGAGCGGGCGGCGCGCCTGTCGCAACGCATCCAGGATGCTTTCTTGGGTTACCGTCAGCGGCTTGACGCGATCCGTAGGTGACTGAGTTCGCATTTCACTATGTTATGTTATAACATAACGATTAGTTTAACCACCTCAGCCGCAAGATTCAAACTACGCAATCCGCAATCTCGCAGATCAGGATATGTTTCGGTACTCTCGCACATCAGCGCGCGCGCAGCCCGCGGCAAGCGGGCATCGTGTTTTCCAACGCGTCGCTATCGCCAGGGGAGCGCTGTATCGCCTGTCCTGGGTGGCCCTTATCCTCCTGGCGCTGTGGCTCGCCATTGCCTGGGCGATAGACGTGCCATGAATGAATACGCCATTCGCTTCTCCGACGTGACGTTGAGCTATGACCGGCATCCCGCCGTGCATCACTTGTCGGGCACTTTCGCGCGCGGCAGCCTGACCGCCATCGTGGGACCCAATGGGGCCGGCAAAACCACCCTGCTGAAATCCCTGATCGGGGAAGGCGGGCAAGTAGAAGGAGAAATCGACTACGGGTCGCTGACGCCGGAAGATTTTGGGTATTTACCCCAGGTGACAAGCATCGAACGGCAATTTCCCTTGAGCGTCGCCGATGTCGTCATCATGGGTGCATGGCGCCGCATCGGGCCATTTCGCGGCGTCACGGCCGAAACGGCCAGGCAGGCCGAGCGGGCGCTGGCCGCTGTCGGGCTGGCGGGATTCGAGCGCCGCCGTGTCGGGTCGCTTTCCGGCGGACAGATGCAGCGCGTTCTTTTTGCCAGACTGTTGCTTCAGGACGCGCGGGTTGTGCTGCTGGACGAACCCTTCACGGCCATCGATGACGCGACAACGCGCGATCTGCTGGACATTGTGCGGCAGTGGCATCGCGACGGCCGGACGGTCATCGCCGTGCTGCATGACTTCGACCAGGTGCGCGCGTACTTTCCCGAGACCTTGCTGATTTCGCGCCGCGTCATCGCATGGGGAAAAACCATGGACGTAATGACCGAGGACAATTTGCAGCGGGCCCGCGGCTTGTCCGAGGCCTGGCAGAACGGCGCGCGCGTCTGCGAGGAATCGGAGGCGCAAGCGTGAGCCTCTATGCCATTGCGATTCAGCCCTTCCTGGAATATGGGTTCATGCGCCGGGCGCTGGTGGCGTCTCTCTCGCTCGGCCTGAGCGCGGGCCCCGTCGGTGTGGTGCTCATGTTGCGCAGGATGAGCCTTGTCGGCGATGCGATGAGCCATGCCGTATTGCCCGGCGCGGCGATAGGCTTCCTTGTTTCCGGAGGATTATCGCTGTTCTCCATGGGGGTGGGCGGCGTAATCGCGGGGCTGAGCGTCGCAATGCTATCCGGCGCGGTGAGCCGTACGACGGTATTGAAAGAGGATGCCAGCTTCGCGACCTTCTATCTCGCCTCATTGGCGCTGGGCGTATTGATCGTGTCGTTACGCGGCTCGAACATCGACCTGCTGCACGTCTTGTTCGGCACGATCCTGTCCGTGGACAGGGATGCCATCCTCATGGTGGGAGGCATCACATCCTTCACGCTGATCGCGTTGGCGCTGATCTATCGGCCGCTGGCCGCCGAGTGCTTCGACCCGGCATTCCTGCGTTCGGTAAAGGGACACGGCGCACTGTATCACCTGACGTTCCTGTTTCTCCTGGTCATCAATCTTGTCGCGGGATTCCAGACGCTGGGAACGCTCATGGCCGTTGGGATGATGATGCTCCCCGCGGCGGTCGCCCAACTTTGGGGAAGAACGCTGTTCACCATGGCGGCGATTGCGGCGTTCGTCGCGATTCTGTCCGGTTATCTGGGATTGTTGTTGTCTTACCGCCTGGAGTTCGCGTCTGGACCCACGATTATTCTCGTGGCCAGCGCGATCTATGTCTTGTCGCTGCTGGCGGCGCCTTCGGGCCTGCTGATGCGACGGTTCAATCGCCCGCACTTGTCGGGCTGATGAAAAGCGAGGTCTGCATGCGTTCCAAGCCATTCTTTCGTGTCGCGCTCGGCTGCGCCGTTCTCCTGCTGGCCGGCATGCAAGCGGCCGCGGCCAGAACCATCGATGTCGTAGCCAGTTTCACGGTACTGGCCGATGTGGTGAAGAATGTCGGCGGCGACCACGTCGCCGTCAAGAGCCTGGTGCCGCCCAATGGCGATCCGCACGAGTTCGAGCCATCTCCCACCGACGCCAAGGCCATCCGCGAAGCGGCGGTAACCTTTGTCAGCGGAGAAGGCCTGGAGACATGGTTCCAGCGGCTCGCCAAGGCGTCAGGCGCCAAAACACAACCCGTCGTCGTCTCCGAGGGCATCAAGACGCATACCATGGAAGAGGACGGCAAGGTAGTCACGGACCCTCATGTCTGGAACAGCATTCCCAACGTGCTGATCTGGGTGAGCAACATCGAAGCCGCATTGGCCAAGGCCGATCCGGACGATGCGGCGGCATTCAGGAAAAACGCCGCGGCGTATCGTGAGCGGCTTGGCGCGCTGGATCAGACGATCCGCGCAAAATTCGCCAGCATTCCCGCCGGGCAGCGCAAGGTGCTGACCAGTCACGACGCGTTCGGTTATTACGGCAAGGAATACGGCGTGCAATTCCTGGCGCCTCAAGGACTCTCCACCGAAACGGAAGCGTCCGCGGCGGATGTCGCAAAACTTATCGACCAGATCAAGGCAGAACAGGTACGCGTCTATTTCATCGAGAATTCGAATGATCCTCGCCTGGTCAAACAGATCGCCCAAGCCACTGGAGCGCAGCCTGGCGGGGAGCTCTATCCGGAGGCATTGTCGGCTGCCGCCGGCCCGGCGCCGACTTATGAGCGCTTGATGCAATTCAATACGGAACAGATCGTCAAAGCCATCACGAAATGATCGCCGGGCCTCCCGCCTCCATTCAACAGGACTCGCTCGCGCGCAAGAACCGGCGGAACGCGGCCAGGGTCTCGTCGCTCACATGGTGTTCGATCCCTTCGGCATCCCGATGGGCGACATCCGGGGCGACGCCGACGGCAACCAGGAATGCCTCGCATACCTGATGCCGCTCCTTGCTCGCCTTGGCCATGGCAACACCCGCCTCCGTCAGGGAAACACCCCGGTAGAGCCTCTGCTCGACCAGGCCCAGGGTGCGCAGGCGCTTCAGCATCTTGGCGACGGTGGGCTGCGCCACATCCAGGCGCGCCG
Source organism: Bordetella genomosp. 10 (assembly GCF_002261225.1). Taxonomy (NCBI): domain Bacteria; kingdom Pseudomonadati; phylum Pseudomonadota; class Betaproteobacteria; order Burkholderiales; family Alcaligenaceae; genus Bordetella; species Bordetella genomosp. 10. Next base: position 1,680,808 of record NZ_NEVM01000005.1, read on the forward strand.
CGATGTCGACCTGGCGCGCCTCGCCGGCATCCTCGATGAGATCGTGAATCAGCTCCACGTAGTCCTCGGCGAGCTCCAGCCGATGGGCCTGCCGGACCTGCCGGAATCCCTGCGCATGCAGGGAAGCATCGACAAGCGGGGAGGCGGTCCCGGGGGGTTTGGGGGCTGTTGCCATAAGCAATCTTTGCATCCGTCGTTACCGCCTTGGAGGAGAGGCGGGTCCGCGGGATTGTAGCGTGTAGCCGTCGATTTATAGATATTGCTATATGACATAGCACTGGCTATATTATTCAATGCCCTCCGGCGTTCACGCGATCCAATTGACGAGGTATTCATGAGCACCCCTCCCGCCGACTGCAACGGGCCGGCACAAGCGGCAGACATGGCCATCCGCCCCAGTCTCGGGGCGATGAACGCCAGCGTGCGTCTCCCGGTCGGCGGCGCATGGTGGCGGCGGCTGCTCGCCTTTCTGGGGCCGGGCTACATGGTGTCGGTGGGCTATATGGATCCCGGCAACTGGGCCACCGACCTGGCCGGCGGATCGCGCTTCGGCTATCTCCTGCTGTCGGTGATTCTCCTGTCCAATCTCATGGCCATCCTGCTGCAGGCGCTTGCCGCGCGCCTGGGCATCGCCACCGGCATGGACCTGGCCCAGGCCTGCCGCGCACGCTATCCCAGAGCGATCAACCTGACGCTCTGGGCCTTGTGCGAGGTCGCCATCATTGCCTGCGACCTGGCCGAGGTCATCGGCACCGCCATTGCGCTGAACCTGCTGTTCGGCATTCCCCTGACGCTGGGCGCCATCCTGACGGCGCTGGACGTCTTCGTGGTGCTGCTGCTCATGCAGCGCGGATTCCGCTGGCTGGAGGCCTTCGTCATCGCGCTCCTGCTGATCATTTTCATCTGCTTCGGCGTCCAGATCGTACTGGCGCAGCCTGACATGAAGGAGCTATTGAGCGGGTTCATCCCCCAAGCCCGCATCGTGACCGACCCCGTAGCGCTGTACATCGCTATCGGCATCATCGGGGCCACGGTCATGCCGCACAATCTCTATCTCCACTCCTCCATCGTGCAGACGCGGGACTATCCGCGCACGGAAGCGGGACGGCGCGAGGGATTGCGGTGGGCCGTCACGGACAGCACGCTAGCGCTCATGCTGGCGCTGTTCGTCAACGCCGCCATCCTGATCACGGCGGCGGCCGTCTTCCATAAGGGGGGCCATACCGAAGTCGAGGAAATCGAGCAGGCCTATCATCTGCTGTCGCCCATGCTCGGCGTGGGCATCGCGTCGCTGCTGTTCGCGATCGCGTTGCTGGCGTCCGGCGTGAACTCCACCGTGACGGCCACCTTGGCGGGCCAGATCGTCATGGAGGGATTTCTCAACCTGCGCATCCCGGACTGGGCGCGGCGGCTGCTCACGCGCGGCGTGGCCATCGTCCCCGTCATCGTCGTGACCAGCCTGTATGGCGAAAGCGGCACCGCCAAACTGCTTGTCTTCAGCCAGGTCGTGCTATCCATGCAACTGCCTTTCGCGGTGATTCCGCTGGTGCGCTTCGTCTCGGACCGGAAGTTGATGGGGCCGTTCGCCACCGGGCGGAAAGTAACGATAGCCGCCTGGACGATTGCGGCGGTGATCGTCGTGCTCAACGCCAAACTGCTGATCGACGTCATCGCGGGATAAGCGCCGCGGCTCTTTCCCCAATCGGCGGCACATCCCGTCGGGCGCAGTGGCAAGCGCGCCCTGACGCTCGGCCCTGTCCGCGTTGCAAGAATGCAAGGTTCCACAATTCATTAATTGAAATGCAAATCATTTTTATTTATCATTCTCAGGCTGGTGTCAGTTAGCTGACCTCGCGCCGGACAAAGATCGGGCCGAGGCCATGCGGCCGGCAGCCGTCGACACCGTGCGACCGGGCATCACAAGACCCGGCGCCGCGCTCGTCGTCATGGCTCATTGCCATTCCGACCGAAGAGTTGCCTTTCCCCTCGCGAGAAGCGGGAAAGGCGCCGGGAAGTCCGATCGGCACATGGGCCAGTGAAAAATCACTCCGGGAAAGAGGAAACCTGTCATGTCCATATCCGGCATGCGCCGCGCTCGCGCGGCGCGCCCGTCCACGCGCCGCCGCTCCCCCGCGGGCGCCCCTTCTACGCGTGCATCCGGGAAAATACCTCCGCTGCCAGCGGCGTTGCGTCTGGCCTGCCATGCCGTGGTCGCCGGCGGCGTATCGATGACGGCCGCCCAGGCCCAGACAACCGAAGAGCAGTTCGACCGGCGCAATACCGTCGTCATGCCCGCCGTGAGCGTCACCGGCGAAGCCGCGCTCAACGAGCTTCCAGGCACCTATGCGGGCGGCCAGGTCGCGCGAGGCGCGCGGCTGGGCATCCTGGGGAATCTGGACGTGATGGATACCCCTTTCAACGTGACCAGCTACACCAGCGAACTGATCGAGAACCAGCAGGCCCGGACATTGGCCGACGTGCTCGCCAACGACCCTTCCGTGCGCTTCACCACGTCGAGCGGGCATGCCTATGAAAACTTCCGGATACGGGGTTTCGACGTCAACCAGAATGACCTGGCGCTCAACGGCATGTATGGCCTGCTGCCGGTCGGCCACACGCCGCTGGAGATGTTCGAGCGCGTGGAAGTGTTGAAGGGACCCAACGCCTTGTTTTCCGGCATGGCGCCCAGCGGCGCCGTGGGCGGCACCATCAACCTCGTACCCAAACGCGCCGGTGAAGACCCGCTGAGCCGCGTGTCGGTTGGTTATCAATCCGATAGCCAGTTCGGCACCCGCTTCGATCTGGCGCGCCGCTTCGGCGCGGGCAAGTCGCTGGGACTCCGCATCAACGGCGCGTTCAGCGACGGCGACACGGACCTCGATGGCCAATCGAAGAAACGCGAGTTTCTATCGGCGGCGTTCGATTACCGCGCTGGCGGCCTGACAGCGTCCATCGACACCTATTACAGCAAGGAATCGTACAGGGGCGGCACCCCGGCCATGTTCTGGATGGCCACCACCGACATCCCGCACGCCCCCGACCCTTCGGTGAACCAGTTTCCCGCCGCGCGTGGCGAACTGGAGAGCAAGGCCATCGTCGGACGCGCCGGATATGTCTTCAATTCCCATGTATCCGCCTTCGCGGGTATCGGCGTGCGCGACCACGATTACAAGGGATTCGTGAACGGCTCGCATGTGCGCAGCATCAACGCCAATGGCGACAGCTCCAACTCGGTGACCACCGCGCAACGCGGCTATGAGGACAACGTTTCGGCCGAGGCCGGCCTGCGCTTCAATTTCGATACGGCCGGCGTGCGCCACGACGTCGTGCTGCAGGCGTCACGCCTGGATAGCGACTCCGGCTCGGCGAGCGCGACGTCGTCCTTCAGGACCAATATCTACGACCCGGTCTACCATGCAATGCCGGCTGTTCCGGGGCATGCCCCCAAGACCGCCGAGAATACCCTTTCCAGCCTGGCGCTGGTGGATACGATGTCCTTCCTGGACGACAAACTGAGATTGACGCTGGGCGCGCGGCACCAGCGGGTGGAAACCAGGAACTACGGCGCGACCGGCGCCGTCACCAGTTCCTACGACAAGAGCGCGTTGACGCCGGCCGTGGGCATCGTGATCAAGCCCTGGGGACCGGACATCTCGCTCTATGCCAACTATGTGCAGGGATTGAGCAAGGGAGACAGCGTTTCCATGCCGACCTACGCCTTCAACCGCACCTTTTCGCCCTACAAGACCGAGCAGAAGGAAATCGGCGTGAAATGGGATGCCGGCGTCGTCACCAACACGCTTAGTCTCTTCGAGATAACCAAGCCCACGTTGATCATGACCAACGGCAACGAGCCGTCGGACGGCGGGGAAAAACGCATGCGCGGAATCGAATGGAACTCGTTCGGCGAACTCTCGCGCGGCATACGCGTTCTGGGCGGCGCGACGTACACGCAAGGCGTACAAACCAAGACCGCCAATGGCGCCTATGATGGCAACCGGGCAGTGGGCGCGCCGCGCTGGCAAGCCAATCTGGGCGTGGAATGGGATCCGATATGGGTGCCCGGCGTTACGTTGAGCAGCCGGATTACGGCGAACTCCAGCCAGTATCTCGATGTGGCGAATACGCAGAAGATCCCCGGGTGGGCGACGCTTGACCTGGGCGCCCGTTACGCGGCCAAGCTGTTCGGCCGCAATACCGTTCTGCGCCTGAACGTCGACAACGTATTCGACCGGCACTATTACTCCGGGTCGTTCAGCGACACCACGCCGATCGCCACGCTCGGGCTCGGCCGCACGGTAATGGCCTCGGTCACCGTTGATTTCTGATGCCGTCGGCGCCGGGGAACGCCGCCGCGCCCGGCGGCGGCGCCCCGGCGGGAGAATTTACGCCAAATGGGACTTTTCACACTTGCCGGCCTGGCCGCGACCGTCGCGGGCTGTTCATGCATTTACCTGGCGTCGGAGAACCAGCGCTGGCGTGCCCAGCCGCTTCCGCGCACGCCGGGACGTGTTGCGGGCGTCCTGTTGCTGGCGATCGCCTGGCAGGCGCTCGCGCGAGACGCCCAGGGGATAACCGCGACCTTCGTGCTCGTCACAGCCGCGATGCTGGCATTCGCCGTTCTGCCATACCTGGGAGCGATCCGCCATGCGCGAAGAAAGCCCTGAACCCGTGCGCCGCAAGCCCGCGCCGATCCGGCGCGACTGGGTCTCCAAGACGCTGGCGGGAACGTTGCTGGGCTTGACTCTCGCGATGGCCGCGAGCGGCATTTATTCGCAATTTGCCGCGAACACGCCCTTGCCCATCCGGGGGCAACTGATGATGTGGATGGTGCCGCCGATCTGGCTGGGCACGCTCTCGGGGGTGTATTTCTTCACCAGCGGCGCGCGTGCCTGGCTATGGCTGGGCAGCGCCAATGCCGCCGCCTTCTGCGCGTGGCTATTGCTGCGCATGACATAGCTTCGTCCGAGACATGAGAACGGATTACGTACGCATCTACAAATCGGTTCATACCTGGACCGGAATCGTCAGCGGCATGGCGCTATTCATTGCCTTCTATGCCGGCGCGCTTACCGTGTTCAAGGAACCGCTTACGCGCTGGGCAACGCCGCCGGCCGCGGCGGACGTCGCCCCCCTGGAGACCGCCCACGACCTGATCGTCAAGACCCTGGCCATTGCGCCCGAGGCGGCCAAGGGCTTCGCCATCCACTTGCAGGATGAAGAGCACGTGCTCGCGCGCATGGCATGGGACGTGCGGGCCCCGGACGCCGACGACCACGACGACTCGGGGACCCGCCACTTCGGAGCCGCGCTGGACGCAACCGGCGCGCCACGCGTGCGGGAAATAGAACCCTCGCCGCTGGCCGGCTTCATCGATGTCCTGCACCGGGTCGTGGGCCTGCCGGCCGACTCCGACCCGAATCGCTGGCTGATGGGCGTGATCGCCGCGCTCTACACCGTCGCGCTGGTATCGGGCGTCGTTGTGCTTCTACCCTCCCTGGTCAAGGACTTCTTCGCCTTGAGAATCGGCAAGAACCTGAAGCGCATGTGGCTGGACGCGCACAATGTCGTGGGTATCGTAAGCCTGCCTTTCCATATCGTCATGGCGCTGACGGCGGTGGTGTTCGCTTATCACGACCAGATCTATGCCATACAGGACAAGCTCGTCCACCAGGGGAAGTGGAGCCAGGCGTTCCAGCGGCAGCCGGCCGGCGCCTCGGACGCGCCGCGGCGCGATCCCGCGGCCATGCTGACGCCGGCGCAGTTGCTGCAGGCGGCCCATGCGGTGGCGCCGGATCTGGAACCGACGATGTTGCAGTACCAGGGGGTCACCGGGCCGCGCGCGGTGGTCCGTGTATGGGGCAAGGATACGGCGGCGGTGTCACCCCGCGCCATGGGCGGCTTCGCGGCCTTCGATCCCTATAGCGGCAAGCTCCTGAACACGGATTATCTGCCGGGACGCCAAAACACCCCTAACCTCTTCATCAGCAGCTTCTTCGCCTTGCATATGGCCTCTTTCGGCGGCGTTGAGGTGGCGTGGCTGTATTTTCTTCTTGGCATGGCGGGCGCCTGGCTGTTCTACAGCGGCAATCTGCTATGGATAGAAAGCCGCCGCCGCAGGGCCGCCCGCAATCAGGTCGAGGCCCCGGCGCAACGCCTGGACACCCGCCTGATGGCCGCGGCCACCGTGGGAGTCTGCCTGGGCAGCGTCTGCGGCATTTCCCTGACCATCGCCGCCGGCAAATGGCTATACGGTTCCGTGCAGGACCTGGCGTTCTGGCATCAACTGATTTACTACGCCATCTTCTTCGGATGCGTGGCGTGGGCCTTCGGACGCGGCGCGGCCGCCGCCTCGGTGCATCTGCTGTGGCTGGCCTGCGCGCTGACGCTGTGCATTCCGCTGACGACGTTGCTCGGCTGGTGGATGCCTGGCGCGGGACCCTGGACGGATACGTCGACGGCGGCCTTGGGCGTCGATGCCACGGCGCTCGCGGGCGCGCTGTGCTTCGCCTGGATGGCGCGCATTGCGCAACGCCGGATCGAGCGAGCGCCGGGCGACACCGTCTGGTCCCTCCATCCACGGGCAGCCGGAGGACAACGGCGCCCATAACGGAATCGATGCTTGTTTCGCTGTCCTCGGCACCGGTTAAGCGTGCCTGCATGGGCCCGCCTGCGCTGATACGGAATATGCGATTCCAGGCTAGACCGACACAGACCTTATCGTTGCGCGGCGCCGCGCCTTTTCCGCTCATGGAAGACGACCGGCCTGGCATCGTCCGGCGCTGGCGTGGCCGCGGAGCCGCAACTGCCGCAAGTCCCGCAACCGTCGCCGCAATTGCCCGTCGCTTGCCGGGGCCTCAGCCAGATCCCGAAACGGCGCACGGCCCCGGGGCGCCCGGGCCGGCTCAATGCCGTTGCGACGCGAGCCTGCATGCGCGTGCTCAGATGGGGCGCCAGCTTGCGCAAGACCTTTATTGCGCTGGCCAGCACGATAAGGGCCAGCACGACGTACTGCCAGGACGCGGAGGCATGACCGGCAAGGCTCATGTCAGCCACCTCGCCACATGGTAGGTGACGAAAGCCGCGACGTAAGCCACCACGAACATGTAGCCAAAGGAAATCCAGACATTGCGCCACGAGCCCGTTTCGCGGCGGATCACGGCCAGGGTGGACATGCACTGGGGCGCGAAGGCGAACCACGCCATCAGGGACAACGCGCTGGCCACCGAGAAATTCGCCGCCAGCGTCGTGGCCAGGCCGGCGGTCTGATCGCCGGCCACGCTGTAGACGGTGGCCAGGGCGGCGACCGCCGTTTCGCGCGCGGCGAAAGCAGGAATGAGCGACAGGCTGATCTGCCAGTTGAAGCCGAGCGGGGCGAAGATGGGTTGCAGGAAGCGTCCCAGGTAGCCGGCGAAGCTGTACTCGATCGCCGGCCCCGTGGCGCCCGCGGGCGGCCCGGGAAAAGCCGAGATGAACCACATGAGCACCGTCAGCGCGAGGATGACGCCGGTCAGGCGTTTCAGGAAGATCCAGCCGCGCTCCCACAGCCCGATCGCCAGGTTGCTCGGCTTGGGCAGCCGGTAGGAAGGCAGCTCCATCAGCAACGCATGCTCGCGCCGGTCGCGCCGCAGGCGCTTGGCCGCATACGCCACCGCCGCCGCGCCGGCAATGCCCGCCGCATAGAGCGCGAACAGCACCAGCCCCTGCAGGTTGAAGCCGCCCAGGATCCGGCGCTCCGGCACGAAAGCGCCGATGAGCAAGGCGTAGACCGGCAACCGCGCCGAGCAGGTCATCAGCGGCGCGACCAGGATGGTGACCAGCCGGTCGCGCGGATCCGGAATGCTGCGCGAGCCGATGATGCTGGGGATGGCGCAGGCGAAGCTGGACAACAGCGGGATGAAGGCGCGGCCCGTCAAGCCCACCGACACCATCACCCGGTCCAGCAGGAAGGCCGCGCGCGGCAGGTAGCCGGACTCCTCCAGCACCAGGATGAAAAAGAACAGCACCAGGATTTCCGGGAGAAAACCCAAGACGGTGCCGAGGCCGCTGAAAATGCCGTCGACCAGCAACTCCTTCAACGGCCCGTCCGGCAAGGAAGCCGTGGCGGTCTGGCCCAGCCAATCGAAGCCGTCGCCGATCATGTCGGTAACCGGCTTGCCGCCCGCGTACACGGCCTGGAAGACGAGGAACATGACGGCAGCCAGGATCAACAGGCCGAACACCGGGTGCAGGGCCCATCGGTCCAGGGTATCGTCCAGCGTCGAGGTCGCCCGGGGCATGCGGACCGTAGCCGCGAGCAGCGCGCGGACTTCGGCGTGCGGGTCCGTTAGCCCGCCTTCGCCACGCGGGGACGCCGCGGGCGGCGGCGCATCGAGGCGCTCGATCAAGGCGCGCGCGCCGTTGCGCCGCACCGCGACCGTCTCCACCACGGGCACGCCCAGGCGGGCCTGCAGCGCCGGGACGTCGATGGCAATGCCGCGGGCGCGCGCGGCGTCCATCATGTTCAGCGTCAGTACCATCGGCAGGCCCAGCCGCCGGACTTCCAGGAACAGGCGCAAATGCAGGCGCAGGTTGGTCGCGTCGGCCACGAAGACGATGAGATCCGGCCGCGCCTCGCCGGGGTAGCGCCCGGCCAGCACGTTGTGGGTGATCTGCTCGTCGGGACTGGCGGCATCGAAGCTGTAGGTGCCCGGCAGGTCCAGCACCCGCGTCAACCGCCCGGCGGGCGTGGTGAAGCGCCCTTCCTTGCGCTCTACCGTCACGCCGGCGTAATTGGCCACCTTCTGCCGTCCGCCTGTCAGCAAGTTGAACAGGGCCGTCTTGCCGCAATTGGGATTGCCGACCAGGGCGATGCGCAGGGCGGTGTCAGCCATGGACCACCTCACGCACGGCCACGCGGGCGGCCTCCGTGCGCCGCAATGCGAAGCGCGTGGAACCGATGACGATCAAAAGGGGATCGGCGCCCACCGGCCCGAATGCCGCCACGCGCACGGCCTCGCCTTCAACGAAGCCCAGGTCGGCCAGGCGCTGGCCGATGGCGTCTTGCTTACCTTGGTGAACGATGTGATCCACGATGGCGGAGGCGCCCTTGGGCAGATCGGACAGAAACATGGGTTGAGAATGCGGCATGGCGAAAGGAATAGGAATCTTTCTGATTCGATAGTGCGACGGAATTTCGGTTCCGTACAGAATTGTTACCGTGAACGCGGAACCGAAGGCGCGTAGGCGCCGACGCAGCCCTGACCAACGGCGGCATCGGCCCAGGGTTCGATCGGGCGCCACGGGAACTCCCGCAGCCACCCGCGCCTTGTCGACGTCAGGGCTTGGTAGCGTTCGCCGGCCTCACGCTGCATTGCACATTCAGGCTTTGCCCGCCCTTGAACAGCAGCGATATGGGCAGGACGTCCCCCACTTTGACTGTCTTCGCTGGTTTTTCAAGCATGATGTGATAGCCGCCCGGCGAAAACCGGCGCTGCTGGCCCGGCGCGATGTCGAGGCCCTGCACCATGGCCATCGTCGAGCGATTCTGCTTATCGGTCGTGGTCTGGTGCAGCATTGCCATGCCATAGGCGTCGGCGTGTATGCCGGTCAAGGTCACCGTCCGCGCACCGCCATTCCTGATCGTCAGGTACCCGCCGGCGGGCAGGCCAGCGGGCAGCAAGCGGATCCAGCAATCGCTGGCCGTGACGCCGGCCGGCGGCGTGGCTTCCGCTGCCGGCTGCATCGCGATACCGTGGCCGGAACCCTGCTGCATTCCCGCCATATCGGCGGCATGCGCAAGGGGCAGCACGGCGATGGAGAGCAGCGCGGCGGATACGAGTGTCTTCATCTTCATGGTGGAACTCCTCTATCGAAAGTGCCGCCGCCAGCGCCAGGCGCGGACCTCGCGGCGGCGGCGGCTTCATGCGCTTGCGCGCGGTGGGGAAATCAATACCTCACACTGATCCGGGCCCAGACGGTGCGCCCCGGCTCGTTGACAGCGGTCGTGCCGGAATACCCGAAACCCGCATCCCCCGCGAGATTCAAATGCTCGCTGTAGGCCTTGTTCAGCACATTGTCGACGCCCAGGGTCAGCTTGACCTTCTTGTTGAAGGCATAGCCGCCATTGAGCGACAAGACGCCGAATCCGGCGCTCGGGCCGAAGTCCTTGCCCACGACGTTGCCCTCGTTCAACGCATACCGCTTCTGCGGCGCGACCAGGCGCCAGAGCACGCCGGCCGACCAGGTGCCGTCGTCGTAGGCGGCCGACAGGCGCGCCTCCAGCGGCGGGATCTGCGGCAGTGGCCTGCCGTCGCTGCTGTTCCTGGCCCAGGCGTAGGCCAACGTGGCGCCCGTGGTCCATCCCGGCGCCAGCTTGTAGCTGGTCCCGAACTCGCCGCCGAAGGTATAGGCGTCCACGTTCACGGCCTGGGAGGTGTCGCCCATCATCCCGCCCGACGAGTACTTGAACAGGATGAAGTCCTTCACGTAGCCGGCGTAACCCGAGAACCAGGCATCCAGCTTCCCGGTCTTGTATTGCGCGCCGAAATCCAACTGAGTCGTCTTCTCGGGCTTGACGCCCCTGAATGCGTTGACGGATCCGTCAGGACCGCTACCCGGCGAGAACAACTCCCAATAATCCGGGAAGCGCTCCACATGCCCCAGCCCGACATACCAGGTCGCGGGCAACGCGGCGAGATCCTGTTCGTAGCGGAGGAAACCGCTGGGCAGCGTATCCGTGCGGCGGTCCCCCTGCGTCGGATTGGGCATGGCCATCATCGATCCGTCGTCGGCACGGAAATCCTTCGCGCGCGCCCAATCGACGCGCGCGCCGCCGATGACGCGCTGACGCTCCGCCGCGTGCCAGGTGAGCTCGCCAAACAGGCCCGTGTCGTCCATGGTCGCATCCTTGATCCAGGGATAGTTGCGATACGAGTCCGTATCGGTGCCGTCCCGGGAGCGATGGCGGCTGGACTGGAAATCCAGGCCCGAGACCAGGCTGACCTGCTCTCCCAGATTCCACGTCGTCGCGAAGCGGCCGCCCCATGTCGCGCGATCGACGTCCGCGGCCATGGCCATCGGCATGCTGCTCATGGGGTCGGGCGCACGCAGCGTGAAGTTGTCCATCACGTGGTCGACGTGGTTGTAGTAGATCTGGGCTTCGATCTTGTCCAGCGCGGTACCTATATTCTTCTTCTCGAATCGCAAGCCGACGCTTTCCCGCTTGAATTGCGAGCCGTCCATGCTGCGCCCGGCGTAGCGCGCCTCGCCGTCGCCCGCGCCCGCGGTCAGCTCGAGCAGCGTATTCGCGTCGGGGGTAAAGCCGACGGCCACGTCGGTATTCCATTTGTCCCAGCGCGACGGCACTCGATCGCCATTGCCGTCCTTGTAGTCCTGGGAATGCGAGTGGTTGGCGGTCACGCGGACATAGAACTTCTCATTGCCCGCCGTGAGGTCGGCGGCCTGATCATTCCGGCCGAAGGATCCCGCGGTCAGGCTTCCGTCGAAACGAACACCGGGTTCGGTAAAACGAGGCGTATCGCGGTCGAACTTGATCGTGCCCGCGGACGAGCCTGGGCCCCAGATCACAGTTTCCGGCCCCTTGATGACGGTCAACCTGTCGAAGTTCTCCGGGGAGATGTACGAAGACGGCGCATCCATGCGGTACGGGCAGGCGCCAGGCATGGACGTGCCATTGGTCAATACATTTAGCCGCGAGCCGAACATGCCGCGGAGCACGGGATCGCCATTGGTCCCGCCGTTGCGGATGGCCGAAAACCCGGGAATGGTCTTCAAGTAATCGGTGCCATCGCTTGCCGGTAAGGGCTGGCGCGGCAGCTTCGGGTCCGTGACGAACGTAAGCGGCGAACTCGGCTCCACCGCGGTCACGACGACGGGATCCATCGTCCGCACACTGTCGTCCGGGCTTTGGGCGGAGGGTGCCGATTGGGACTGGGCGAGGCAGGGATATACGCTGGCCAGCGCGAGATAGACGCAGGCCAACGGCAATGTCGTTTGGTTTTTTTTCATGGGAGTTCAGGGCGCGCGTGCATACGCCGCAAAGCTTGCGGCAACGCACGGACGCGATCGCAATGCAGGACGCCCGTCCTGCCGGCGTGCCGGATGGACGGATTCGATAAGGAGCGGGAATATCAGGCCGCGGGGGGCCCGCGCGGCCGTCCTGGCGATCGCGCAAGCAGATCGCTGGGCAGTGTCTCGGCGATAGGCTGCGCCCGGAATGGCGGGACAGGAAGAGGCGGCAGGGCCCAGGCGAGCAGATACAAGCCCGGCAATACCGGGGCGCCGAGCATCGCGCATCCTGGCGCGCAGCAATGCGGCAACATGCCGGCGTGGGGGTTGGCGGAGCTGGCCCTACTACTCGGCGACGACTCCGCATCCAGCGTCACCACACGGGGACCGCTGGCAGTGCAGACGATGATGGTCGAGCCGGAGCCGGACGATGCGATCGTCACGGATCCCAGCGCCGATGCGGCGGCCCAGGCATGAAAGGCGAGCAGGAACGCCGCGACGAACGCGAAGCGTGATCCATATCGGCTTTCGATAAGCGCCATCGTCCGTTCTTCCATGAAGAATGCGCGGATAGTAGCATGGCCATTTCATGATGTATTGGCCCTTCCTGCCGCTCGTCCGGCGCAACACTCGGGAAATCGAGGTCTGACAGATCAGAGCCTGACGGCCCCCAGCATCAGCAGCTTGAACGCCAGCGCCAGGATGCCGGCGGCGGCCACGCCGCCCATCCAGAGCACGATCATCCATGCAAGGCCACGGACACGCGACGGCATCAGTGATAGCCTCCGCCGGCGGCGACCTTGCCGCGGAAGACCCAATAGGACAACGCGGTATAGGCCAGGATGACGGGCAGGACGATGGCAACGCCCACCAGCGCGAAGGCCTGGCTGGAGCGCGGCGACGATGCCTGCCATATGTCCATGGCGCCCGGCAGGATATAGGGAAAGATGCTCAGCATCAGGCCGCTGAAGCCGAGGAAGACGATGGCCACCGCATACGCGAAGGGCTGGCGATCGCGCCGCTGCCGAACCGCGCGGAAGATGCCCCAGACCGCCAGCGCCAGCAATACCGGGACGGGAAGGAAGTACGGCAGGTTCGCGCCGTCGAACCAGCGCGCGGCCACGTGCGGTTGCGTGGCCATCGTCCACAGGCTGACGATGCCGATGGCAAGGAGCAACAGCAGCGCCAGCGGACGCATGACGGCGTAGAGCTTGCGCTGCAACTCGCCTTCGGTCTTGCCCAGCAGCCAGCCGCATCCCAGGCAGGCATAGGTTATGCACAGGCCGAGGCCGCAGAACAGGCTGAAGGGCGAAAGCCATTCCATGCCGTTGCCCGCGTACCGGCCTCCGTTCATCGGAATGCCTTGCAGCAAGGTTCCCAGCACCATCCCCTGGCAGAAAGTGGCCACCGCGGAGCCGCCCATGAAAGCGATGTCCCACGCATGGCGCGTGCGATGCGCCTTGGCGCGCAGCTCGAAGGCGGCGCCGCGGAAAATCAGTCCGCACAGCATCACGATGAGCGGCACGTAGGTCGCGGAAAGCAGTCCGCCATAGACGGCCGGAAAGGCGGCGTACAGCCCTGCCCCGCCCAGCACCATCCAGGTCTCGTTGCCGTCCCACACGGGCGCGACGCTGTTCATCATGAGCTGCCTGTCCTGCTCGGCGGGCAGCAGCGGATACAGCAGGCCGATGCCGAGGTCGAAGCCATCGAGGACGACGTAGATGAATACGCCGAGCGCGATGATGACGGCCCAGGTCGTGGACAAATCGATATTCATGGCTTCCATTTCCAGATAACGCGATCAACCTTCGGCGACGGGCCGAATGGCGGCGGCCAGCGTATCGTGCGCCAGGGCGGGGGGATACGCGGATCCCTGCCCGGTCTGGGGCGCAACCGGCTGCGGGCCCTTGGCGAGCAGCTTCAACAGGTAGTAGATGCCGCCGCCGAACACGACGAAATACACGACGACGAACAGGAGCAGGGAGGCGCCGAGCTGCTGGACGCCGACGGGACCGATGCCCTGGGCGGTGCGCATCAGCCCGTACACCACCCACGGTTGGCGGCCGACCTCGGTGGTCACCCACCCCGCCAGCAAGGCGATGAGCCCGGACGGTCCCATGGCCACGGCGAAGCGCAGGAACCAGCGCGACTCATACAGGCGCTGCCGGCGGCGCAGCAGCGCGCCGCCCACGCCGAGCAGCAGCATCAGCGTGCCCAGGCCGGCCATGATGCGGAAACTCCAGAAGACGATGGTGGAATCGGGCCTGTCCTCCGGCGCGAACGACTTGAGCCCCGCGATCTTGCCGTCCCAGCTATGGGTCAGGATCAGGCTGCCCAGGTGGGGGACTTCCAGCGCATATTTGGTGCGTTCCTGCGCCATGTCCGGAATGCCGAAGACGTTCAAGGGCGTGCCGTTCTCATGGGTTTCCCACAGTCCCTCGATGGCCGCGATCTTGGCGGGCTGGTGTTGGAGCGTATTCAGGCCATGGGCGTCGCCGACGACGATCTGCAGCGGCGCCAGCACCAGGATCAGCCAGAGCGACATCGAGAATGCCCGGCGCACCGCCTCGCGACTACCCTTGCGCAGCAGATGCCAGGCCGAGCCGGCGCAGACGATCAGCGCCGCGACCAGGAAAGCGGCGAGCCCCATGTGCGCCAGCCGGTAAGGGAAGGAAGGGTTGAAGACGATCTGCCACCAATCTTCCGGCACGATGCGTCCCGCCTCGATGCGCACGCCTTGCGGGGTCTGCATCCAGCTATTGGACGACAGTATCCAGAACATCGAAATGAGGGTGCCGACCGCGACCATCAGCGTGGCGCCAAAGTGCGCCTTGGGGCCCACACGTTGCCAGCCGAAGAGCATGATGCCCAGGAACCCGGCCTCCAGGAAAAACGCCGTGAGGACTTCATAGGTCAACAGCGGTCCCGTCACCGCGCCGGCGAAATCGGCGAAGCCGGACCAGTTCGTGCCGAACTGATAGCTCATCACCACGCCGGACACCACGCCCAGGCCGAACGACAAGGCGAAGACCTTGGACCAGAAGAAGTACATCTCCTTGTAGACCTCGCGCCGGGTCTTCAGCCATGCGGCTTCCAGCACGGCGAGGAAGCTCGCGAGGCCGATGCTGATGGCGGGGAAAACGATATGGAACGAGACGGTGAACGCGAACTGGAAACGCGCCAGGTCGAGGGCGGAAGGCGAGAACATCATGACATCCGAAAGGAATGAAGGCACTCGCGCGGCCTGACTACAACGATCGAAAACCGCTTCGAGGCATGTCGAAATTCTATGCTGCCTTGCACAAGACCAGCCATTGGACAAATTGTCCCAAACACATTTCAGCGTGGTCGACATTGACGATGCGCAAGCTTCGTCGCGCCGATCGGGTGTCGAAGCGGCGTGCATGACGCCCTGCGATGATCGGCGATATCGCGGCGCCCGTCACTTCATGCCGTGGCCGGGCTCGCGTCCTGGCCGAGGACGTCGATAGACCGCAGCCGCGATGGCGCGGAGAAGGCGATGATTCCCAACTGGATCGCAAAGCCGATGGCCACGCCGATCAGGCAGCTCGCGACGCCAAACCTGGCGCTCAGCCAGGCTCCCAGTACCGCGCCCAACGGCCGCGCGCCGAAGGTGGCGGTCATGATGACGGACGACACCCGGGCAACGAGCCCGCCGGGCGTGACGATCTGCCGCAGCGAGGTGGTGGAGATGGTCCAGACGATGGGCCCGAAGCCGAAGAGGAAGAAGGACGCGAAGACGATGGCGCGTTGCGGCGAGAATAGCGTGCCGGCCATCATAAGCGCCGCCATGGCCGCGCACGCCGGCCCCAGCAGGATCTGCCGGCCGAAGCCCAGGCGACGGGAGACAACGGGATACAGGAATGCGCCCGCGACCATGCCGAATCCGTACGTGCCGAGCGCCGCCCCGACTTCGGCCGCGCTGAACTGCAAGCGGTTGATCGCGTAGTACGCGAAGATGGCCAGCAGCAGGTACCAGGAGGTGTTGAACACGAAGGCCGTGGCGACGATGGGGCGCAGGTAGCGGTTGCGCGCGATGAAGCGAATGCCCTCGGACAACTCTTGCAGAAGATGCCGGTTGGAAGGCGGCTGTCGCGTTTCGTCCGGCAGCTTCGCCAGGCACCAGACACTGGCGATGGAAAGCACGAACGCGGCCAGGAAGGCGAATATCCCCGAGGCCCAGCCGGCCAGGATGCCGCCGACCGACGGGCCGGCGGTGAACGCAATGCTCCGGGCGATTTCCAGCCTGCGGTTGGCTGTCAGCAGCTTGTCCGTCTCGACCATCGTAGCGACCAGCGCGGGCGCCGCGACGCTGTAGACGACGGTTCCCGTGGCGATCGCGAAGCCCAGGCCGGCCAGGCCATACAGCCCCAGGACATGGGCGTGGAACGAAGCGAATAGCAGGAAGAGCGCCGCCGCGCGGATCAGTTCGGTCGCGATCATGAGCTGCTTGCACCGGCACCGGTCGGCCAGCAGCCCCGCCGGAATCGACAGCAGCAGGAAAGGAAGCGTATTGATGGCCTGCAGCGCGGCCGACTGCTCCGCGGAAACGCCCATGGCGACGACGGCGAGAATGGGGATGGCCGCGATCGCCATCTGCTCGCTGAACTGGGCCGCCAGGTTGGAGTTGGAGAGATGGCGGATGGTGATGTCCGGATTATTGCCAGGCACTTTTGCTTCCCGATTCGATCTGAACTGCTGGCGCGAGTCTAGGCCTGGCTCGGCCGCTGATATATCCGGATCTTGCTCTCCAATCTTCGCGGCCCCTCAGCCGCCGCGCGTTCGCCGATAGCGCAGCGCTTCCACGATCAGCGACAGCGCCGGCGAGGATAGGCGGCGGCTGGCGTAGAAGATGTGCAGGCCGGGAAAGGTGGGACACCAGTCCTTGAGGACGGAACGCAGGCGTCCGGCTTCGATGTGAGGTTGCGCCAGCTCCTCCGGCATGTACGCCAGGCCGAAACCGGCCAGGGCCGCGTCGAGCACGGGGTAGATGCAGTTGAAGGTCCATGGCCCGTCGACCCGCACCTGCAGGTTGCGCTTGCCCTTCCTCAGCTCCCACGCATACACCCCGCCCCGGATCGAGAAACGCATGTTGATGCAGTCATGCCGGGTCAGGTCCGCCGGCGTCTTCGGCACAGGACGCTTTTCCAGGTAGGACGGCGCGCCGACGATGGCCATGCGTATGTCCGGGGATATCCGGATGGCGGTCATGTCCCGGGCGATCTGGTCGCCGAAGCGCACGCCCGCGTCATAGCGCTCGGCCACGATGTCGGCCAGGCCGGGATCGATCGCGATCTCGATCTTCACGTCCGGGTATTCGGGCTGGAGCTTCGACAGCTTGGGCCACAGCACCGTCCTGGCGGCGAAGTCCGAGGTCGTGATGCGGACCGTGCCGGCGGGCTTGTCGCGCAGTTCGCCGAACGCGGCCAATTCTTCCTGGATCGCGTCGAAGCGGGAGGCGACGCTCTGGATCAGCCGCTCGCCGGCCTCCGTCGGCGCGACGCTGCGCGTCGTGCGCGTCAGCAGGCGCAACCCCAGCCGCGATTCCAGGCCGCGTATGGCATGGCTCAGGGCCGATTGCGAAACGCCGAGCTGGGCCGCGGCGCGGGTGAAGCTGCGCTCGCGCGCCACGGCGAGAAACGCGTGGATGTCCCGGAGGTTTTCGCCTGACATGGGTGTGCTCGGATCCCTAGGAGGTGTGGCGCAGCGCATCGACCAGCAAGGTCATGGCCCGGGAGGGTTGCCGGCGATTCGGGTAGTAGAGGTGGAAGCCGGACCACGTCGGGCACCAGTCTTCCAGGACCGATACCAGATGCCCCTTCGCGATGAGAGGACGAACCAGGTCTTCCGGCAGGTAGGCCAGTCCGAAGCCCGCCTTGGCCGCCTCGAAAATGTCGTATGCGTTGTTGAAGGCGAGCGGACCGTCCACGCGCGCGTTCAACGATCTCTTGCCCCTGGCGAACTCCCACTCGTAAAGGCTGCCATGGGTCGTCGTGCGCAGGTTGATGCAGGCATGCGCCATCAGGTCGCGCGGCGTCCTGGGGACGTCTCGTCCCGCGAAATAGGACCTGGCGCCCACCACCATGATGCGGATGTCGGGACCGATCCGCACCGAGATCATGTCCTGCGCCAGCTCCTGGCCGAAACGCACGCCCGCGTCGTAGCCGAGCGCCACGATGTCCACGCTCGCATATTCGTTGATCAGTTCGATCTTGATGTCCGGGTACCTGGGCAGGAACTTCGCCAGCTTCGGCCAGAGCGTGCTCCGGATGGCGTAGTCGATGGCCGTGATCCGTATGGTGCCCATCGGCTCGTCGCGCAACTCGCCCAGCGCCTGGACGCCCTCCTCGATGCCATCGAACTCGGGCGCGAGGCGATCCAGCAGGCGCTGCCCCGCTTCGGTAGGCGACACGCCGCGCGTGCTGCGCATGAGCAGGCGCACGCCGAGCCTTTCCTCCAGCTCGCGGATGGTGTAGCTCAGCGCCGGCTGGGATACGCGCAACCGCGCCGCCGCCCGCGTGAAGCTGCGGGCTCGCGCAACGGCGATGAAGGCGTAGAGGTCGCTGAAGTTGTCTCGCGGCATCGATGAGCGGTTTTTATGTGGCTGCGCGAATTTTAGCGACCCTGGGACGGGCAACTGTCCGCCCACCGTTCCGGAAATCAGTGCGCCGTGAAGCCGCCGTCGACCGGCAGGCCGACGCCGACCACGAAGCTCGCGCCGGGGCTGCACAGCCACAGCACGGCGGCGGCCACTTCATCGGCGTGTCCCAGGCGGCCGATGGACTGCTCCTTCAGGATCGCCTGCATCGCGTCCGCCTGGCCCTTGAGCATGTCCTGCACCATGGGGGTGTCGATGGTGCCGGGGCAGACGGCGTTGACGCGGATGCCGCGGGGCGCATACTCCACGCCTGCGCTCTTGGTCATGCCCAGCACGGCGTGCTTCGTGCCGTGATAGGCCGCGCGCTGGGGAAGCCCGACCAGGCCGCCCAGCGATGAGTTGTTGACGATGGCGCCCGCGCCCTGGGCTCGCATCACGCGCAGCTCGTGCTTCATGCAGGCCCACACGCCGAACTGGTTGACCGCGACCACGCGCTGGAAGTTCTCGACCGGCTCCTCGGCCGCGTCGCTCGGCGGCACCTGGATGCCGGCGTTGTTGAAGGCCATGTCGAGCCGGCCGTATTCGGCAACAGCCCGATCGACCGCGGCCGCGACCTGCGCTTCGTCGGTGACGTCGCAGGCCACGCCGATGGCGATGCCGCCTTCATCGACGATCTTCCGCGCCTCCCTGGCCGCAAGCTCGCCGTCGAGATCGGCCAGCATCACGGAGGCGCCGCTTTGCGCGAAGGCCCGGGCAGCGGCCAGGCCCATCCCCATCGCGGCGCCGGTGACGAAGGCGACCTGGCCCTTGAAGTCATAAATCGGATTCATGTTTTATCTTTCCTGATCGTTGGGGAACGATGTCCACGGCTTTAGTCGGAATAGGCGCCAGGCATCAGGACCGTCGGGGGCGGCGTCCCTTGCCGTGAATTCCTACTTCTTGCCGGACAGGCTTGCCACCTGCTGCGCCAGCGCCTCGCGCGCACGGGCAGCCATGTCCGCGTCCACGCGGTCGGCCAATACCTGGGTGAGCTGGCGCAACTGGCCTTCGGTGAGGCCCACGTTCATGCTGATGCGCATGTGCGCGAGCAACTGCGGCTCCGCGCCGGGCAGCGCCGAGATCATGCTCACGGTGGCCAGCTCGCGGCTTTGCCAATCCAGGTTGTCGCGCTCGAAGATATCGCCGAACAGGTGCGCCCGCAGGTACTCGTTGGCGGTCGGCGCGAAGTCGAACAAGGGACCGGCCACCGGGCCGCCCGACAGCTTGGTCTGGTTGGCAGTTCCGGCCGCCATCAGCGCGTCACCCTTCGGGATCGGCCGGCTGGGCGCGTTGCCGGGAGCGTCCTGAATGCCGCGCTGCTTGCGCGCTTCCACCACCTTCATCAGCTCGCCGAGGGCATTGAGGCTGCGCGGAAAACCCGCGTAGGCATAGAGCTGGATCAGGACTTCCTTGGCGTCGCTCACCGTCAGCCCGGCATCCAGCCCCTGGTTCAGCGCGGCGTTCAGCCTGGCGATGTCGCCCGCGGCGGCAAAAGCCGCGACAGGCACGATGGCCTGCTGGCGGGCGTCGAGGGCTTCGGAAGCGCTGGACGCCGTCGTTTGGGATTGGGTCATGGGCTCGGTTTCCTTTTCGTTGGCCGCGTCCCCGGGTGCGGGGGCCAGGCTCAGCGCCACGGCCAGCGCGCCGGTGCGAAGCGGGGTGTAGCGGGTCTTGGCGGGCGTTGTATTGCTCATCGGTAAATGCCGGGCGCGGCCCTCAGGCGAAACCTGAATGTTCGTCAAAGAACAGCCGATTGAGTAGATGGCGAATCGTTAAAGCCGATATAAGGCGCGCTCATGAATCCGATGCGGCGCACGGCGATGCCGCCCGGCACGGCAACGCCGGGGGCTTTGAAGAAGCGGGGCCGGAATTCTTTTATGCAGGCGAGGCCATGGAAGCCGTCACGCCAGCTTCGTCCCGGTGGCGCGCGCGAGTTCGGCCAGGAGCCGGTCCTGGAACCGGATATCGTTGACCGCCGGATGCGGATCCTGGCGCCGCTGGTGATGCCAATATCCGCCGCTGGTCAGCGCTTCGGGATCGTTGCTGGTGGCCAGCCATTCCTGCGTCAGGTGGCCCAGCCGCAGGTCATCGGGGGCGCTCGGGCCGCCCATCCTGGTCGGCACCCAGCCCGGATCGACGGCGTTGCTGTACACGTCGGGCCACAGCCGCGCGACGGCCACGGCCAGCGTGGTGACGAAGAGCTTGCTGTCCGAATAGCTGCCGGTGGACGTATGGCCCGTCCAATCCATGCCGGAAAGACTGGCCTTGCCGCTCTTGTGCATGCTGCTGCTCAGGTAGATCAGGCGTTGGGGACGCTGGATCAGCGCGGTGAGCAGGTAGGGGGCGACGACGTTGACCACCAGCAGCGATGGCCCCGAAATCACGCCCGCGTTGTGGATGACGGCATCCATCCGGCCCAGGGCATTAACCTGGCTGGCAAGGTCACGGATCTGCGCGACGTCCCCGAGGTCGCCGATGGTGGCCGTGGCGCCCCGGTCCACCAATTCCTGCACGGCCGGCATGCGGGCCCGGGAACGAACGTGCACCACGACGTCATGGCCCTGGGACAGCAACGTTTCGGCCGCGGCGTGGCCCAGTCCCTCGGCCGAACCGGTGATGAATACGCGAGCCTTGCGGCCCGCGCCGGGTTGCGCGTTGGACATGGGAGACTCCTTTCCGGGACGATCCGGTGGGGTTTGCGCCAGGACGGACGCGGCGGGCAGGAGCGACCCTGCGATCAGTGCCGGCCCCAGTTCGGCGCCGGTAGCGAGGAATTTTCGACGGTCCATGGACATGTCCTCCGATCAGGCAGCCCGGCCGCGCGCGGCCGGGCCCGGATATCGTGTCGTACACGTTACCACCGTCGTCCAGGGGCGGGATATCGCCGTTACGGATCGCCGGGCCGGCTCGCGTTCGCCGGCAGCGCCCTGCGCAACTCGCCGTGCCGCGCCTCCGGTGGGAGGGTTGGCCGCGGCACGGTATCCACGCCCCCTGTCGCCGCCGCAAGCGCCTATGCCTGGGCTAAGTCGGATCCGCCAGACTGATGGCCACTCCCACTTCCCGACGGGCATGCCATGGTTTCTTTTTTCTCCATCGGGCCGGCAGGCCGGCCCCCTTCGACCGGCGCCGGGACAAGACCCACGCAAGGAGGCCGCCTGTGAATACGTCCACCGCAAACGCATACGCCAAGGTGCCCGAGGTCACGCTGGGCTTCTGGCTGATCAAGATCGCCGCGACCACGCTGGGCGAGACCGGCGGGGACGCCGTCTCGATGTCGATGAACCTCGGCTACCTGGTGGGCACGGGCATTTTCGCGGTGATCTTCGTGGCCGCCGTCACCGCGCAGATCCGGGCCAAGACGTTCCATCCCCTGCTGTACTGGACCACCATCGTCGCCACCACCACCGTGGGAACGACGATGGCGGACTTCGCCGACCGCTCGCTGGGCATCGGCTACGCGGGCGGCTCCAGCCTGCTGCTGGCCTTGCTGCTCGGCGCGCTGTTCACCTGGCACCGGGCGCTGGGCTCCGTGTCGGTGAACACCGTGGACTCGCCCAAGGCCGAAGCCTTCTACTGGGTGACCATCATGTTCTCGCAGACCCTGGGCACGGCGCTGGGCGACTGGACGGCCGACACGGCGGGCCTGGGCTACGGCGGCGCGGCCATCGTGTTCGGCGCGCTGCTGGCCTTGATCGTGGTGGCCTATTATGGAAGCCGCATCTCGCGCACGGCGCTGTTCTGGGCCGCGTTCATCCTGACGCGTCCGCTGGGCGCGGTGGTCGGCGATTTCCTGGACAAGCCCCGGGACGCGGGCGGGCTGGCGCTGAGCCGCTATGGGGCGTCGGCCGCGCTGCTGGCCTTCATGCTGGCGGCCATCCTGCTGTTCAGGCAGCGGCCAGCCAGGGCGGCGCATTGAACGACAGGAGACGGAATGCGGGTACTGCTGGTCGAGGACGACCCCATGATCGGCGACGCCATCCAGGCCGCGCTGAAGGACGTGTCCTACGCGGTGGACTGGGTAGGCGACGGGCAGACCGCGCTCGCCACGCTGGACGGCCAGCGCTATGACCTGGTGCTGCTCGACCTCGGCCTGCCCGGCCGGGACGGACTGGAAGTGCTGGCCCGCATCCGCGCGCGGGACAACCCGGTGCCGCTGCTCATCATCACCGCCCGCGACAGCCTGGACGACCGCCTGCGCGGGCTGGACGGCGGCGCCGACGACTACGTGCTCAAGCCCTTCGAAATGGCGGAACTGATGGCGCGGATGCGGGCCGTGCTGCGCCGCAAGGCCGGCGCCGCGGCGCCCGTGCTCGGCAACGGCGTGGTGTCGCTCGACCCGGCCACGAAGGAGGCCAGCGTCCACGGCGGCGCGCCGGTGCGGCTGTCCGGACGCGAGTTCGCGCTGCTGCAGGCCCTGCTGGTGCGGCCCGGCGCCATCCTCTCGCGCACCGAGCTGGAGGACCGCATCTACGGCTGGGGCGAAGAGGTCGAAAGCAACGCGGTCGAATACCTGATCCACGCGCTGCGGCGCAAGCTGGGCAGCGCGGCCATCAAGAACGTCCGAGGTGTGGGATGGATGGTTTCCAAAAACGCTTGAACGCGTCGGTGCAGCGCAAGCTGTCCGTGACCCTGTCGCTGGCCATCCTCGCGGTGGCCGTGGTGGCGGGCATCGTCTCCTTCCTGTCGGCCTTCGAGGAGGCGCACGAGTTGCAGGACGACGTGTTGCGCCTGGTGGCCCGCATCATGGACCGCCAGCGTCTGTCGCCCGACCGTCCCCCCGCCGAGGCGCGCGGCCAGGCGGGCGACGAGGAAGCGCGCGTGATCGTGCAGCGGCTGGGCCAGCCGGCCTCCGCGCTGGGCGTGGACGACGGCGGCCCGCTGCCGCTGCCCGCCACGCTGGCCGACGGCCTGTACACACTGGAGCTGAGCGGCGAAATGTTCCGCGTGCTGGTGCGCACGACCGCGGGCGGCGAACGCGTCGCGGTCGCCCAGGAATCGGGTTTTCGCGACGAAATCGCCCGCGGCAGCGCCTTGCGCACCGCGATGCCCTTCCTGCTGCTCGTGCCGGTGCTGCTGTGGCTGGTGGCCGATCTGGTGCGCAAGATGTTCCGGCCCATCGCCGCGCTGGCGCGGGACGTCGACCAGCGCTCCGAGCATGACCTGCACCCTGTCGAGGACGCTCCCGTGCCCACTGAAATACGTCCCTTCGTGGTGGCCATCAACCGCCTCCTGGCCCGCGTGGCCCGTTCCATGGACGCGCAGCGCCGCTTCGTCGCGGACGCCGCGCACGAACTGCGCTCGCCGATGACGGCCTTGTCGTTGCAGGCCGAGCGGCTGGCCCAGGCGGGCATGCCCGACCCGGCGCGCGAGCGGCTGGCGACGCTGCGGCTGGGCATCGAACGCAGCCGCAGGCTGCTGGACCAGATGCTGGCGCTGGCGCGGGCCCAGTCGTCCAACGACCGGCCGGCCGTGCCGGTGTCGGCGCTGGGCATCTACCGCCGCGTGCTGGAAGACCTGATGCCCCTGGCCGAGGCCAAGCGCATCGATATCGGCGTCGAGGGCACGCAAGACGCCCGGCTGCGGGTGTCCGAACTGGATCTGGTCGCCATGGTCAGGAACCTGGTGGACAACGCCATCCGCCACACGCCGCCGGACGGCCGCATCGATCTCTCGGTGGACCGCGAGCAGGGACGCGCGGTGCTGCGCGTGCAGGACAGCGGACCCGGCATCGCGTCGGCCGAGCGCGAGCGCGTGTTCGACGCGTTCTACCGCCCGCCCGGCAGCGAGCAGATCGGCTCGGGCCTGGGCCTGGCGATCGTGCGGGCCATCGCCAGCCGCATCGGCGCGAACATCCGTCTCGGCTACGCGGATGAAACGGCGCGGCGCGGCCTGCGCGTCGAGATCCTTATTCCCGTTCCGGAGGAGGGAGACGGAGACTGAGGCGCATGGCATCCCTGGCGCGGCGCCCAGGGCGGCCAGGGGCCACGGCCAGCGCATCGGAAGCCCGGCACGAAAGGAAGTGAAACCCATTTGCAATACGCTGCTCAGCTATACCTATAATGCACTGCATCATCAAGGAGCCGCGCATTGGAAACCCCCGCATCTGGCGCTTACGTATCCGAACATGCCGCAACGCAGGATGACCCGTCCTTGCCGCAGCGGCGCACCGTTATCCTGGGCCTGGTCGGCGCAACGCTGGAAACCGCGTTGCTGGGCTTGCCCACCCTGCTTCCCACCGCCGCGTCGGCCCAGCCGGCGCCCGCGGCAGCCGCCAGCGAGGGCTTCCTGGCCCTGTCGCGCGCGCTGACCGACCGCCACAATCTCAACCCCGTCACCGCGCGCCGCATCGAAGCGGCGCTGGCCGGCTCCGGCGTGCGCCAGGCCGGCGAACTGCCCAGGCTGGTCGCCCTGGCGGCCGGCCAGGCCGACGGCAAGTCCCTGCTGGCGGCCGCCGCGAACGCCGGCCTCCGCGACCTGGCCGAGGACATCCTCGCGGCCTGGTACACGGGCACCGTGGGCACGGGCGCCAAGGCCATGGTCGTGGCCTACCAGGAGGCCTTGATGTACCAGCCGGTGCGCGACGCCCTGCCCGTTCCCACGTATTGCAACTTCGGGCCGCTGTGGTGGAAGGGCGTTCCGCCCGACCCGGCCGCCGTCCTGCCCGAACCGCCCGCCCTTCCTTCCAGCAAGGCGCTCTGATTCCATGAAGAAACAAGCAGAATTCAACGCCGACGGCGACGCCAAGGCGGATATCGTCATTGTCGGCTCCGGCGTCGTGGGCGCCATGATCGCCGACCAGCTCAGCGCGCGCGGCCATGCCGTGCTGGTGCTCGAGGCGGGGTTGCGCATCGAACGCGCGCAGGCCGTGGAAAACTGGCGCAACATGCCGTTCGCCAACCGCGCCGGCTCCGACTTCCAGGGCCTCTATCCCCAGTCGCCGCTGGCGCCCGCGCCGCTGTACTGGCCGGAGAACAACTACGTGGCCCTGTCCGGCCCCGACGGCAACGGCTTCAAGCAGGGCTACCTGCGCACCGTGGGCGGCACCACCTGGCACTGGGCGGCGTCGTGCTGGCGCCACCTGCCGGTGGACCTGCGCATGAAGTCGACCTACGGCGTGGGCCGCGACTGGCCCATCTCGTACGAAGAACTCGAACCCTACTACCTGTGGGCCGAGAACGAAATGGGCGTGGCCGGTCCCAACGATCCGGCCATGCAGTCGCCGGTCGAGCGCAGCGGCCCCTATCCGATGGACATGGTGCCGTGGGCCTACGGCGACCAGCGCTTCGCGGACGTGGTCAACCCCCACGGCTATCGCTCCGTGCCGATTCCGCAGGGCCGCAGCACCCGGCCCTGGAACGGCCGGCCCACCTGTTGCGGCAACAACAACTGCCAGCCCATCTGTCCCATCGGCGCCATGTACAACGGCATCCACCACGTGCAGGCCGCCGAAGCGAAAGGCGCCATCGTGCTGGCCGAGGCCGTGGTCTACAAGATCGATACGGACGAGAACAACCGCATCACGGCCGTGCACTGGTACGACGCCGCGCGCAAGTCCCACAAGGCCACGGGCAAGCATTTCGTGCTGGCCTGTAATGCCATGGAGACCCCGCGCCTCCTGCTCATGGCCGCCGACGCGCGCAACCCGAACGGCATCGCCAACTCGTCGGATCAGGTGGGCCGCAACATCATGGATCACTCGGGCTTCCACTGTTTCTTCCAGTCCGCCGAGCCCCTGTGGCCGGGCCGCGGTCCGGCGCAAAGCAGTTGCCTGGTCGGTCCGCGCGACGGCGCGTTCCGCTCGGAATACTCGGCCAACAAGATGATCCTGAACAACATCAACCAGGTCACGTCGGCGACGCGCATCGCGCTGGGCAAGGGCCTGGCCGGCAAGGACCTCGACGCCGAGATCCGCCGCCGCGCCGCGCATGGCGTGGACCTGTCCATCAGCCTGGAGCCGCTGCCCGACCCGAACAACCGCGTCACGCTGAGCAAGACCCGGATGGATCCGCTGGGCCTGCCCTGTCCGGACGTTCACTACGACGTCGGCGACTACGTGCGCAAGGGCGCCGAGGCGGCCCACGCGCAACTGCGCCACATCGGCACGCTTTTCAACGCCACGGAGTTCCAGATCACCACGGCGCTGAACGCCAACAACCACATGATGGGCAGCGTGATCATGGGCGCCGATCCCAAGGACTCCGTGGTGGACGGCGACTGCCGCGCCCACGATCACGACAACCTCTGGCTGCCGGGCGGCGGCGCGATGCCCTCGGCCAGCGTGGTCAACAGCACGCTGTCGATGGCGGCGCTGGGCCTGAAGGCGGCCACGGCCATCGCCAAGCGGATGGAGGCGGCATGATGGCCCGGACCTGGATTTCCCGTTGCGGCATGGCCCTGTGGCTGGGGCTGACGGCAAGCGCGCCCGCATGGGCGGCGGACGACGACGCCACGCTGGTCGCGCGCGGCCGCGACCTGGCCATCGCCGCCGACTGCATGGCCTGTCACACCGCCAAGGGCGGCAAGCCCTACGCGGGCGGCTACGCCATCGAAAGCCCGCTCGGCACGATCTACAGCAGCAACATCACGCCGTCGACGAAGACGGGCATCGGCAACTATTCCGAGCAGGACTTCGCCCGGGCGCTGCGCGAAGGCGTGCGCAAGGACGGCGCGCATCTCTACCCGGCCATGCCCTATACCTCGTACACGCAGCTCAGCGACGAGGACGTCAAGGCGCTTTACACCTACTTCATGAAGGGCGTGCAGCCGGTGGAGCAGCCCACGCCGGTCACCCAACTGCCGTTCCCGTTCAACATCCGCCTTTCCATGATGGGCTGGAACATGCTGTTCCTGGACAACAAGCGCTTCGTCCCCGACGCGTCCAAGAGCCAGGAGATCAACCGCGGCGCCTATCTAGCCAACGCCCTGGCGCACTGCGGCAGTTGCCACACGCCGCGCAACGTGCTCATGGCCGAGGACGTCGGCCGCGCGCTGGGCGGCGGCCGCGTGGGCCCCTGGTACGCGCCCAACATCAGTTCCGATCCGGTCGCCGGCATCGGCGGCTGGACCGACGCCGAACTGGTGCAGTACCTGCGCACCGGCCACACGGCGGGCAAGGGCCAGGCCGGCGGTCCCATGGCCGAAGCCGTCGAGAACAGCTTCCAGCACATGTCCGAGAGCGATCTGCACGCCATCGTGGCCTACCTGAGAAGCACCCCCGCGGTGCCCGCGGCCGCCTCGGGCGCGGGGGCGGCCTCCTACGCGCAGGGCCAGGCCGCCAGCAGCGAAGCCGAGCGGCGCGGCGTCGACAGGCAGACGGCGAACCAGACCCTGAAGTCGGGCGCGGCGCTCTACAGCGGCTATTGTGCCAGTTGCCACCAGGCCAGCGGCGCGGGCAGCGGCAACCAGGCCTATCCCTCGCTATTCCACAACAGCGCCACGGGCGGCGAGACGGCGATCAACCTGCTGGCCACCATCGTCTTCGGCATCGACCGCGAGGCCGGCGGCGAGCACGTGCTGATGCCCAGCTTCGGCCAGGGATCCTACGTCAACCCGCTGACCGACGAGGAAATCGCCTCGATCGCCAACTACGTGCTGGCGAACTACGGCAACGCCAAGCTGACGGTGACGCCCGCCGACGTGCGGGAAGTGCGCACGGGCGGCCCGACGCCTCCACTGGCCAAGGCGCGCCCCTTCCTGGTGCCGGGCGGCGCGGTCGCCGTCCTGGCGATCCTGCTGCTGGTCATTCTGGCCGTGCGCCGCTACCGGCGCCGCTGAAACGGAGCCGGCGCGGTCGCCGGCTTATTCGGCCCGCGCGCCCGACTCGCGGGCCACCTTGCTCCACTTGGCGACCTCGGCGATGACGAAGGCCTTGAGTTCGGCGACCGTCATGGGGGTGGGTTCGGCGCCGGTGGGCGAGATCTTGTCGCGGAAGGCGGGGTCGGCGAGGATTTCTCCCACCTCCCGGTTCAGGCGCGCCACGATGTCCTGCGGCGTGTGGGCCGGGGCGAACAAGGCGAACCATACCGTCTGCTCCAGGTCGACGCCGGACTCGATCATGGTGGGAACGTCCGGCAGGATCCTGGAGCGATTGCGCGTGGTGACGGCCAGCGGCCGCAGCTTGCCCGCGCGCACCAGCGACATGGCGGGCGGCAGGTTGCTGATCATCATGCTCACGCGCTGCGCGGCCACGTCGCCCAGCGCCTGCGGCACGTCCTTGTAGGGCACGTGGCGCATCTTCAGCCCGGTCAGCAGGTTCAGGTACTCGCCCGCGAGATGCGAGGAACTGCCGTTGCCGCCGGAGGCGAAGGTGACCTGCTCGCCATGCTGGCGGGCGTAGTCGAGGAATTCCTTGAGGCTGTGCACCGGCAACGCCGCCGAGACCGTCATCAGGCTCGGCGTCACCGCCACCATGGCCACGGGCTCGAAATCCTTGACCGGGTCGTAGGGCAGCTTGGGATAGACGCTCACGTTCATCGCGTGCGAACCGATATTGCCCATGACCAGCGTGTAGCCGTCCGGCGCGGACTTGGCCACCCAGTCCGAACCGAGCGAACCGCCCGCCCCCGGCTTGTTCTCCACGATCACCGACTGGCCCAGGCGCTTGTTGAGTTCGGACGCCACCAGGCGGCTCAGGATGTCGGGCGCGGATCCCGCGGCCGACGGCACGATGAGACGTATCGGCTTGCTCGGCCAGGCCTGGGCAAAGGCCGTGGAGACAGTGAGCGCGGCGATCGCCAACGCGCCCGCCAGGAATTTGATCGGCTTCATGACATGTCTTCCCATCGATCGGTGTATCAGTCCAGGACGATGCCGGCCGCGCTCGCCAGCTCGCGCCAGCGCGCCGCGTCCGCGGTCCAGAATTCGCGCAGGGGGTCCTGCTGGAGCAGATAGGGCTCCGCGCCCTGGTCGCGCATGGCCGTCACGATTTCCGGCGCCGCGGCCAGTTCGGCCAGCGCCGGGCGCAGCTTTTCGAGCACGGCGGCCGGCAGGTGCGCGGGCGCGGCGATGCCAAACCAGGCCGTCACGTCGAACCCCGGCACGCCGGCCTCGATCATCGTCGGCACGTCGGGCAACACGGCGGAGCGTTCGCGCGCCGTCACGGCCAGCGCGCGTATCGTGCCGGCGCGGATATGGCTCAGCGCCGACGGCAGGTTGTCGAACATCACGTCCACTTCGCCCGCCAGCAGGGCCGTCATCGCCCCCGCCGCGCCGCGGTAGGGCACGTGGGTGATCTGTACCCCGCTGATGCGCTTGTAGAGCTCCATGCACAAATGCAGCGACGTGCCGTTGCCGTTCGACCCGTAGTTCATCCGGCCGGGCTCGGCGCGCGCGGCCTGGCTGAGCTCGGCCACCGTATGGATAGGGCTGCGCGCGTTGACCAGCATCACGTTCTGCACCCGGCCCAGCATGGACACGGGCTCGATCTGCGCCAGTTGGTAAGGCAGCGATTTGTAGATGGCGGGGCTGATGGTCAGCGGCGGCGAGGCCATCAGCAGGGTGTAGCCGTCGGCCGCCGCGCGTGCCGCCTCCCCGGCGCCGAGATTGCCGCCCGCGCCCGGCCGGTTGTCGATGATGATGGGCTGCCCCAGGCTCTGCGCCAGCTTGGGGCCCAGCAGCCGCGCCATCCGGTCGATCAATCCGCCCGGCGGAAAGGGCACGATCAGCCGGATCGGCCGGGCCGGCCATTCCTGGCCGCCGGCCCGCGCCCGCGCGGCAACGCAAGCCAGCAGGCTCGCCCCGATGAATTCCCGTCTCAACACGTCCTTGTCTCCTCGTCCTGGTTTTAATTTTTCTTCATATGATATTGTCATCATATGAATTTTCCGGGCGGCCATGGGCCAGGGTTTTCCCTTGGGTGAGGGGTGCAGGCGGGATCAGTCGCCCCGGCGGGATGCGCTTCCCCACGAATGCCGCGCCACATTCTGAGACAATGCCGGGTATCCCAGGGCCATGCGCGCCGCCAGAATTCCACCGCGATGATCTCCTTCTCCGCCGTACAACCCGGCCTCAAGCTTGCCGATCGGGTCGCCCAGCAACTCGAGGCGGAAATCCGTGCCGGGCATTTCAAGCCCGGCGCCAAGCTGCCGACGGAAGCCGTGCTGGTGCAGCAACTAGCCGTCAGCCGCACCGTGGTGCGCGAAGCCCTGTCGCGCCTGAAGTCGCGCAACCTCATCGAATCGCGGCAAGGCAGCGGCGTCTATGTAAGGCCGGCGAGCGTGGAGCCGCTGAACTTCGACGACCTGCCCTCGGCCAGCCGGGATGCGGTGATCCAGATCGTGGAGGTGCGCCGCGCGCTGGAATCCGAGGTCGCCGAACTGGCCGCGCTGCGGCGCAGCGACGAAGACCTGCGCCGCATCCGCCAGGCCGTCGACGATCTGGCCCAGGCGGTGCGCGAGGGCCGCGACGGCGTCGAGGAAGACGTCGCCTTCCACCGCGCCATCGGCCAGGCGGCGGGCAATCCCTTTCTCATCAGCACGCTGGACTACCTGGCGCAGTTCCTGCGCAGCGCAACGCGGGTGACGCGGGCCAACGAGGCGCGGCGCGCCGATTTCGCCCAGGCCGTCACCGAGGAACACGACCGCGTCGTCCAGGCGATCGCGGCGGGCGACGCCAAGGCCGCGCGCCAGGCTGCCGCCGACCACATGAACAACGCGATCGTCCGCATCCAGCAGGCGGATGCCGGCTTCTGGCGGCAGGACGGCGAGCGCCTGGCCCAGGCCATCCTCCCGCCGACGCCTTGACGCCCGCCCTTATCAGGGTTTACCCGGTTCCCTTGTCTCGTTAAATTTGTATGATGACAATACAAAATTGACGAATAATAGCGAGACATCCGCCGGGCCGCCCCCGGCGTTCTTCATCGGCTTGAACCTCGGATTGGAACTTCCCTCATGACCAGCAAAAACGTCGGTGTGATCGGCCTGGGCGCCATGGGCCTGGGCATCGCCAAAACCCTGCGCGAGAACGGCTACACCGTGCACGCCTGCGACGCGCGCCCCGGCGCCGCGGACGCATTCGCCCGCGACGGCGGCGTGGCCTGCGCCACGCCGGCCGACGTGGCCGCGGCCGTGGACGTGGTGGTGTCGGTGGTGGTCAACGCCGCCCAGACCGAAGCCGTCCTGTTCGGCGAGCACGGCGCCGCCGCCGCGATGCGTCCCGGCAGCACCTTCGTCATGTGCTCCACCGTCGACCCCAACTGGTCCATCGCGCTCGAGGCGCGTTTGGCGGAACAAGGAGTGCTGTATGTGGACGGCCCGATCTCCGGCGGCGCCGCCAAGGCCGCCAGCGGCCAGATGACGATGATGACCGCGGCCACGCCCGCCGCCTATGCCGCCGCCGGCGCCGTGCTCGACGCCATGGCGGGCAAGGTCTACCGCCTGGGCGACCGCGCGGGCGCGGGCAGCAAGGTCAAGATCATCAACCAGTTGCTGGCCGGCGTGCACATCGCCGCCGCCGCCGAAGCCATGGCCCTGGGCCTGCGCGAAGGCGTGGACGCCGCCGCGCTCTACGAAGTCATCACCCACAGCGCGGGCAATAGCTGGATGTTCGAGAACCGCATGGCCCACGTGCTGGCCGGCGACTACACGCCGCTGTCGGCCGTGGACATTTTCGTGAAGGACCTGGGCCTGGTGCTCGACACCGCGCGCGCCAGCAAATTTCCCTTGCCACTGGCCGCCACCGCGCACCAGATGTTCATGCAGGCCTCCACCGCCGGCCATGCCAAGGAGGACGACAGCGCCGTGATCAAGATCTTCCCCGGCATCACGCTGCCGCGCGCGGCCAATGACGACGATGGGCAGGGAGGCCGGGCATGAACGGAGCGATCAAGCTCGGCTGCATCGCCGACGACTTCACCGGCGCGACGGACCTCGCCAACAACCTTGTGCGCGCCGGCATGCGCGTGGTGCAGACCATCGGCGTGCCCGGTCATCCGCTCGATACCGAGGTAGACGCCGTCGTGGTCGCGCTGAAGTCGCGCACCATCGCCGCCGACGACGCCGTGTCCCAGTCGCTGCAAGCGCTGCGATGGCTGCAATCGCAGGGCGCGCAACAGATCTACTTCAAGTACTGCTCCACCTTCGACAGCACCGCCGCCGGCAATATCGGCCCCGTGACCGAAGCGCTGATGGCCGCGCTGGATTGCGACTTCACCATCGCCACGCCCGCCTTCCCCGACAACAAGCGCACCGTCTTCAAGGGCTACCTGTTCGTCGGCGACGTGCTGCTGAACGAAAGCGGCATGCAGAACCACCCGCTCACGCCTATGACCGATCCCAACCTGGTGCGCGTGCTGCAAGCGCAGACGCGCGGCAAGGTCGGGCTGATCGACCACGCGGCGGTGGCGCTCGGCGAGGCGGCCATCCGCGCGCGCATCGCCGCGCTCAAGGCGGAAGGCGTGAGCATCGCCATCGTCGATGCCGTTTCCAACGACGACCTGCTGCGCCTGGGTCCGGCGCTGGCCGACATGCCGCTGGTCACCGCCGGCTCGGGGGTGGCGATCGCGCTGCCCGCCAATTTCGGCCTGCGGCCCACCAGCCGGGCCGCCGCCCTGCCCGCCCCCGAGGGCCTGCGGGCCGTCGTCTCCGGCAGTTGCTCCAGGGCCACCAATGCGCAGGTCGCGCACTTCATCGCGGCGGGCCGCCCGGCGCTGGCCATCGATCCGCTGCGCATCGCCGCCGGCGAGGACGTGCGCGGACAGGCGCTGGCCTGGGCCAGGGACAAGCTGGCCGGCGGTCCGGTGCTGATCTACTCCACCGCCGATCCGGCCGCCGTCAAGGCCATCCAGGGCCGCCTGGGCGTGGAGCAGGCCGGCGCGATGGTGGAGCAGACCATCGCCGGCATCGCGCGCGGCCTGGTCGAACTGGGCGTGCGCCAACTGGTGGTGGCCGGCGGCGAGACCTCGGGCGCCTGCGTGCAGGCGCTGCAGATCGAACAGTTGCGCATCGGCGGCCAGATCGACCCCGGCGTGCCGTGGTGCCATGCGGCCTCGCCCGCGGCCCCGCAAGGCTTGCACATTACGCTGAAGTCCGGCAACTTCGGCACCGAGGACTTCTTCACCAAGGCATTTTCCGCCCTCCAGCCATGAGCGACTTCCTGACCGAAACCGAGGCCCGCGCCGAAATCTGCCGCGTAGGCCGCTCGCTGTTCGAACGCGGCTACGTGCATGCCACGGCGGGCAACGTCAGCGTGCGCCTGGCCGACGGCTACCTGATCACGCCCACCGACGCCTGCCTGGGCGCGCTGGCGCCCGAACGCCTCGCCAGGCTGGACGCGCAGGGCCAGCAGGTGAGCGGCGAACGCGCCAGCAAGACGATCGCGCTGCACCGCCGCATCTACGAGGCCAGCGCCGCCACCGGCGCGCCGGCGCGCTGCGTGATCCACACGCACAGCACGCATCTGGTCGCCTGCTCGCTGCGGGCCGATCCGGCGCGCGAAGAATTGCTGCCGCCGCTCACGCCCTATTTCGTGATGAAGGTCGGCCGCGTGCCCCACATCGCCTACCATCGCCCCGGCGCGCCCGAGGCGGCCGAGGCCGTGGCCGAGGCCATCGCCCGCCATGCCGCGGCCGGCCATCCCATCCGCGCCGTGATGCTGGCGCGCCTGGGGCCCAACGTCTGGCACGAATCGCCGGCCGCGGCCATGGCCACGCTGGAGGAACTGGAAGAAACCGCCCGCCTCTGGATGCTGTGCGGCCAGGGCCTCCAGGCGCCGGCCGCCCCGCTCACCGAAGCGCAGATCGACGAACTGCGCCGCGCCTTCAACGCTTCCTGGTAAGGATGGATCCCCCCATGCCCCGCTTTGCCGCCAACCTGTCCATGCTCTACAACGACGTGGACTTCCTCGACCGCTTCGCCGCCGCCTCGCGCGACGGCTTCCAGGCCGTCGAGTTTCTTTTCCCCTATGCCTACGAGCCGCGCGAACTGGCCGCGCGGCTCCGCGACCACAAGCTGCGGCAGGTGCTGTTCAATGCCCCGCCGGGCGACTGGGAGGGAGGCGAGCGCGGTCTCGCCTGCCTGCCCGGGCGCGAGGCCGAATTCCGCGCCGGCATCGAGCGCGCCATCGCCTATGCCCAGGCGCTGGACTGCCCCCGCATCCACGTCATGGCCGGGCTGATGCCCCACGAGGCGGAGCCGGCGGCCCTGCGCGCCACCTACGTCGACAACGTACGCCACGCCGCGCGCGAGGCCGCGCCGCACGGCATACAGATCCTGCTGGAGCCCATCAACGGGCGCGACATGCCCGGCTTCTTCCTGAGCCGCCAGGACCAGGCCCATGCGCTGATCGCCGAGATCGGCGCGCCCAACGTCAAGGTGCAGATGGATCTCTATCACTGCCAGATCGTCGAAGGCGACCTGGCGATGAAGATCCGCCAGCACCTGCCCACCGGCAACGTCGGCCACTTCCAGATCGCCGGCGTGCCGGAACGCCACGAACCCGACGTGGGTGAAATCAACTATCCCTACCTGTTCCGCCTGCTCGACGAGTTGGGCTATGACGGCTGGATAGGCTGCGAATACCGGCCCGCGCGCGGCGCCGCGCCGCACGCCACGCGGGACGGGCTGGGCTGGCTGCAACCCTGGCTGTAGGCGACGGGGCGGGTCCCGTCCTGCTATGCTGAGCGCCGGACGCAAAGCGCGCTGAGCGAAGAGCGCCCAAGCGAAGAAAGGAATGCCGGGCATCGCCCTTGCGAGCGTGACCCGCATCACCGGCACCGAGGGACAGGGACAATATGGCATTTGCGCCGAAACAGGCATCCGACCATGCCGGCGTGGCACCCGCCACGCCGCGCGCCTACCTTTGCATCTGCGGCCGGCGAGTATTCTTCGGCAATACGCAATGCCTTTATTGCAAGGCGCCCTTGGGCTACGTGCCGTCGCGCTGCGGCCTGTATGCCCTGGCGCCCGGCGCCGAACCGGATACCTGGCGGATCGCCGAGGACATGGAGGCGACCGGCACGCTCTATCGCCGTTGCGGCAATTTCGATTCGCCGGCGGCGTGCGACTGGCTGATCGAGCCGCAAGACCACCCTCGCCACCAGTTGTGCAGGGCTTGCCGGCTCAATCGGGTGATTCCCAATCTCTCCAGCGCCGAGAACCGCGAATTGTGGCTCAAGATAGAGAGCGCGAAACGCCGCCTGGTTTCCCAGCTCATCGGGCTCGGCCTGCCGGTCGCCTCGAAGGTTTCCGAAGACCCCGAGCACGGGCTTGCGTACGATTTCCTCCGCAGCGAGCCCGGCAAGCCCCGCGTCATGACCGGCCATGCCAACGGGATCATCACCATCAACCTGGAAGAAGCGGATGACGCCGTGCGCGAGCGCACACGTGTCGAGATGGGCGAACCCTATCGCACGCTGCTTGGCCACTTCCGCCACGAAGTCGGACATTATTATTGGGAGAGGCTGGTCAAGGGCACGTCCTATGTGGAGCCGTACCGCGCCCTGTTCGGCGACGAGCGGGAAGACTACGCCGCGGCGCTCAAGAAAAACTATGAGGAAGGACCGCCGGCGGACTGGCCCATACGGTTCGTCAGCGCCTACGCCAGCGTCCATTCCTTCGAGGACTGGGCGGAAACCTGGGCGCATTATCTGCACCTGCGCGATACGCTCGATACGGCCGACAGCTACGGCATCGGCTTCGCGCCGGATGACGCGGAGGCGCCCTCCTTCGGGACCAGCGACTTGTGGCAGCCCGATGCGCCCAACGGGAAACCCTTCCTGGAAATGCTGGACCGGTGGATACGGGTCACCAGCGTGATGAATGAAATGTCGCGCGCGATGGGCTTGCCCGACTTCTATCCTTTCGTGCTGCCCCGCGCCGCGGTGGCGAAGCTGCACTTCATCCATTGCATCGTATCGGAATCGTCCAGCCCGGCGGTGGCGCCTGCATCGCAGCCAGGATGATGCGTTGACCCTGCGCTGACGCTGCCCGTCCCACGCGACCGCACGAGATTTCCATACAGGGCCCGCCGCCGGCGGCGCTGGGCCATGCCTTTCCCCGCCCAAACGACGCATCTGACCGCGCTTCTTTCAGCCACTTGACAGGTCTCGAAAATTGATGCTGATCAAGGCGCCATCGCGCCGGGCCTCCTAGCATCCGTCAATGACCGGTGACCTCAGTAACGCTTGAATGCCGACCGGCCGCAGTTGAATTCCAACATGGCCCGGGAAAGCAAGCAGCATGAAGAAAACCGCAATCGCAATCGGCCTGGTGTTTATCCTGGGCTGTGCAGGCTTCTGGATATTGACCGCCCCCTGGGCATGGACGCTGGTTCACCGCCCCTCGCGCGACATCCCCGACGAGGGTCCGGCGAACCTGGCCAATGGACATTTACTGTTCACGGCGGCCGCCTGTGCGATCTGTCATGCAACGCCCAACCAGCCCAACGAAAACCTGCTGGGCGGAGGCAAAACGCTGACCTCGGACTTCGGCGCCTTCCACATGCCGAATATTTCGCCCGACGTGGCGGACGGGATCGGGAGCTGGAGCACGGCGCAATTCATCCGCGCCATGCGCGAAGGCATCACGCCGCATGGGGAGAACGAATACCCGGCGTTTCCCTATCCCTCCTACCAGCGCATGACCGCCAATGACCTGCGGGATATCCTGGCCTACATCAAGACGCTGCCGCCGGTGCACGGAAAGGCGCCCGCGCACGACCTCAAGTTTCCCTTCACGATCCGGCGCGCGGTGGGCGCCTGGCGCATGCTCTTTCTGGACGGCAAGGCGCTTGCGCCGGGCACCCAACACGATGAGCGCTGGCTGCGCGGGCGCTACCTGGTCGAGGCCGTGGCCCACTGCGCGGAATGCCACTCCCCGCGCAATGCGCTCGGCGCGATACCGGCCGACCGGCGCTATGCCGGCGGGCCCAGTCCCGATGGCAGCGCCTATGTGCCGAATATCTCGCCCGACGAGACCGGCATCGGCTATTGGTCGGTCAACGAAATCGCGCGCTATCTCAAGGAAGGACTGACGCCGCTCAATATCCCCGCCGGCGGGGACATGCGTGAAATCGTCCACGCGACCGCCAAGCTGTCCGCCGACGACAGGCTGGCGATGGCCGCCTACCTGAAGACCCTGGCCCCGATAGACGCGCCGAACGCGGGCGTGCCGGAACCCAACCGTACCGCCGAAGTGAAGGTATTGCCCGCGCGCGCGAACGCCGGCGCCAGCCAACTGGCGACATTGGCCGCCAGCAGCCAGGCGCTGGAACGCGCCGACACCGCATACGTCGTCGTCACGCAGCCGTTCTATCTGTCCGCCGAGGACGCCGCGTCGGGCGCCAAGGCGCCCGATGGAAAATTCCTCGCGGCCAGTCCGCTCAAGATCGTGAGCCGCCGCAACGGCCTGCTCCAGGTCCGGCTGGACGGATGGCGGCAGCAAGGCTCGGACAATGCCATGTATGCCTTGCCGGGCCAGCGCATCCTCCAGTCCGTGCTCGCGCCTTCCGCGATTCCGATGGTCAGGACAGGGGAAAACCATAGCGACGTGGCCGGCCAGACATGGCGCGACGCCTCCCTGACCGCCTGGATCAAGCCCGCCGGATTGGCGACGGACATGAACGTCCTCTGGCAATACAACAGCAAGGTTTTCAATGCCACCTGTTCGGCGTGCCATGCCGTTCCCGAGACGCAGGGTTTCCTCGCGAACCAGTGGATAGGGACGTTGAAATCGATGAAGCTCTATACCAGCCTGTCGGACGACGAATACAGGCAGTTGCTGGTCTATCTCCAATTCCATGCCAAGGACACCCTTGCCGCCACGCAACGGAGCGCCCGGCAATGAGGGCCGGCGCCGCCCTGACGGACGCCGCGTTTCCGGCAGGAAACGGCCAGGCGGAACGCGACGCGGGTATTTTCGAGGCGTGCGCGCAATTGCTGACCTGGCTGGCGCGCTTCTTCCAGGGTCCCCCGCCGGCGCGCTTCATCGAAAGCCTGGGCGCGGCGCCGGGACGCAAGCTGGTCATGGATATCGCGTCGTCGATCGATGAGCCGGAAACAGGCGAGACGATGCTGGCGGCGTTGAGCGCCGAACACGCGGCCCTCGCCGCGGCGCGCGCCTACACGCAGCTTTTCGAAGGCGTCTCGGGACCGCGCGGTGTCTCCCTGTACGAAAGCGCCTATGTCGGAAGCGGCCGCCTGTTCGGCGAACCGTGCGCTGAAATGCAGCGCCTGCTCGGCGCGTGCGGGCGGTCGCTTGCCGCCGAATGCCGGGAACCGCCCGACCATCTCGGCGTGGAGATATTGCTCCTGGCCGATCGCCTGGCGCAGCGCGACTGGTCCGCCGCCGTGCAGCTTGCCGACCGATTGGCGCGTTGGGCGCCGGACGTGGCGCAAGCCTGCGCGCGGCGTGACGCCAGTCATCTATACGCGGCGGCCACCCGGCTGCTTCTCGGCGCCTTGCGGCATACGCGCGCGGCGCTCGAAATCTTCCTGAGGATCGAACATGAGCAAACACCATAACGGCGATCCGGCAAGCCGCTATACGCGGCGCGACTTCATCAAGGCTTCCATGGCGGCCGGCTTGCTCGCCAGCCCTGCCCCGGCATGGCTGAGTTCGGTCGCCATGGCCGCGGAAGAGCCGTCCCGCGAAGTCTTGACGGGATCGCACTGGGGCGTGTTCCGCGCGAGCGTCACGAACGGCCGGGCCGTCGCCATCAAGGCCTGGGAAAAAGATCCCCGGCCCTCCGCCCAGTTGCCCGGCGTCCTCGATTCCATTTATTCGCCGACCCGGATCAGGTATCCGATGGTGCGGCGCGCCTATCTCGAACAAGGTCCGGGCGCCGATCCCGCCGGCCGCGGCGAGGGGGATTTCGTCCGCATCGGTTGGGACCAGGCGCTGGACCTGGTCGCGCGGGAACTGCAGCGGGTACGGCAAGCGCACGGCCCTTCCGGCATCTACGCCGGCTCCTACGGCTGGCGCAGCCCGGGCAAGCTCCACAACTGCCTGACGCTGCTGCACCGCTTCATGAATCTCACCGGCGGCTATGTCGGTTATTCGGGCGACTACTCCGCCGGCGCGGCGCTCGTCATATTGCCCTACGTCGTGGGGTCCATCGAAGTCTACGAGCAATGCACCGCGTGGCCCGTCGTCGCCGAGCACACCCAGTTGATGGTGTTCTGGGGCTGCGACCCCATGAACAACAGCCAGATCGGCCACGTCGTGCCGGATCACGGCGCCTACCCGGGAATCGAAGGCCTGAAGGCGCGCGGGATCAAGACCCTGTGCATCGATCCCGCGAAGACACAGACCTGCGAATACCTGGGCGCCGAATGGATCGCGCCCAGGCCGCAAACCGACGTCGCCATGATGCTCGGCATCGCGCACACCTTGTATGCCGAGAAACTGCATGACCAG
Source organism: Bordetella genomosp. 10 (assembly GCF_002261225.1). Taxonomy (NCBI): domain Bacteria; kingdom Pseudomonadati; phylum Pseudomonadota; class Betaproteobacteria; order Burkholderiales; family Alcaligenaceae; genus Bordetella; species Bordetella genomosp. 10. The sequence continues at coordinate 1,720,825 of NZ_NEVM01000005.1, forward strand.
GCGTTCCTGGATCGCTACACGACCGGCTTCGACAAATTCCTGCCCTATCTTCTCGGGCAACAGGACGGCACGCCGAAAACCGCCGAGTGGGCGGCCGGCATCTGCGGCATCCCCGCCGACACCTTGCGCGACCTGGCAAGGCGTTTTTCCCGGCAGCGCACGATGCTGGCGCTGGGCTACTCGACACAGCGCCAGCACCACGGCGAACAGGTGCATTGGATGCTGATCACGCTCGCCAGCATGCTGGGCCAGATCGGCCTGCCGGGCGGCGGTTACGGGCTGAGTTACCACTACGCCAGCGGCGGCAGCCCCACCGCGGACAGTCCGTCCGTGCCGTCCATCGGCGATGCGGCCGACCGGCTTCCCGCCGACGCGTGGAAAGGCAAGCAGGCCATGCGGTCGATTCCGGTGTCGCGGATATCCGAGATGCTGCTGAACCCGGGCAAGACCTACGATTTCAACGGCACAAAAGGTATTTATCCCGACATCAAGCTGATCTACTGGGCGGGCGGCAATCCCTTCTCCCATCAACAGGACCGGAACGAGCTGGTGCGCGCATGGCGCAAACCCGAGACCATCATCGTCCAGGACTTCCAATGGACCGCTTCGGCGCGGCATGCGGACATCGTCCTGCCCGCCACCACATCCTATGAACGCAACGACATCGAGCAGGTCGGCGATTTCGGGCTGAATCACATCCTGGCGATGCACAAGGTCGTGGAGCCGGTCTTCGAGGCCCGTTCGGATTTCGACATTTTCTCCGCCCTGGCGCAGCGCCTGGGCCAGGGCGACGCCTTCACCGAGCAGAAATCGGAAATGGACTGGTTGCGCGCGTTCTATGAGGCGGCCCGCATCGGCGCGCGCGCGAAGGGGCTGGAAATGCCGATCTTCGACAGTTTCTGGAACAGCGCGCAGCCGCTTGCCTTTCCCCTCGGCAAGGGCAAGGACTTCGTCAGCCGGCAGGATTTCCGCGCCGATCCCCTGCTCAACGCATTGGGAACGCCGTCGGGCCGTATTGAAATCTATTCGGCGACCATCGAGAAAATGGGCTACGACGACTGCCCTCCCCATCCCACGTGGATGGAGCCCTTCGAACGTCTGGACGGCCCCACGGCCAAATATCCCCTACACGTCGATACGGTGCATCCGCGCTACCGGCTGCACTCCCAGCTATGCGGCACCGTGCTGCGGGAGAAATACGCCATCGCGGGGCGCGAGCCTTGCCTGATGCACCCCGAGGATGCCGCGCGGCGCGGCCTCAAGGACGGCGACGTCGTTCGGGTGTTCAACGACCGCGGCCAGATGCTGGCGGGGCTGGCGATTACCGATGCGATCCGGCCCGGGGTGGTCCGCATCAACGAAGGCGGCTGGTACGACCCCGTCGACCCGCGCACGCCCGGCAGCCTCTGCCGCTATGGCGACGTCAACACGCTCACCTCCGGCATTTCGACGTCGCGCCTCGCCCAGGCCAATTGCGGCCACAGCGTATTGGCGCAGGTCGAGAAATTCGAGGGCCCGATACCCGCCGTGCAGGTATTCGAATCGCCGCGCACCCACTGATACGGGGCGCGGCCGCAGGAACAGGCATGGCAATCCCTTCCCGTCGTTGTTCTTCACAGGAGCTGTAAATGTCAAAGTCCATTTCGTACGATCGGCGCTTCAACCCGGACGACGCCTGGCGCCAGGCGCTTGCAATCGGCGCCAGCGGCGGCCTGGCCGAAGTCGCGGTGGTGGCGCTGTACGGCGCGGCAACGGGCCATTCGGCGTCCGCGGTCGCGGCCGGCGTCAGCGAGGCGGTGGGCCTGCCCCATTCCGCCGTCGCCGGCTTCCTCGTGCACATGCTGCTCTCGTTCGGCCTGGGCGCGGTGCTGGCGCGCGTCCTGGCCCGGGTATTCAAGGGGGAAATGCGCCCCCTCGCCCTGTACGCCGGCCTGCCCGTCGTCCTGGCCGCCATCTGGGCGTTCAATTTCTTCGTATTGCTGCCTTGGCTGAGCCCGTCCTTCGTGCACATGCTGCCCTACGGCGTCAGCTTGTTCTCGAAGCTGATGTTCGGCCTGAGCGCCGCGATCGCCGTGCACCTCCAGTCCACCAGTGGGATGGGAACGGCTCGCCATCCGGGCCAGGCGCTTGCCTGAACGCGGCATGGACCGAAGGCCGCCGTCGTCGCGTCAATCGATGGCGGCGCCCGATTTCTTCACCAAGGGCACCCATTTGTCGATGTCGGCCTGGATGAACTCGCCGAACTGCGCGGGGGTGTCGTCCTGGAAGACCTCGTAGCCCTGGGCTTGCAGCTTTTGCCGCAACGCCGGATCCTTCATCACCGCGCGGGCGGCCTGGTTCAGGCGGGCGATTACGCCGTCCGGCGTGCCGGCCGGGGCCAGCAAGCCGAAATCGACCGAGATCACATAGCCCGGCACGCCCGCCTGGATCATCGTGGGCGCGTCCGGCAGCAGCGGCGAACGCGCCTCGCCGGTCGTCGCCAGGGCCTTGAGCCTGCCTTCCTTGACCAGGCCGGACACGCTGGGCGTGTTGTAGAAACCGAAATCCACCTCGCCCGCCATCACGGCGGTGACGCCCTGCGGCGCGCCGCGATACGGCACGTGCATGGCATGCGTGCCGGTCAGCGCCTTCAGGTACTCGGCCGACAGATGATGCGTGGTGCCGTTGCCGCCGGACGAGAAAGTGAGCCGGTTCGGCTGCGCCTTCAACGCCGCGACCAGCGACGCCAGGGTGTCGTACTTGCCGTCCGGCTTGACGATCAGCACGTTGGAGCCGCCGGCCAGGTAGGCGACCGGCTTGAAATCCTTCTGCGGATCGTAGGGCAGCGACTTGAACAGGCCCTTGTTGATGGCCCAGGTGGTGTTGGATCCCATGACCAGCGTATAGCCGTCCGGCGCCGACCGCTGCACGTACTGCATGGCGATCAGGCCGCTGCCGCCCGCCTTGTTTTCCACCACCACGCTCTGGCCCAGCAGCCTGGAAAGTTCCGGCTGTATGGCGCGCGCCAGGATATCGGCGGTGCTGCCCGCCGCCAGCGGCACTTCCAGCGTGATGGGATGAGATGGAAACGTATCGGCGTGGGCCGAGAACGCGCACCCGGCCAGCGCGGCCAGGCATACCCCTGATATTTTTTTCATGACGACTCCGACGGTCGATGCAAGTAACGATGCCTTGGCCGCGCCCGCGCTGGCCGGTTCGCCGCCGTGCAGCAGCGCGACAAGGCCATGCCAGCGTATCGGATGGCGCGCCCTGCCCCTAGGACATGCCCGCTATACCGTCATGACGTGACGTTATGCCCCCGGTGGTTATGCTCCCCGTGGTTATGTCCCCTGCGCCGCCCCGATCTCCCTGACCGTCGCGCGCACCACCGCCGCGAACGCCTGCGCCGCGGGCGACTGGGGATAGTTGGCCAGCCGCACGACGGATATCGGCCATTCCAGTTCCGGGTTGCACAAGGGAATTCCCTTGATGCCGCGCGGCATGTGGACGGCGGCGATACGCGGCATCATGGCCACGCCCATGCCGGCCTGGATCATCCCGACCGCCGTCGAGACCAGGATCACGCGCTGCTCCACCCTCGGGTAGATATTCGCGGCGATCAGCTTGCGGCTGATCGCCAGCCAGGCCGGCGCGTTGGGATTGAGCTGGATACAGGGAAGCTCCGCCAGCACGCGCGCGTCTATGCGGGCGCGCCGCGCCAGCGGATGGTCGTCGCGCATGAACAGGCAGACGCCGCAGTCCCACAGTTTCTCGATCAGGATCTTGGAATCGTCCGTGGCGGTCACCGCGCCCAGGCCGATGTCGGCCTCGTGCGAGAGCAGCTTGGCGCGGATCTGCTCGACCATGCAGTCGACCACGGTCAACTCGATCTCCGGATGCTTCTTCTGGAAGCGATGGAGGATCTGCGGCAGCAGCGTGGCGGCGCTGACATGGCCCACGGCGACGTTGACCGAGCCGGTCTTCAGCGACGTGTTGTCGCGGCATTCGCGCATGACGGCGTCTATCGCCAGGATGGCGCGGCGCGCCACGTCGGCGATGTTCCGGCCCTGGTCGGTCAGGCTGATCTCCCGGCCCCGCACCACCAGCGTCTGCCCGACCTCGGCCTCGAGACGGCGGATCAGGTGGCTGATCGAAGGCTGCGACATGCCCAGTTGCTCGGCGGCGCCGGTAAAACTGGCGCTGTCGGCCACGGAGACGAGGGCGCGCAATTGCCGCAGGGAAACGGCTTCGACGGGATCTTCCATAGCTTTACGTCATGGAGAAATAGCCTATATACCATAGGAACATGGGCCTGGCGCCGCTAGGATGAAGCGTCCCTACGCGTTTTTCCATCGTCCCGCGAGTCCGCCATGCCGCATTCCCAGTACGCACGCCACCAGATGGGCTCCGCCACCATCGATCCCGCCGGCGAGTTCGAGGCCGGCAGTTTCGGCTGTTTCACGCTGACCTATACCGCCGGCTACTTCGGCATCGACGACACCGGTTCGCTGAAGATCGTGCACCGCTTCGCCAGCGATATGGGCAAGCCGCAGTTCGACGATCCCCAGGGCTGGAACTACACCACGGTGGAAGCCAGCAACGGCGCGGTCCTGCAGGTCGAATACGACGGCAAGCGCAACATCCGGCCGTGGGACAAGACGCTGTTCATCCGCGTGGTGCGCGGCTACCTGGAGGAAGGCGACCGCATCGTCGTGCGCTTCGGCGACACCCGCCAGGGCTCGCCCGGCATGCGCGTGCAGACCTTCCATGAGCCCACCTTCGAGTTCCGCGTGCTGGTCGACGCCTTCGCCACCTACAACTACGTCGAACTGGAAAACTCGCCGACCATCTCCGTGATCGCCGGGCCGCCGGCCGGCTACAAGGCGGTGCTGCCCAGCCTGGCCGTATGCGGCGAGCCCCTGCGCCTGGGCTTCAAGGGCGAGGACAAATGGGGCAATCCGTCGCACCGCATGGGCGGCGCCTACGCCCTGCGCGCCAACCTGCCGCTGGCGGGACTGCCGGCCGGCTTCACGGTCGCGGCGGGCGACTACGCCACCGTCATCGGCGACCTGGTGCCCGAGCAGGCCGGCGACCTGGAAATCGAGGTCCTGCGCGACGGGCAGGTGCTGGCGCGCAGCAATCCCTGCCGCGTGGTGGCGCGCGCCGGGCGGCGCCATTTCTGGGGCGACCTGCACGGCCAGTCGGAAGAGACCATAGGCACCAATTCGGCCGAGGAACTGATCGTCTTCGCGCGCGACCGGGCCTTTCTGGACGTGATGAGCCACCAGGGCAACGATTTCCAGATCACCACGGACTTCTGGGAGCATCTCAACACCCTGACGGCCAAATACAACGAGGACGGCCGCTTCATCATCTTCCCCGGCTACGAGTGGTCGGGCAACACCGGCCTGGGCGGCGACCGCAACGTCATGTACCTGCGTGAAGGCCGGCCCATACACCGGTCTTCGCACGCGCTGGTCGACGACCTGTCCGATCTGGACAGCGACTGCAACAGCGCGGACCAATTGTTCGACGCCCTGAAGGACGAGGACGTCGTGGTCTTCGCCCACATCGGCGGGCGCTATGCCGACATCACGCTATCGCACGACGCGCGCATCGAGCGGTCCATAGAGATCCATTCCGACTGGGGCACCTTCGAGTGGCTGCTCGAGGACGCCTTCAAGCTGGGCTACCGCGTGGGCATCCTGGCCAACAGCGACGGCCACAAGGGCCGCCATGGCGCCAGCCATCCGGGCGCGTCGCTGTTCGGCGCCTATGGCGGCCTCAGTTGCCTGATCGCCGACGAACTGACCCGTCCCGCCATCGCCGAATGCCTGCGCCAGCGCCGCCACTACGCCACCACGGGCTGCCGCGCCTACCTGGACGTGCGCGCGCATTTCGCGCGGCCGGCCCGGCGCTGGTCCGACGATCCCAAGCTGGGCCTGCCGGTCACGCAAAGCGCCGTCGACAGCGCCGACATGGGCGCGGTGGTGGCCTATGACGACGACTTCGTCGAATTCGAGTTCGACGTCGCCACGCACGGGCCGATCGAGCGCGTGGAAGTGCGCAACCGCATGGACGTGGTGCATGTCCTGCGGCCCTATGCCGAGGCGGACCTGGGCAGCCGCATCCGCCTGGTCTGGGAGGGATCGGGTTATCGCGGCCGCGGCCGCCAGACGGTCTGGGATGGCGAGGCCGTGCTGGAGGGCAACGCCTTCGCCGATCCCCGGCCCATCAATTTCTGGAACCTGGACAAGACGCTGGACGCCGTCGCGCCCGGACATCTGCGCTGGCAGTCGCTGACCACGGGGGGCTTCAGCGGCGTCGACGTCCGCCTGGCGGACCCGCGCGCGGGCACGCTGAAAGTGCGCACGCCGCTCATCGACGTCGACGTGCCGGTGGCGGACATCGGCCTCGAACCCATCGTGCGCGAGAACGGCGGGATCCAACGGCGCCTGCAGATCTTCCGCCTGCCCGACGAGAACAAGGCGACCCGCATGCGGCAGCGGGTGCGCGTGCCGCTGCACGCCGGCGAGGACAATGCCATCTATGTCCGGGTGACGACCGAGGACGGCTATTTCATCTATTCGAGTCCGGTCTATATCGAAAAAGCAGGCCGGTGAACAAGCGGGCGCGCATGGCCGCGGACGCCCGGCGTCATTGGATAGACGCGCCCGTGCGCACCACCACCGCATAGAGGTCGGCGATGGTCGCCAGCGCGCCCTCGTGCAGCGCCTCGGCCGTCACGTCCACCGCTTCCGTGCGGATCGGCCGGGTCGCGCAGGCGTCGGCGGCCACGGTGGGCTGGTTGCCGCGCAGGAAGGCGCCCTCGGCGGTGAAGGTCACGCACATGTGGGTCATGAAGCCGATGACGATGACCTGCTTGTTGCCGGCCGCATCCACGCGCTCGCCCAGGTCGGTGCCGACGAAGGCGTTGGGCGCCGTCTTGACGACGACGGGCTCGTCCGCCAGCGGCGCGACGGCGGGATGGATCTGGCCGATGTCGGCGCCGAGATCGTAAGGCGAGCCCTTGCCACCGTCGTGGACGACGTGGATGATCTTCGCCCCCGCGGCGCGCGCCCGCGCCAGCAGATCGGCCGCCGAGGCCAGGGCCGCCTGCCAGCCGGCCAACTCCATGACGCCGCGCGTGTAGGTGTTCTGGTAGTCCACCAGGATCAGGGTGGCGGCGGCCAGCGTGGCGGGCGTGGGGTCCAGTCCGTTGAGCTGGCGCAGGGTGGTCGGGGTCGGGGTCGGGGTCGGGGCGTTCATGGCTGTGCTTCCTTCGGAGAGGCGAAATTGACGTGATGAAGTCGGGCCATCGGAAATGACCGTCTTGCCATGCTAAGAACGCCATGGAATGTCCGCAATGTCGCATAACATGCAGATTCCGACATTCCGGGATTCGCCTCCATCGTGGCAACCATAGAACGCCTCATCGTCATCGTCCTGTTCGAACACGTCGACCTGCTGGACGTCAGCGGTCCGGCGGAAGTGTTTGCGCTGCTCCAGCGCGAAATGGACGAACCGACGGGCTACCGGGTGGTGCTGGCGGCCGAGACGCTTGCGCCGGTCACGACCTCGGCCGGCGTGCGCGTGCTGCCCCACGCCACGTTTGCGGACCTGGCCCGCCACGGGATCGACACCCTGGTGGTGCCCGGCGCGGTGGAGGTCGACGCGCAACGCGGCGTGCGCGCCGTGGTGGCGCCCGCGGTGGTGGCGTGGGTGAAGGCGCTTGCGGCCAACACGCGGCGCATCGCCTCCGTCTGCGTGGGCGCCCACGTGCTGGCCGCGGCGGGCCTGCTGGACGGCCGCCGCGCCACCACGCACTGGTCCACCGCGCGGCAGCTCGCCGACGAGCATCCTGAAGTGAAAGTCGATGCCGACCCGATCTTCATCCGCGACCGCGACGTCTGGACCGGCGCCGGGCTGACCGCCTGCCTGGACCTGGCGCTGGCCCTGGTCGCCGACGACTTCGGCGAGCGGCAGGCCCTGCGCGTCGCCCGCCAGCTCGTCATGTTCCTCAAGCGCCCGAGCGGACAAAGCCAGTTCAGCGCCTCGCTGGAGCCGGCCTCGAAGACCCGGCGCATGGATGCGCTGCGCCACTACATCATGCGCCGCATCGCCGAGCCCATCACCATCGCCGAGCTGGCCGCGCAGGCCCACGTCAGCGACCGCCAACTGACCCGTATCTTCAAGACCGAACTGAACACGACGCCGGCCGCCTACATCGAATCGGTGCGCGTGGAAATGGCGCGCAACCGCCTGGAAACCACGGACGAACCGCTGGACCACATCGCCGCGGCCTGCGGCTTCAACACGACCGACACGCTCAACCGCGCATTCCGCCGGAAGCTGGACACCACGCCGGCCGAATACCGCGGCAGGTTCAGGACGGTTCCCGCGGGAAATCCGCTATGCTAGGACCGTTTTTCCTCTGCTTGCGCTGCGCCAGCGCAAGCAGGCACGATCCAACGTCTAAAACCCCATGCGATCCAAGCCCTGCCCTCCGTCGACCCCGGCCTCGAAACCTCTCTCCCCGGTCAATAGGCCGACCCTGGCGGACGTAGCAAAGGTAGCGGGCGTATCGAAAATCACCGCATCCCGTGCGCTGGGCAATCCGACGATCGTTTCCGAAGCCACGCGCCTGAAGGTCCAGGAAGCCGTAGCGAAAACCGGCTATGTGCCGAATCTTCTCGCGGGCGGCCTGAAATCCGCGCGCAGCCGGCTGGTTGCATGCCTGGTGCCGACAATATCCTCGGGTTCCGCGTTCATACTGGCGGTCCAGTCATTGACCGAGACGCTGGCGGCCAGCGGCTACCAGGTCATGCTGGGACAACGGGGTTATGGCGAACAGGGAGAAGATGCCCTGCTCGACGCGGTCATCGGGCGGCGCGTCGACGGCATCGTGTTGATCGGCGCCATGCAGACGTCATCCCTGCGCCAACGCCTGCGCGATACCGGGATTCCGGTCATCGAAGCATGGGACATGACACGTACTCCCATCGACATGCTGGTCGGCTTTTCCCATGAAAAAATAGGCGCGGCGGTCGCGAACTACGTACACAGCAAGGGCTATCGCAAGCCAACGATGATCGTCGCCAGGGAGCCGCGCAGCACGGCGCGCGGTCATGGATTCCTGAAAGAGGCGCGTCGACTGGGCTACGGCGACGTACCCGCCACCCGGATCGACGCGCCCACACGCATGCGTCACGGCCGGCAAGGCGCCGCGGAACTGCTCCGGCAACATCCGGATCTGGATGTCATCTTCTGCGCGACCGACCTGGTCGCCCTGGGGGCGATAACGGAACTACACACGCAAGGCAAGCGCGTGCCGGATGACATTGGCATCGTCGGGTTCGGCGATCTGGATTTCGCGGTCGATGCCGAACCGCCGCTTACCACCGTCCAGATCGACAGCATCGAGATCGGCCGACGCGCGGCCCGCATGCTGGTGGAAAGAATAGAAGGCGGCCCGATCGCCGATCCCGTCGTGGATCTCGGCTTCACCGTCATGGAACGCGCCAGCGGTTAACCCGCGCCCTGATCAGTCGAGACTGATGTTGGCGCTCTTCACCACCTGCGCCCAGCGCCTGGTCTCCGCTTCCTGCCAGGCGTCGGCATCCTTCCACGGCGACGCGACGACCTCGAAGCCCTGCTTTTCCAGGATATCCCTGGATTTTGGATCGGTGAGCGCGGCGCGCAATTTTTCGGAAAGCCACTCGACAACCGCGGTCGGCGTCCGCTTCGGCACCGCGATGTTTTGCCAGGAATACACGACCATCCCGGATATGCCGGCTTCCTGCATTGTTGGCACGTCGGGCAAGCCTGGATCCCGCCGCTCGCCGGTGCACGCCACCGCAATGAGTTTCCCGGCCTTGACGTAGGGCAGCACCGCGCCGAGATTCATGAACATCACGTTGACCTGGCCGCTCAGCGTATCGGTAATGGCCGCGCCGCCGCCACGATATGGCACGTCCACCCCTTCCGTGTGCGTGCGCTGGCGAAAGAGCACCGCGGAAAGATGGTCTGAAGATCCGCTTCCCGAATTGGCGTACGACATCCGGTCAGGATGACGCTTTGCATATTCAAGCAGCTCGGGCAGCGTACGCACCTTCAGATTTGGATTTACCACCAGCACGTTGGGTGTTCGAACCGCCTGTGTCAAATAGCGGAAATCCGTGGTGGGGTCGTAATTCAGTTTCTTATAGACGGAAGGATTGATCGCGAATGTGCCGATCGAGCCTATCAGCATCGTGTAGCCATCGGGGGCGGCACGCTTCAACTCCACCGCGCCGATGCTGCCGTTGGCCCCGGGCTTGTTGTCGATAACCACGGTTTGCCCGAGCACGCGCGTCAAGGCCGGCTGGATGGCGCGCGCGGTGATGTCCGAAGACCCGCCGGGCACGAAAGGGACAATCATGGTCAATGGATGGTCCGGGAAATCCGCGGCCTCGCCGGTCATGCTCCAGCAAGCCAATGCCGCCACGGCGATAAGCCGGGCAAGTCTGAATTTCATGCCTGTCTCCGTTCTTGAATGGTGGTACAGCAGCGGACCGGGCCGGATCGGCCCATGCCAGGTCCTATTCGACAACAGGGGCGGCGGCTGAAAAGCTGTCCAGGCCCAGCCGGCGCGCGCAGGCGTCCAAACGGGACAACAATTCGGCGCTCAGGTCCAGCCCATCCCGCAGTTGCCGCGCCTGCGCGCGCAATGCGGCCTCTCCAGGCAGGCGTACGCCGGCGCCCCCCGGGATCGGGCGGCTCGCCTCGCATTGGTCCACCAGCGCCGACATGGCGCGCAGGAAGGCGGCCTTGCCGTCTCCGAATCGCCCTGGATCGACGATCAGCAAAAACACGCCTTGCGCGCCGCGCTCACGGGCCTGGTCGCGGCCAAAGCCGGAAAGCGCGAGCGCAAAGGCCTCCACCATCAATCCAAAGCCGAAGCCTTTGTAGCCAAATTCCAAGCCCCCCACGGGCAGCAAGGTCCCGGGAGGATCGGTGTTGACCGCCGCGGGGTCGTCCGTGGCGCGCCCCTGGTTGTCGAGCAACCACGGCCCCGGCAAGGCCTTGCCCGCCGCCAGGGCCGCTACCACGGCGCCGTTGCTCAACATGGATGTGCTCTGGTCTATCAGCAAGGGAGCACGCTCGGTGGGGATGCAGAGCGCGACGGGATTGGATGTGATGACGGGGTCGATTCCGCCCGGCGGCGCCACCGAGGCCACGCCGGGATCGGTAACCATGAGCAGGCCCAGCAGTTCGCGCGAAACCAGATCGGCCAGGTAGGCTTGCAGCGCGCCTATGTGGGAGCAGCCGGCCACGGTCGCCGTCACCACGGCATGGCGCGCCGCGCGAGTCACGGCTTGCGCCAGCATCCTGTCCATGACCCATGCCCCGGGCAGGCGGTCGACCCGCCAACTGAAGCTGCCACCTTGATCGGACAAAGTCTCTATGCGCCCTTCCCTCGCAATCCGGCCGTCGGCAAGCCGTTCGAGGTAAGTGGGCAGCATCGCAAGGCCATGGGTATGGCGTCCCAACAACTGCCCCTGCACCAGCCTGCGGGCGACCGCGCCGGCCATGTCGGCGCCGAGTCCGCCGCGTTGCAGCAGCACCGTTGCCGCCGCCACGGCATGATTCGCATGGATAAACGACATCGAAACTTCCTCCCGCTATTGAAGCTTGATACCGGCGTCCTGGATCAACTTTCCCCATCGGGAGGTTTCCGAGGCCAGGAACTCACGCAGCGCCTCGGGCCCACGCACATCCGGGTCGGCGCCCAGGTCCTCGAACGCTTTCCGCATTGCGGGCTCGCGCATGATCTCGCCGATGGCCTGCGACAGCCGGGCCGTGACCTGTGAGGACGTATTCGCGGGCGCGAACACGGCAAACCAGCCAACGACATCGAAACCAGGAAGCCCCGATTCGATCGCCGTAGGCACCCCCGGCAACAAGGCGGAGCGCTTTGGGCCGGTGACGGCGATGGGCCGCAGCGTTCGCGCGCGAACCTGCTGCGCCAGAACTGCCACGTTGTCGATCGCGGCTTGCAAGCGGCCGGCCAGCAGGTCCGGCGTGAGCGCCCCCGTGCCGGCATAGGGAACGTAGAGAAGATCGACCCCGTTCATGCGTTTGAACATCTCCCACGCCAGATGTTGGCCGCCTCCGGGCGCCGACGCCGCATAGTTGATCTCGCCCGGATGAGCTTTTGCGTAGGCAATCAACTCGCTCACGGAATGCACTGGAAGCGAAGGATGCACGACAAGGAGATAGGGCGTCGTCGCTACCAGGGAGACAGGTTCGAAATCCTTGCTGGCATCGAAGGGCGTCGTGGGATACAGCGCCCGATAGGTGGCCAGCGTGCTGCTGGAAAAGAGCAGCGTGTAGCCGTCCGGGCGCGCCTTCGCCACCTCATTGGCGCCGATCATGCCGCTTGCGCCGGGTTTGTTCTCGACGATGAACTGGCGCCCCAGTTTTTGGGACAGGCCGTTCGCGACCATTCGCGCCAATACGTCGGTCGAACCTCCCGGCGGAAAACCCACGATCAGCCGCACGGGCTTGTCGGGGTAATCCGGCGCGGCCACGGCGGACGCCGCATGGAGCATCGCCAGGCCAAGGACAGCCGCCACAGCCCGGGATGACAGCCGTCCCATAAGGGTGCGACGGGACCGATAGATCTTCGCGCGGGCCGTCATGATGCGCGCTCCACCCGAGACACGGACCCGTTTCCAGGCAGGGAAAGGCGGCGAAGCGGACCGACGATGAAGATATAGCTGAGGGCTCCGACGAGCGCATGCGCGCCCACGAAGTACATGACGCCGGTGAAGGAATGGGTGATGCCGAGGATATAGCCGATGGTGATCGGCGCGACGATGCCCGCGAGGTTGCCGGCCACGCCGAACAGGCCCGTCGCGAAGCCGACGATTTCCTGCGGCGACGTGTCCACCACCACCGCCAGCCCGACCTGTGCGAGTCCTTTCCCGAACAAAGCCAGGGACATCAGCCCGACGATGACGTACGTCGAATCGGTGAAGTTGCAAAGCACCAGCAGGCTCGCCAGCAGCATCCCGGTGACGAAGGGAATCTTGCGAGCCAGGGTGACGCCGCCGCCGCGCTTGACGACCGCGTCGGATATCGCCCCGCCCAGCACGCTACCGATGAAGCCGCTTATGGCCGGCGCGGTGGCGGCGAAACCGACATGCAGGATGTCCATTCCGCGCCCCTTGACCAGATAGATCGGGAACCAGGTCAGGAAGAAATACTGCAAGGCGGTAATACAGTACTGGCCAATATAGATTCCGGCCATCATCCGGTTGCCTAGCAGCAGCTTCAGCGAACCGGCAGGCGCGGGCGCCTTGCTGGTCTTGTTGGCCTCGATGTCGATCATCGCGCCGTTTTGACGGATATAGGCGAGTTCTTCGGGAGTCACCTTGGAATGCTTGTCCGGCGGCTGCATGACCTTCACCCAGATCCCCGCCAGCACCATGCCCAGCCCACCCATGACCCAGAATACCCAATGCCAGCTCAGTTCATGGCTGAGCAAGCCCATGATGGGCACGAACAGGACCACCGCTACGTACTGCGCGGAACTGAAGATCGACGTGGCAAGGCCACGTTCGCGCAGCGGGAACCAGGCGGAAATAATGTAGTTGTTCGCCGGGTAGATAGGCGCTTCGACCAAGCCGACCAGGAAGCGCAACGCGAACAACAGGAAGATGGCCACGGCCGGCTGGAACCAGCCCACGTAACCTTGCAGGAATGTGAAAAACGACCACAGGAACAAGGTGGTCGCGTAGACCTTTATCGAATTGAACCGGTCGAGTATCCAGCCTCCTGGCAATTGACCGATGACATAGGCCCATGCAAACGCCGAGAAGACATAACCCATCGCCACGCTGCCGAGCCCCAGCTCCGTGGACATGGGCGCGCCAGCAATGGACAGATTGGCGCGATCGGCGAGATTGACCGCCGTGACCAGCAGAACCAAGGCCAATACGTAGTAGCGGATGTGCTGATGGCGCGCGCGCACAGCGCTAAGAACCACCCATGTGGACATTTGAGTCTCCTGTTCCCTGGTGGGTCCGGCCTCGCCCTCGATTGGGCGACGCCGGCGACCTGCCATGTTGCGGCCACGTGTTGGTGGCTCTATGTGGGTACTGCGAACGAATGACGGGACTGGCGTCAGCGTTTGCCCAACTCGTAGACGTGATGCTGCCTCGCATTCTTCTTTATGAAATCCCAGTCGTAGCTCACGCCCAGCCCCGGACCGGACGGAACCGGAACCGTACCGTTGCGGTCGATGCAGTCGATCTGGTCCGTATAGCCGCAGGTATAGACGGGCGGGGTGACATTGGGACAATCCGGCCCGACCAGCGCGACCTCGTAGTAATTGGAGTTGCGCACCGCGCCCATAACGTGACGGTGCGCGGGACCGACGGCATGGATCTCCACGTCCAACCCGAAACCTTCCGCCAGGCGAGCGGTCTTGATGGCCCCCGTGATTCCCATGTCGTATTCCGGGTCGACGCGCACGAAATCCGTCCCGCCGGCCATGATGAAGTCGGCCTTCGGCTCCAGGCTGCGGACATGCTCACCGATAAGCAAGGGCGTCTTCAACATCTCGCGCAGTTTCTTGTGAGAGAACGCCGACAGGCCCGTGTCGCGATAGGGGTCCTCGAACCAGAAATAGTTCGCCTCGTCGCAAGCCTTGCCCACGTAAAGCGCATCGGCGAAGGTCTTCAGGTCGCAGGCGCCGTCATACATGAGATCCATCTTGTCGCCGACCGCCTTGCGGGCGGCCAGAATGGCGGCGGCTTCACCATACTTGTCGCCGTCGAACCATCCGTGGATCTTGTAGCCTCGATAGCCCATTTCCTGGCACTGGATGGCGAACTCGCCATACTTCTCGGGACTGTCCAGGCCACCGGCATGGTCGCCGTGGAAGGTGCTGGCGTAAGCCTTGAGGCGCGTACGATATCCTCCCAGGAGCCGCTGGATGGACGCATTCAGCCGCTTCCCCTCCAGGTCCCATAACGCGATGTCGAGTGGGCCATAGCCCATGTGGTCGAAGTGGTGCAGCAGGCGCTTGCAGTCGTCGTAGATGTCCTCGCGCATGGCGGGATCGCGGCCGAGAACGTTATTGGCGAGCATCATGCTCTGGGCCAAGGCCGGGCGCGTGCCGCCCCACTGGGTAACGTATTCGCCCCGGGAGCCATCGTCGGCCTCGATGATGACGGCGTATTTGGCCATCTGCATCGTGGCGCCCTTGCGATAGGCGACGTGGTTGTGGGTGTGCTCGGTGGCGGCGGCAAGATTCTTGACGTCGTAGGTGAAGTCGATGATTTCGATGCGCGATATCTTGGTCATGAAGTCGGATCCAGAGTCGGTAACGGATGAGGCGTGGCACGCGGGCCCACGGATCAGGCGCGCTCGGCGACGGCGCGCTGCACACGCGTCACGAGCAGGTCGATTTCCTTCAGGTCGTCGGCGGTCAGCGCCGGCCCGGGCTTGCGCATCGCCGCATGGCGGATCGCGCCGCGGCGGCGCAGTATCTCCTTGCGCACGGCGACACCCCACTGGCTCTGGTTCTCATAGCTCAGCAGGGGCAGGTAGCAATCGAATACGTCGTGCGCGGCCTGGACTTGCCCTTCACGATGCAGCCGATATACGGTCGACAGCATTTCGGGATGGGAGAATCCGGCCATCGGGCCGTCGATACCGCGCCCGAGCTCCAGGGGCAGGAACATCGCGTTGTTGCCGGTCAGGATGGCGATCCTGCGGTCCTGCTGGGCGCGCAAGCGCGTGATCTTCGTGATGCTGGGGATGTCCTCTTCCTTCAGGACCTGGATTTGCGGATGGCGGCGGACCAGTTCGAGGATGAAGGGCACCGACATCCACGTCCCGGTGGAGAAGGGAAAATCCTGGAGCACGGTGGGCACATTGCCGATTTCGTCGAACACCCGCGCGAAATAGCCGAACAGCTCCTCCTCCGTGCGCGAGCCCGATGGCGGCGCGATCATGACCCCCGACGCGCCGGCATCCATGACCTTGCCGGTAAGTTCCCGTAGCTGGGCAATGCTGGGATTGCTTACGCCCACGATGACGGGTTTGCCTTGTGCGCGGGCAATGAAGCGGCGAGCCACGCCCAGGGCCTCATCGGCCGTCAGCTTCGCCGCTTCGCCAGCGACGCCCAGCACCGTGAAGCCATCCGCGCCATGCCGAAGGTAGAAATCGACCAAGGTGTCGATGCTGGCGTGGTCCACCCCGCCGTCTCCGTCGAAGGGAGTCTGGGTGACGATGTACACCCCTCTTGCTTGATGAAGCATGAAGCTTGTCTCCTGTGTTGCGAGGCCGAAGGCAGGCGTCGGCCCAAAAATGATATCGATGTCATTTTGAGTTGATGATATCGATGTCATCCATTATTAGCAAGTACCTTGAGGGTTAGGCGGAAGAGCTGTCGTACGCTTGACCCGGCCCCTGGGGCCGGCCCCATGCTGGCTGCACCTGGGTAATCTCAAGGACGGTGGACTTATGTGTTCTTCCAATTCATGCGTGAACGCTTCGGAAGCGGCCAGGCGGCTGGGCGTATCGGCCAAGGCCTTGCGGCTATACGAGCAGCAGGGCTTGATCCGTCCCGGCCGCTCGGCGGCGGGATATCGGGTGTACGGGCCTGGCGACATGGTCCGCGCCGCCGAGGTCGTGGCGCTGCGCGCGCTGGGACTCAGCCTGGCTCAGGTTGCGCGGGTGCTGGACGGCGATCCTGAAAGCCTGAAAGCGGCTTTGTCCGCCCACGAAACGGCGCTCGACCATGGAATCCATGCGCTCGTCGGTAAACTGGACAAGCTACGAGGCATCCAGGCCGACCTTGCTCGCGGGCAGATGCCATCCGATGGCGCCTTGACGGGATTGCTCGACCGATCGGCGGACATCGGAGCGGCCTTCGCGCTCCCCTGGCCCTGGGGCGGCGAATGGTTCGAAGTTCGCGATGTTCGTCCTTTGAACTACATCATCGGTTCGCTGGGCAGCGGCAAGACCCGGCTGGCCCGCCGTCTCGCGCAGGCGCTGCCCAATGCAGCCTTCGTGGGCCTGGACCGGCTCGACCACGGATGCGCCGGGGCGACGCGTTTGCTGGAAACCGATCCTGCGCTGAGGTCGCGCGTCGACCGGGCGCGGCAATGGCTCGTCGACGAGGGCGCCACGGCATCCCTGGCCCTGACGACACTGCTCGTCGCCCTGGAAGCCGAGGGGCCCGCCGTCCTGGTCATCGACATGGTGGAGCAGGACCTGGACCGCTCCACCCAGGAAGCCTTGATGGTCCACCTTCGTCAACGCGCGCAGGCGGGAGGACGGCCGCTCTTCCTGATGACGCGCTCCTCGGCCATCCTGGACCTCGCCGCGGTCGGACCGGACGAGGCCATCCTGCTTTGCCCCGCCAACCACAGCCCGCCCAGCCGCGTGGCGCCCTATCCCGGCGCGCCGGGATACGAAGCCGTCGCGACCTGCCTGGCCTCGCCCGAGGTGCGCGCGCGCATCGCGCGACGTCCATCGCTAACGGGCGGTTAGCCCCGGCTCGCAAGGCCGAAGGGTATAAATCTCTTCGATATCCGGTTCGAAAAACTGTATTTCATTTTATACGGGGGCATCGCTACGCTAGTTCGCTCTGGATGACGGAGGCGACAATATGCGGATATACAAGAAAATCGGCTTGACACTCTTCGGTTTGCTGGGCGGTCTGATGCTCGGCCCACTCTCGATGGCCGCGCAGCCATTTCCGGCGCAGTCGATCCGCTTGATCGTCCCGTTTCCGCCCGGCGGAAACATCGATGAGACAGCTCGCATCGTAGCGCCCGCGCTGACCGCCACGCTTCACCAAAGCATTGTGGTCGTCAACATGCCGGGAGCGAGCGGGCTGCTTGGCGCCAGCTACGTAGCCAGATCGAAGCCCGATGGCTACACGCTGCTGCTGGGGTCGACCGGATCCGTCGGCTCGTCGCCCGCGCTCAACCCCGCCGCCACGTTCAGTCCGATCGACGACCTGACAGGTATTGGCGGCATTCAATCCGTTCCTATCATCCTGACGGTGCGTGACGACTCGCCGATCAATAATCTGCATGACCTTGTGGCCGCGTCGAAGTCCCGGCACGTCACGATCGGCTCGTCAGGGTTCGGCTCTCCCGCACATCTGACGATCGAGTACCTGATCAAGAATGCCTCCCTGAACGCGACCTTTGTACCCTATCAGGGCAGCGGGCCGGCGATCACCGATCTTCTCGGCGGCCAGGTGTCGGCCATGGCGGACCAGGTGAACTCCTCCTTGCCATTCCTGAAAAGCAAGAAAATCAAGGCCATCGTCCAGTTTGGAGAGCAACGCTCCAGAATCCTGCCCGACGTTCCGACGCTGGCCGAGGAAGGCGTCGAAGGATTTACCGGTCTCAGTTGGACCGGCATCTTCGGTCCAGCCCATCTCCCCGCTGAAGTGACGCAGACGCTGGCGTCCGCGCTTCAGACCGCCCTATCCGACAAGACCGTCATCAAGCGTTTCCAGGACACGGGCGTGGACATGATGCACATATCGCGGCCCGCGTTCGAGCAACTGGTGGCGTCGGACTTCAAGAAAGCGCAGTCATTCGGCAAGAGCGAAAACCTGACTGAGCGTCCCTGACGATCCGACGCGCCCCACCTATCCTCTCCGACAGGAATCATCCAGCATGCCAACCCCCGACGCCCAAGGCGATATGCAGATAACGCCCATGCCCGAGCTGGCCAACTACATCGCGACCGCGCTAACCAATCCCTTGCCTGAAGAAGTCGTGGAAAAGGCCAAGCATCATCTGCTCGACACCTTGTCGTCGATGGTGTCGGGGTCCCGGATGTTGGCGGGCGAGCGCGCCATTGCTTTCGTGAAGGCGCAAGGACAGAGCGAACCGCAGGCCGCCCTGGCTGGCACGTCTCTGCGCACCACCGCGATCAATGCCGCCATGGCGAACGGCATGTTCGCGCATGCGGATGAGACCGACGACTCGCATGCACCGTCCCTGACCCATCCAGGCTGCGGAGTCGTTCCCGCTGTCCTTGCCTGCGCGGAATTATGGCATCGCGGCGGTACCGACATGCTGCGCGCGATGGTGCTGGGTTACGACGTTTGTGCCCGGTTGACCATGTCGCTCGACGCGTATGCATTCCGGGAGGCGGGCCATTCAAGCCATACTTTCGGCCCGAACTTCGGCGCCGCGGCAGCCGCGGGCGCGCTGGCGGGCGTGGAAGCGCGGCAAGCGAGATATCTGATGTCGTATGCGGCCCAGCAGGCCTCGGGCGTGGCATGCTGGATGCGCGACAAGGACCACGTGGAAAAGTCCTTCGACTTCGGAGGGATGGGCGCCCGCAACGGCGTGACCGCCGCGATCATGGTGCACAGCGGCTGCACCGGTGTCGACGACGTTTTCTCGGGACAAAGATGTTTCTACGATGCCTATGGCGACCAGCCGGACCGTGGTGCATTGGGACGCGAACTTGGCGTGCGCTATGAAATCCTCAATACCGCGATCAAGCGCTGGACCGTGGGCTCCCCCATCCAGGCGCCGCTCGACGCGCTCGATCACCTGATTCGCACGCATCGGTTCGGCGCGGACGACGTGTTGGCGGTTGAAGTCAGGATTCCTCATCAGATGGTCCTGACCGTCAATGACCGCGACATGCCGGAGATATGCCTGCAGCATGTCCTCGCCACCCTGATAGTCGACGGAACCATGGGATTCGCTTCCGCACATGACCGGCCGAGAATGAACGATCCCACCGTCCTGGCGGTGCGGGAGCGTATTGCCTTGGTGGGCGACGACGGCTTGTCGAGGCTTATGCCGAGCCGGCAAGGCATTGTCGAGGTGACGCTCAAGGACGGGCGGCGCTTGCGCGAACACACGCTGGCGGTGCGCGGAACGCCCGCCAATCCGATGACGCGCAAGGAGTTGAAGGAAAAGAGCATGGAATTGATCGCCCCTATCCTGGGCAAGGCTCAAGGCGAACGGCTCGTCGAACAGGTATGGACCTTGGAACGCATCGAAGACGCGAGGGAACTCGCCCGACTGTTGAGCCCCGCGTCATGACGGCCCCGGTATGCCTGCCTTTCGACCCCGCGCCCATGCAGCCTCGGTGGACACCTCCGGCTCGGGCCACGGATTGTCATTGCCATATATTCGAAGACTTCGCGCGTTATCCGCTGAGTCCGGAACGGTCCTACACGCCGGTTGCCGCGGGCCTTGAAGATTATCTCGGCATGTGCAAGACACTCGGCCTGAGCCGCACGGTGCAAGTGACGGCAAGCGTCTATGGAACGGACAACAGCCTGACGCTTGCGGTCATCTCCGAACTTGGCCAACATCGTGCGAGAGGCGTCGCGGGCATCGCGATCGATACATCGTGGTTGGAGCTCGAACGTCTGCATGCGGGCGGAATGCGCGGGGTACGGCTGTCCTCCCGGCGCAAGGGTTATGGAGGCGTCGAGGCGATCGCTCCCCTGGCCCGCCTTATCCACCCCTTTGGCTGGCACCTGCAACTCCATGTGGCGGACATTGCCGAATTCGTAGGAATGGAGCGGCTGCTGCTGCATGTCCCGGTACCCATCGTCTTCGATCACCTGGGTTGCGCGCGCGGCGGCGACCGCCTGGATGCCCCCGGTTTCCGCAGCCTGCTACGCGTCTTGCAACGGCGCGACGACGCCTGGTGCAAGCTGTCGAGCTGGTATCGCCGATCGAATGCGGGGCCGCCCGATTATCCGGATATGGAACCGTTTGTGCAGGCCCTGGCCGACGCACGCCCGGATCGCCTCGTGTTCGGCACCAACTGGCCTCATCCAGGCCTGTTCGAACCGGATACCGTTCCTAACGATGGAACGATCATGGACCAATTCTGCAAGTGGGTGCCGGACCCCGATGTCCGTACGCGTATCCTGGTAGACAACCCGGAACTGCTGTATGGGTTTCCGGCGTCCTGATACCATGCGCGAGGATCAATCGGCCGGGAACCAAAGTGGACCTACGACAGCTCCGGTACTTCGTCGCCATCGTCGAGCACGGCAGCCTCGTCGCGGCAGCCCAGCATGTGCACGTGGCGCAGCCGGCCCTCAGCCATCATGTTTCCAACCTGGAGGCGGAGCTGGGACAGAAGCTGTTCGAACGCACGGCTCGCGGGGTGTTGCCCACCAAGATCGGTTCGGAGTTCTACCATCGGGCGAAGCTGATTCTCCGGACAGCCGACCAGGCAGTGGAAACCGTGAAACGGGGCGGGGAGATGGCCGGCATCGTTTCGCTCGGCGTCACGCCCACCAGCGGCCTCGTCCTGGGATTGCCCATATTGATGCGGGCCACGGAGCAGTTTCCCAGCCTGAAGGTGAACGTCGTCGAACGTCTCAGCGGCCACTTATACGAGATGACCCGAACCGGCCTGCTGGACCTGTCCATCATGTTCGACAGCCGTCCCGCGGAAAACATGGACGTCGAAATGCTGGGCGCCGACGAAATGGTGTTGGTGGGGAATGCCGACATGTTCGAGAGGTTCGGCATCGGACCCACCGTCGACAAGGCCATGCTGGCCACGCTTCCCCTCTTTCTTTCCTCGGCCACGCACTTCACTCGTAGAAAGGTGGACAACGAATTCGCAAGGCTGGGGATACGGCCCACCGTCTCCAGCGAGATCGATTCGGTGACGCTGACCATGGACGCGGTTGAAAAGGGCCTGGGGTTCACCATCCGGTGCCGCGGCACGGCACGCGGTCCGCATGGAAAATTCCGCACCGCCAGAATCAGCGACGGCCTGTGGATCCATCGCTTTTACCTTCATGCGGGCCCGGTTTCCATTCGGTCGGTTGCGTGCAATTGCCTGGTCGAAATCATCAAATCGGTTGCCGCCGAACTGATCGCCGATGGGACGTTGACCGCGTCCTGACGCAGGCCGTCTCAAGCCTCATGCCTCATGCCTCATGCCTGTGCGAAGTTCTGCGGCATGTCGTAATCGAAGAATGGCAACTCGTCGAACACGTGACGCTGCGCCCCGTCAGGATCCTCCGCGACACGGCTCCTGTCATTGATGACCATCGCAAGCCCGGCCTGCTCGGTGTACGCCGCCCATGCGGGCAGCGTCGTGGATGCCGGCCTGCCGGTATGCGCGAAACTGGCCCAGGCGCTCATGACGGTGTGGGTAATCCGCGGGAGATCCGCGCCGTTGCCGACCATGCCGGCGGCCTGGGCCGTGGTGCCGAAGACAAACGGCACTTCGGAAGTGTGCGGCGAGAGCAGGATGCCGCCGAGGACCGGCGTCTTCCAGTCGAATACATAGGCGTAGACGGGACCTGCCTGCCTGGCCTTCAGGCAGGCGATGCGCATCGTGTTGCGGCGATACATATAGTCGGTCACGATCTGCGCCAGGACATGGAAGGCATTCCTGTCCGGAGGCAGCAGGGAACGGTAGACGTCGACGATATGCTGGCCATTCTCAGGCGTAATGTTCAGGAAACGGGCCACCCGAGCCGTCACCTCCGCCATTTCGATCGTGAAGTTATTGCGATCGGCTGCCAGGAAGAATGTACTTTCGGTCGTGGTATTGCCCACGAGCAAAGGTATCCGTGGCGAAACTGGCGTGGCCACGGGATCATAGGGATGGACCGTGAACGTCCGGCTGTCCAGCACCGGCCGATATGCGTTCGCCGACGATCGGGTTGCGGCGATCAGGGTGTTCATCGGCACCGATTGCCAGGCGCCCGCGTCCGCCTTGTCGATACCGAGTCTGGCCGCCAGCGCCGCGGTCGTGCGTGCCGCCTGCCCGGGCTCCACCAAGCGCAAGCCGCCCGAGCAGCTCTGGATGATGGCCTTATGGAACAATCCGCGCATGGCCGGGGCATTCATGAGCGCGGCGACCTTTGCGGCCCCGCCGGATTGGCCGAAGATGGTGACATTGTCCGGATCGCCGCCGAACGCGGCGATATTGTCCCGGACCCAGCACAGCGCCGCCCCCATGTCCAGCACGCCGGCATTGCCGGAATCGGCGAACTCCGGTCCCAACTCGGGCAACGCCAGATATCCGAATACATTCAGGCGGTGGTTCACGGTGACCACCACCACGTCGCCCAGGCACGCCAGATTCGTTCCGTCGAAACCGGGCGCGGTGCCGGCGCACGCGGCCCAGCTTCCACCGTGCAGCCAGACCATCACCGGGCGCGGCTTGCGGGAGCCAAGCGCAGCCGTGAAGACGTTCAGGAACAGGCAATCTTCGCTGACAGGCTCGATGTCGAAATACCAACTGCGCAGCGCATCCGGCGCAGTCGGAGCCTGAGGCGCGGACGGGCCGAAGACAGTCGCCGCACGGACGCCTGACCAGGCAGCCACAGGCTGCGGCGGCCGAAACCGATTGCCGCCACCAGTCGGGGCGCCATAGCGGATGCCCTTGAAAATGGCCACATCTCCGCGCCGGCTGCCTTGCAGGCTGCCGTGCGCCGTCTCCACGATCGGCATCCCTTCATGGCGGTCGTTGTCTCGCATGGCTACGGTGTCATGGTTACGGTGTTCATGTATCGAGGCAAGCTGCCTGTCCTGTAAACCGATTCGAAGAAACTGCACGGGTATCGGTCACGCAATGCCGACACTGCCGCCGTCGAACGCGGAACGTGCAGGGCGGACGGCCCGACTATTGTGTCGCACAAGTGTATGGGTATACCGACATGCGGGAAAATACTGATTTCTGATTCTGGTATCAACTGCCTTTATAGGCTTTATAGGTATAGGTGGCGTCGTCCATTCGCCGCCTGATGTTGCACCGCCGAACACACGCGTCCTCCGGACCAGCTTGCGCCCTCGCATCCACGCAGTCCATCGATGCCTTCCTGCCTTGCGCGGGCGCCCGATCCCGCGATGCGGCCGAGCCCGCACCCCGCCAGCCCCAAAACCGTGCATCCCCGCACGCAAACGCACCATGCTGTCGCACGACGGACGGCCATGGAGCGTCCTGCTTGGCCTTTTCCTAGGGAAATCCCGGCTCAAGCAAGAGTTGGCATGTACCTTGCTTGAAATTCAAGCGACTTGAATTTGAATACTTAACCTGGAAATTCATGGCGAGCCAGCGTAATCTGGCGGCCTGATTCCCTCCCCATCCTTTCAGCCAGGAGCAGAAATGCGCAGGAAAATCTCTCTCGCCGCGGGCGCGTTGGCCGGCATCGCCACGCTGATGGCATGCGTGACGCCGGCCGTCGCCAAGGACGTCGTGAAGATCGCCTTCATCGGGCCGCTCACCGGCGGCGTGTCCGCGATCGGCCTGGGCGGCCGCGATTCCGCCGAACTGGCCGTGCGCCTGCGCAACGCCGATCCCAAGTCCAAGTACACCTACGAGCTGGTCACGCAGGACGACGAATGCCGTCCCAATATCGGCGTGCAGGTGGCCACCAAGGTATCGACGGACCGCTCCATCGTGGCCGGCGTCACGCACTTCTGCTCGGCCGTGGCCATGGGCACGGTGGGCGTCTACCATCGCTTCGGCCTGCCCGTGGTGGTGTGGGGCGCGGTGCTGCCCGACGTGACCTACGGCAACGACTACAGCGAGATCCATCGCGTCAACGGCACGATGATCAACCAGAACGAAGTCGCGGCGAAGTTCATGACCGGCCAGGGCTACAAGACCTGGGCCATCATTCACGACACCACCGACTACGGCAAGGGCCACGACAAGTACTTCACGGACTTCGTCACGAAGGACGGCGGCAAGATCGTGGCGGACTTCGGCGTCACGGCCGACCAGCAGGACTTCACCACCGAGTTGACGAAGATCCGCGAACTCAAGCCCGACGTCATCTACTTCGGCGGCTTGACGCCGCTGGGCGTGCGCATCCGCACGCAGATGGACAAGCTGGGCATCAAGGCGCAATTCGAAGGCACCTCCGGCATCAAGTCCGACGCGTACATCGAGGGCGTGGGCCCGAAACTGGCCGAGGGTTCGCTGTCGTTCATCGAGGGCGCGCCGCTGGACAAGCTGCCTGGCGGCAAGTATTTCTCCGAGCAGTACGCCAAGCAGAATTTCAGCGAGCCGGCCGAAGCCTACGGTCCCTTCGCCTTCGCGGCCGCCAACCTGATCATGGACGCGGTGGAGAAGGTCGGTCCCGACCGCAAGAAGGTCCGCGGCGAGCTGAATGCCACCAAGGACGCCGACACCATCATCGGCAAGGTGACCTTCGACGACCACCGCCAGAACGTCGTTCCGCTGGTGACCAAGTACGTGGTCGACGACGGCAAATGGACGATCTGGGAAGACAGCAGCTACGCCAAGGGCGCCAAGAAGCTGACCGTGCAATAAGCACTCCGCCCGGGGCGGGCATACCCGCCGGCATCGCGTCCAGGAAGTCCGTATGCGCCTGGACGCGGCGCCTGGACATGGCGCCGGGCCGCCCGCCCCATGGGTTCCGCCGCCCGCCTGACGGCGGCGGGACAGCCCCTAGGAATACCGGAATCATCGATGAGCGAGCTGGGACAATACATTTTCAATGGGCTGATGCTGGGCGTCATCTACGCCATGGTCGCCGTCGGCTTCACCTTGTTCTTCGGCGTGCTGGACGTCATCCAGTTCTCGCACGGCGACGTGCTGATGGTGGGCGCCTTCGGCGGCCTGGCGGCATCGACGGGCGTGCTGAAGCTGGGCATCGGCTCGGACGCCGTGCAACTGGCGGCCGTCATCGTCGCCGCCCTGTGCGTGACGGGCCTGCTGGGCGCCCTGATCGCCCGCTTCCTGGTGCTGCCCCTGCGCAAGGCCCCGCCCCTGAACACCCTGCTCGCCACGCTGATGCTGGGCACGGTATTGCGCGAGGCCGTGCGCCTGTTCTACCCGGACGGCTCGAATCCCAAGCCCTTCCCCGCGCTGCTGCCGAACGCCACCCTGCACCTGGGCGGGCTGACGCTGCGCGTCGACAACCTGATCATTCTTTTCGCCGGCATCGCCGTGATCGCCGGCCTGCACGTCCTGATCACGCGCACGCGCCTGGGCATGGCCATCCGCGCGGTCGCGCAGGATGGCGAGACCGCCCGCCTGATGGGCATCAACTTCGACGCCGTGGTGCTGCTGACCTTCGCCCTGGGCTCGGGCATGGCCGCGCTCGCGGGCGTGATGAACGGCCTCTACTACAACGAGATCAACTTCAACATCGGCCTGCTCCTGGGCGTCATCGGCTTCGCGTCGGCCATCCTCGGCGGCCTCGGCAACCTGTACGGCGCCGTGCTCGGCGGCTTCCTGTTCGCCGGCCTGCAGGTGCTGGGCAGCGCCGCCCTGCCCGCCCTGATCCCGGACATTCCCAGCGCGTATCGCGACGTCTTCGCCTTCGCGGTGGTCATCATCCTCATGGCGTGGAAACCCACCGGCCTGATCGCCGAAAAATCCAGCGAGCGAGTCTGACCGACATGAAACCCGTGACCCACCTGGAAATACGCCATCCCGGCCTGCTGCTGACCGTGGCCGCCGCGCTGCTCACCCTGTACCTGTGGCTGTTCCTGCACGCCGAAAACCAGATCGGCGTCGCCGTGCTGCTGCTGGCGGCCCTGGCCGCCGGACTCGCCGCCGGCCGGCTGAACCTGGTGCGCAAGGTCGAACTGGCCGGCGCCGACCGTCCCGGCATCGCGCGCGGCCTGGCCATCGGCTGCGCCCTTCTCCTGATCGCGGTCTTTCATCAGTCGGACTTCGTGCTGCTGATGCTGTGCACGGTCCTGCTCTACGTCACGGCCTGCCTGGGGTTGACCGTGCAGTTCGGCTTCTCCGGCGTCGCCAATTTCGCCGGCGCCGCCTTCTTCGGCGTCGGCGCCTATGCCACCGCCACGCTGGCCCAGCACACGGGCCTGCCGCTGCTGCTGGACGTCGCGCTGGCCGGCGTCATCGCGGCGCTGGTGGGTTCGCTGCTCATCACGCCCGTGCTGCGGACGCGCGGCCACTACGCCGCGCTGGTGACCATCGCCTTCGGCATTCTTTTCCGCACCTTCATCGAGGTCAACGACGTGCTGGGCGGCCCGCAAGGCCTGCAAGCCCCCGGCATGAAGCTGTTCGGACACGACTTCAACGAGAGCTTCACCGTGTTCGGAGCCGACGTCTCCTTCTACGTGAGCTACGCCGTGCTCTGCCTGGCGCTTTGCGCCGGCGCCTTCGCCGTCGTCAAGGCCGTGGAGCGCTCGTGGGTCGGCCTGGCCATGGACGTGGTGCGCACCGACGAAACCTCGGCGGCGGCCTTCGGCCTGCACATCGCGCGCTGGAAAGTCGTCGCCTTCGTCATGGGCAACTTCTTCGCCGGCGCGGCCGGGGGCGTCTACGGCATGGTGACCGGCTTCATCGCGCCCAACAACTTCACGTTCTCCGATTCCCTCCTGATGCTTTCCATCGTGATCCTGGGCGGACTCGGCAACCCGGTGGGCCTGGTGCCCGCGGCGGTCATCGTCCTGATCCTGCCCGAGAAGCTGCAGTTCATCCAAGAATACCGCTTCCTGCTCTACGCCGCCCTGGTCATCGCCATCCTGCTGTTTCGCCCGGATGGCCTGCTGCCTCGGCGCACGCGCCTGTTCTTCGGCCGCGGCGCGCGGCGCGCCCCGGCGCCCACCGTGCGCGCGCCGGCCGCCGACGGGAGGGCCGCGCAATGAGCAGGCAGGCCATGATCCAGGTCCGCGGACTGACCATGCGTTTCGGCGGCCTCACGGCGCTGGACAACCTGGACCTTCACATCGAGGAAGGCGAAGTGCTGGGCCTGCTCGGCCCCAACGGTTCGGGCAAGACCACCTTCTTCAACGTGCTGACCGGCCTGTACAAGGCGTCCGGCGGCAGCATCTCCTTCGACGGCCGCGAAGTGGTGGGCCAGACCCCGCAATCCATCTACCGGTCCGGCGTGGCGCGCACCTTCCAGCGCTCGCGCCTGTCCCTGCCCCTGACGGTGTTCGACAACATCGTCATCGGCGACTACCAGCACATGCGGCACGGGCTGTTCTTCAACCTGTTCCGCCGCGCCGCGTTCCGCGCGGAGTACGACCGTTATGTGGAAAAGGTCGTCGAATTGCTGGGAATCTTCAGTCCGCCCCTGGTGGACCGGCTGTTCGAACCGGTGGAGACCTTCACCATGATCGACCGCCGCCGCATCGAGGTCTGCCGGGCGCTGATGAGCCGGCCGCGCCTGCTGCTGCTGGACGAGCCCTCCGCGGGGATGACCCACGAGGAAACCCACGAGCTGATGAGCGACATCCTGGACGTGCGCGGCAAGCTGCCCGGCCTGACCGTCGTGCTGATCGAGCATGAAATGAACGTCATCGAACGCATCACGGAACGCTGCATCGTGCTGAACTACGGCAAGAAGATCGCCGAAGGCAGCTACGCCGAGATCACCGCCGACCCGCAGGTCCAGACCGCATACCTGGGGGAGGACATCGAATGAGCATCCTGCAAGTCGAGAACCTGACCACCGGCTACGACCGCATCGACGTCCTGCATGGCGTGTCCATCGAGGTCCAGCCGGGCAAGATCACCTGCATTCTCGGCGCCAACGGCGCCGGCAAGACCACCCTCATCCGTTCCATCCTGGGCCTCACGCCGCCGCGCCAGGGGCGCATCATGTGGGACGGCAACGACCTGACGGGCCAGAAAACCCATCGCATCGTCGCCAGCGGCATTGCCTGCATCCCGGAAGGAAGAAAGATCTTCCCGCGCATGACGGTGGCGGAGAACCTGGCGCTCGGCGCCTACCTGGAGCCGGACCCGGCCCGCATCCGCGAGCGGCAGCAGAACGTCTACGACATCTTTCCGCGCCTGCGCGAACGCGCCGGCCAGCTCGCCGGCACCATGTCCGGCGGCGAGCAGGCCATGGTCTCCATCGGCCGCGGCCTGATGGCCGCCCCGCGGCTGCTGGTGATCGACGAGCCTTCGCTGGGCCTGTCCCCGCTCTACGTGAAGGAAAACTTCAACGTCATCAAGCGCATCAACGCGCTGGGGATGACCGTCCTGCTGGTCGAGCAGAACGCGCGCCAGACCCTGGCGATCTCCCATTACGGCTACGTCCTGTCGCAAGGCCGCGTGGTCGCCCAAGGCACGGCCGAGGACTTGCGCAACGACGACGGCGTGCGTTCGGCGTATTTCGGCTGAAGCCCCCCATCCAACATCACCGCAGCACAGGCACACCATGACGCAGCAACCCGATCATCCCAGCGCCCAATCGGCCCAGGACCACGTCGACCCCGAACGGCTGGAAACGGCCATCGCCGCCCTGGCGGCCTTCGGCGGCCGCGACGACGGCGGGGTCTCGCGGCAGACCCTGACCGACGTCGACCTGGCCGCGCGCCGCCACCTGGTGGAACGCGCCCGCGCGCTGGGCTGCGAAGTCGGCACGGACGATTGCGCCAATCTGTACTTCCGCCGTCCCGGCAAGGCGGACCTGCCGCCGGTGCTGACCGGCAGCCACGCGGACACCCAGCCCGTGGGCGGCAAGCTGGACGGCGCCTACGGCGTGCTCGCCGGCCTGGAGACCATCGCGGCGCTCAACGACGCCGGCATCGAAACGCTGCGTCCCATCGAAGTCGTCTCCTGGACCAACGAGGAAGGCAGCCGCTTCGGCCCGGGCACCATGGGATCCAGCGCCTTCGTGGAGCCGGCGCGGCTGGCCGGATATCGCGAGTCCCGCGACCTCGACGGCGTCCGCTTCGGCGACGCGCTGGACGCGGCGCTCGCGGCCATGCCCGACTTGCGCCGCCTGCCGATGCCGCGCCCGATGTCGGCCTGCGTGGAGCTGCACATCGAGCAAGGCCCCGTGCTGGAAAGCGCCGGACTGCCGCTGGGCGTGGTGGACGGCATCCAGAGCGTGCGCTGGTACCGGGTGACCTGCCAGGGCATGATGGCGCACGCCGGCACCACGCCCATGGAGAACCGCAGGGACGCCATGGCGATGGCCGTGGGCATCGCCGCGCAACTCTATGCGCGCGGCGCCCAACTGACCGCGCAAGGCTTGCGGCTTACCCTGGGACGCTGGCAGGTGGAGCCGAATTCGATCAACACGATTCCCGGCACGGTGGTGTTCACCGTGGACGCCCGTTGCGTGGACGAAACCGTGCTGGATACCTTCGAGGCCGCGCTCGACCGGGCGGTAGCCGAGGCGCCGCCGCGCGGCGCGGCCAGCCGCGAGAGCCTTTTCCGGCGCGCGCCGACGCGCTTCCCGCCGGCGATGCTGGCGCTGGTGGAGCGCGCCTGCGGCCGCGCCGCGGCCAGCGCCGGTTGCGGCGCCCCGATACGATTGACCTCGGGCGCGTTCCACGATGCCATGTACCTGGCCGACCACTGCCCCACGGGGATGATTTTCGTGCCCAGCAAGGATGGCATCAGCCATAACGCGGCAGAGCATACGGACGCGGCGGAGCTTTTCCTGGGCGTGAAGGCGCTTGCGTATACTGTGACGGCGCTGGCCCAGCAGGCGGACTGAGGCGTCGGGACGGCCCATTCACGGCCGCCGCCGCGCCAGGCCTTTCCTGGCCCGCAGCCGGCCGCGCCGCCGTCCATCCGTTTCCTACGCCATCCCAGAGCATGTCTCCCCGCAAAAAGGCCGTCCCCGCCCCTCCCCCTGCCCCCGTCCCGCCCCCCTTGCCCAACGTCGGCCGCCGGCTGCGGCACGCAAGACTGGTGGCGGGATACACGCTCCTGACGCTGGCGCGCAAGGCGGACTGTTCGGAGAGCCTGGTCTCCAAGATAGAACGCGGGCAAGCGTCGCCCTCGCTGGCGATGCTGCACCGGCTCGCCGTGGCCCTGGATACGAACATCGCGGCCCTGACCAGCGACGAGGCGCCCAACACGGGCCCCGTCCTGCCGGCCGGCGAACGGCCGGTGATCAGCTCCGGCGGCATCTCGCTGGAACGGCTGGTCCTGCCCAAGCCGGGCGGCCTGCTACAGGCGAACATACATATCGTGGCGCCCGGGGCGGAGAGCGACGGACAGATCGTGCACACCGGGGAAGAAATGGGCTATGTGCTGGCCGGCACCGTGGAATTGCTTTTGGGCGACCAGGCCTACGTGCTGCACGCGGGCGACGCCTTCACCTTCCCCAGCGATACGCCGCATGGATATCGCAATACGGGAGAGGTGGAGGCGCAGGTGCTGTGGGTGAATTCGCCGGCCACGTATTGAAGGCCGGCTCTGAAGCGCCGGCGCGATACGCGCCGGCCGGCGTCCCCGGGAACGGGCGGACTTAGGCTACATCCCCCATCCGCTAGTTGATGGTAATGCCGCTGTCCTTGATGACCTTGCTCCAGACCGTCGTCTCGTGCGCCAGCAGGGCCTGCAGTTCCTGGGCGCTACCGCTGCGCGTTTCGGCGCCGATGCCCGTCAAGGTATCCTGCACTTCCTTCGACGCCATGACCTTGCGCAAGGCATCGTTCAGGGTCGCCAGCTTTTCCGGCGCCACGCCCTTGGGCGTGAACAGGCCGAACCAGCCCAGGGCCTGGAAGCCCGGCATATTCGCGCTGGCCGCCACGGTGGGCAGGTCGGGAAGCAGCGCGGTTTTTTCCGGGCTGGTCACAGCGATGCCTCGCAACTGGCCGCTCTTGATATAAGGCGTGAGTATGGCGACGTTGTCGATGCCCGCCTTCAGGCGGCCGGCCAGCAAGTCGGGCATCAGCGCGGAAGTCCCCTTGTAGGGGATGTATTGCATCTGCACGCCGGCGTTGCGCTTGATGAGTTCCCAGGACAGGTGCTGCGCGGAACCCGGGGTGGACCCGGCATAGGACAGTTCGTTGGGATGCGCCTTGGCGTAAGCCAGGAGCCCGGGCAAGTCGTTCACCGGCAAGGACGGATGCACCACCATGACATAGGGCGATGTCGCCACCAGGCCGACAGGCGCAAGGTCTTTCTGCGGGTCGAACCGGGTGTGCGGATACAGCGCGCGATACGTGGAGAGCTGCGACGGCGCCATCAGCATGGTGTAGCCGTCGGCCGTCGACTTGGCAACGTCTTCCGCGGCGATGAGGCCGCTGGCGCCGGAATGGTTTTCGACCACGAAGGACTGGTGAAGCTGCTCGCCCATCTGTTGGCGATCAATCTGGCGACCACGTCGGTCGTCCCGCCCGCGGGCGTGCCGACCAGCAGCCGGATGGGCCTTTCCGGAAAGCCGGACGATTGCGCGTGCGCGCCGCCAAGCGCAAGGGTTGCCGCCAGGGCGGCCATGCAGCGGATGGCCGCGCGGCGATGGAACATGGGCATTTCTTGTCTCCTGTGTAATGTCTAATGCCTGAGGTCTGATGCCTGAGGCTGCCAAAACGCCGCCTTGAAAAACGCGATTTCCGCGGAACGATCAGGCGCGCTTGCCGATTTCCGCTTCCTGGGCCGTCCATCCGGCCACGCGATCGCTCAGCGTCAGTCCGAGTCCGGGACGCGTCGGCACGATCATGCGGCCGTCGCGCGTTTCCAATCTTTCGTTGAACAGGGGTTCGAGCCATTCGAAGTGTTCGACCCAGGGTTCGGTCGGATAGCAGGCCGCCAGGTGCACGTGCAATTCCATGGCGAAATGCGGGCCCAGCATCAGGCCGGCGTGCTCGGCCAGGCCGGCGATCTTCAGGAAAGGCGTGATGCCGCCGACGCGGGGGCCGTCCGGCATCAGGTAATCGGCGCCGCGCTGCCGGATGAATTCCCAGTGCTCGGCGACGCTGGTGAGCATCTCGCCCGTGGCGATGGGCGTGTCGAACTGCGCGGCAAGCGCGGCATGGCCTTCGGCGTCGTAGCAGTCCAGCGGCTCCTCGATCCAGACCAGGTTGAATTGCTCGAAGGTGCGGCACATGCGCTGCGCCGTGGGCCGGTCCCATTGCTGGTTCGCGTCGACCATCAAGGGGAAGGCGTCGCCCAGGTGCTCGCGCACCGTCTCGACGCGGTGGATGTCGAGAGCGCAGTCGGGCTGCCCCACCTTCAGCTTGATGCCGCCGATGCCCTTGGCGCGGGAGACGTCCGTGTTGGCCAGCAACTGATCGAGCGGGGTATGCAGAAAACCGCCCGACGTGTTGTAGCAGCGCACCGAATCGCGATGCGAGCCCAGCAATTTGGCGAGCGACAGGTTCGCCCGCTTGGCTTTCAGGTCCCACAGCGCCACGTCGAACGCGCCGATGGCCTGCACGGCCAGGCCGCTGCGGCCGACCGAGGCGCCCGCCCAGGCAAGCTTGCTCCAGAGCTTGGCTATGTCGCTGGGATCCTCGCCGATCAGGGTCGGCGCGATTTCCCTGGCGTGGGCGAACTGGCCGGGGCCGCCGGCCCGCTTGGAATAGCTGAAGCCCAGCCCGCGGTGGCCGTCGCCGGTCTCGATCTCGACGAACAGGATGGCGATTTCCGTCATCGGCTTCTGCCGGCCCGTCAGGACCTTGGCGTCGCTGATCGGATTGGCCAGCGGCAAGAAGACGGAGGCAAGGCGTATCCAGGCAATGGCGCCGGGCGCGGGCGGCGGGGACTGAACGTGAGACATGAGCAGGGTCCTTGGTCGGGCGTGGAACCGCCGGTTCGAGAAAAGTAGCCTCCAGCGCCGCTCGCTGCTCTCCTGGGGGATTCCCCCTGAAAGGCGGCCCGGCGGCAAAAGAGTCCGGCTTAATGATTGCGCAATCATACTGATTTAAATGACGGGATGCCAGTCTCAAATATCGTAGCCAGGAAAGGGGCGAAGCCGCATGAGGTCTTCATTGCGAGAAACCGGGCGCCGCATGCGAAAATCGGCGGCGGACATCGAACCAACAACCGCCGCGCCGTGGGAATCGGGCATTGAACAGGAGTCAGGGTGGCAAGGAAATCTGAGCGCAGCCAGTCCATCGAGGCCGCCAGGACGTCGAGCGTGACCTTGATCGACGTCGCCCGCGTGGCCGGCGTCGCTCCCATGACCGTGTCGCGCGCCTTGCACCGGCCCGAACTCGTGCGCGAGGATACCGCCAGGAAAGTGCGGGAGGCCGTGCGCGCGACGGGTTACGTGCCGAATATGCTGGCCGGCGGACTGGCCAGCAGCAAGAGCCGCTTGATCGCGATTCTGCTGCCGACGATCGCCAATTCCATCTTTGCCGATACCGTCCAGGCGCTGATGGATGGCCTGACGGCATCCGGCTATCAGACCCTGCTGGGCTTGACCGGCTACTCCACCGAGACGGAAGAACAGCTCGTGGAAGCCCTGCTGGGACGGCGCCCGGACGGCATCGTACTGGCGGGCACGAACCATACCCGGGCAACGATAGACCGGCTGAAAAAGGCGAAGATCCCCGTCGTCGAGATATGGGACCTGACCGAAAGGCCCATCGACATGGTGATCGGCTTTTCCCACGAGAAAGTCGGCGTGGCGGTCGCGCGCCATCTCCTGGCCAAGGGATATCAGCGCTTCGGCGTCATTTCCGTCGACGATCCGCGCGGACTGCGGCGCTGCCGCAGCCTGGTCAAGGAATTGGCGCGCCACGGCAAGACCGGCGTGCCGTTCGAAATACTGCCGGCGCCCGCCACCCTGCAACTCGGCCGGGAAGGAGCGAGCCGGCTGATGGCCGGGGAACGCCCCGAAGTCGTCGTTTGCAGTTCCGACACCCTGGCGCAAGGCGTGCTCGCCGAGGCCGCGAGCCGTGGACTGCACGTGCCCAGCGACCTCGCGGTCATGGGATTCGGCGACCTGAGCACCGCCGCGCATGTCTGCCCGGCCCTGTCCACGGTGCGCGTGGACGGAGCGACGATAGGACGAAACACCGCGGCGGCTTTGCTCGCCCGCTTCGCCGCCCCATCGGACAAGGATCGGGTGGCCGTGCGCATGGATACCGGCTTTTCCATCGTCGACCGGGAAAGCGCCTGAGGGCGCGGCCGGGGCGGGCCATCAGGCGCACACACCTTCAAGGATGGTTTCCGGCACAAGCCTTGCGATGCCCAAACGAATGATTGCGCTATCACCCGCCATTACTCGCTATCACCGTCGAGGACTATGCGCTCTTCCGCATCCTGGGTTTGCAGACGTCCTGCAGCGCTTCCAGCAAGGCATAGGAGAGATGCGCGCGCGGATTATCCCGGGGCATCAGGAGGCCGAGCCGGCGCATGAGGGGCGGATCGCCGAACGGCAAGGTGCGTATGGTGGCGGGGAATTCATTGGCGACGCCCCGGTTGGGGACGACGGAAACGCCCAGACCGTTGGCCACCATCGCGATGACGCCCTCCACCGAGTCGATTTCCATCGCCGATTGCACCTCGAGGCCCCGGCGATCCATCTCCGCGGTCACCATGCGTCCCACCCGCGCCATGCGATTGAAGCGCACGTAGGGGTTGTTCTCCAGCAATTCCTTGTCCGTCCGCCCGACCGCCGTCTTGTGCGCGATGACGACCATCGGCTCTTCGAAGAAGGCATGGAATTGCAGCTCGCCCCGCGTCATCTCCGGTTCGGTCACCAGGGCCACGTCGAGCTGCCCGTGGAAGACTTCCATTTCCAGCTCGTGGGTCAGGCCCGTGGTGAGGCGTATCTCGATGCCCTGCCCCTGCTTTTGCAGGCGCCGCAAGGCCAGCGGCAGCCAGCCGGAGACGGACGTGTGCACGGCGCCCAGCTTGAGCACGCCGCCGGACACGTCCCGCTTCAGGCTGTCGCTCAGGCTCTCCCAATGCGCGATCAGGTCGCGCGCGCCGTCGATCAGGCGCAGGCCGCTGGGCGTCAGCACGGGCGGACGGCGGGTGCGGTCGAACAGCACCGTGCCGAGTTCTTCCTCCAAGGCGCGCATCTGCATGCTGACGGCGGACAAGGTCAGCCCGATGGCTTTCCCGGCCTCGGCGAAGCTGCCCCGGTCGGCCACGGCCACGAGCGTATAGAGAGTCTTGACGTCCATCGGGATTCCCTGAAGGCGCGTCCCCGCGGGCCCGCGCCGGTTGATCGGGAATTGTAGACCGGCCGCCGGGCCGCCTTTGCCGAAGCCGCGAGCCGGGCCTCTTGGCGGCCCGCGGCGCCTACGCCTAAAGCCCTAGCAGGACGCGCGCGTTCTCCCGCATCACCTTCACGCGGTTTTCCTCGCGGATCGGCAGGCTCTCGAACCAATCCCTGTATCCCCGGACCGGGCAGAAGGGAAAGGAGCTGGCATAGAGCATGCGGTCCGCCAGAAAGCCGTCCGCCGCCTTCACGTATTCCTCCCATCCGGGCATCCGGGAAAAATACATGTCCGGCGAGAGATACAGGTTCGGCCGCCGGAACGCGACGTGCAGGATCTCGTTCACCCAAGGCCAGCCCCCATGCGCGACGACCACCTTCAGGTTCGGAAAATCCGCCAGCACCCTGTCGGTCCGTATCGGGTCGGAATAGCCGAGGTCGGGCCCCGCCGTGCCGCCCACCATCATGATGACGGGCACCAGCCGGTCCTCGCAATGCCCGTAGATCGGATACAGGCGGCGGTCGTCCGCGTACATCGGCACCGGATAGGCGCCGGGCTCGATGTTGATCAGCCTGAAGCCCTGCCCGATGGCCTGGTCGATGGTGTCGCACGCGCCGCGGCGGGAGGTGGGATCGATGGACGCCGCGCCGACGAAGCGCTTGCCGTACGACCGCATGATGTGCAGGACATCCTCGTTGGACACGCTGCCCAGCATCCCCGCGCGGCGCCCGACCACCACGCCGTACTCGACGTCCGCGCCGTCCATCTCTTCCAGCAGCAGGTCCATCGATTGCCGCTGGGCGGCCGCGGAGGGCTCGAATCCCACCGTGCGCGTGAAGCCGTCGCGCCGGTCGCCAGCGTTGTACATCAGGGTGTCGAGAAATCCTCGCAGCGGCGGGCGCAGGCGAAAGTCGATGATCCCCATCACATCACCTCCTTCTTCCGGTCGTCGGTCTCGCCGTAGCGATGCAGGGCGGGCGGCTTCAGGCCCGCGTACAGCGCGTCGATCCCGGCGTTGATTTCCTCCCCATGCTGCTGGAACAGCGAATTCCCCGCCGCGTCGCTCTCGACGATGAAAGGACCGAAGTCCTTGACGTCGAACAGCCACATGGCCTGGGCGATGCCCAGCTCGTCCAGCCAGTGCACCTCGCGCACGCGCACGATGCCGCGTCCCAGCAGCGCGCCGGTGCCGTAGCCCACGGTGGTCAGGTAGACGGCGCCGTTGGGCACCATGATCCGGGCATAGTCTTCGTGTGTCATCCCGCCCTTGCCGATGACGATGCGGGTGCCGGTCAGCTTGAGCCAGCGATCCATCCACTTGGAGAAGCGGAAGCTGGCCGTCGCGGTCACCGCGCCGACCTTGTAGCCGCCCTTGCCGTCGGGCGCGGCGGCGGGCGAGCAGTGGAAATTGACGTTGCTGAGCGCGCGCAGGTCCGCGGGCAAGGGCACGCCGTCGCCCAGCAGCTTCTGGTAGACGCCCTCCCGGGCCGTATAGACCGTCCCCGTCATGTACACGACCGAGCCGATCTCCAGGCGTTGGATATCCTCCTCGCGCGCCGGCAGGTCTATGCGGAATACTTTCAGATCGTCGCTGTCGTTTCGGTCGTCCATTCGACTGTCTCCCTGCGCATGTACGGCGTGAACCATTGCGGATCGGTGCGATACTCGATCCGCCCGTTGGCATGTATCCGGGCCGTGGCCCGCCGGGACGACAGGCAGAACGTGTGCATGCTGACCGGCATGCCGCCCGTGTGGGTGTAGCCCACTTCGATATGGCAATCCACGACCATGGACGAGCCGACGAAGCCCATGGCGCCCATGCCGATGGAGTTGCCGAGTTTCTTGAGCTCCAGCTCCAGCTCGGCGATGCGCGGATCCGGATTGCGGTCGCCGACCACGCGCAGGCACGCGGCCTGCTTGCCCAACTGCATACAGGTGTCCTTGGAGCCGCCGATGCCCACGCCCACGATGGCGGGCTGGCAGGCCAGGCCGCGCTTGCCGAACGCGATGAGGCCATCCAGCACGAAGCGCTTGATGCCGTCGATGCCGTCGCCGGGAAACAGCATCCGGTAGTCGGTGCCGAACAGGCCGCCCTTGTGCACCGTGGTGATGTCGATCCAATCGGCCTCCGGCTCGAAGGACCATTCAATCTCCGGCGCGTTTATCCCGACGTTGTT
Source organism: Bordetella genomosp. 10 (assembly GCF_002261225.1). Lineage (NCBI taxonomy): Bacteria > Pseudomonadati > Pseudomonadota > Betaproteobacteria > Burkholderiales > Alcaligenaceae > Bordetella > Bordetella genomosp. 10. The sequence continues at coordinate 1,758,833 of NZ_NEVM01000005.1, forward strand.
GTTGTGCTCCGTGCGCCACAGCGGATGGACGCGATTCGGACGCAGCGGCACGTCCAGGGTGGCCCGTGCCGTCGCCGAACGCAAGGCGCGCTCGACGCCGACGAAACCCGTTTCGACGCTCGCGTCGTTGCCCACCTTCACGTAGTAGCGAGGCAGTCCGGTATCGGCGCACATGGGCCGGCGGTCCTTGCCCGCCGCGTCCCAGTTCTCCACCATGGCATGCAGCACGAAGCGGGAAAGCTTGCCCTGCTCCGTCTTCTGCATCTGGCGGATGCCGTTCTCGTAGTCCTCCGGTATCTCGATGGCGGCGCGCGACATGATTTCGTACGCCGCCGCTTCTATCGTCCCTATTCCTATAGCCATAAGCCTGTCTCCCGATATCGCTGCTTTCCTATGCCGCCGTCGCCGCCCGCGCGACGGGCGGCGCGCCGGCCTCGTCGTCGATCAGGGATTCGCCCGGCTTGACGATGTCGAACGCCACCGGGACGAGTTCGAGCCCGAGCCGATCGCCGTCCCTGAAAACCTGGGTGTACCGGGTCCCCATCAAATCCGAGGTTTCCGGAAAATCCTCGCGGAAGTGCGCGCCGCGGCTGTCGTCCCGGGCCAGCGCCGCCGTCCCGATCACTTCCGAGATCGCCAGCAGGCTGTCCAGGTTCAGCCAGTCGTGCCAGCTCAGGTTGTAGCGGCGGTCTCCGTCCTTGACGCCGATTCCGCGCAATGCGTCCCGGTGCGCCGCGACCTCGGCCAGCCCGGCCTGGATGCCGTCATGCGTGCGCAGGATGCCGACCTTGTCCCACATGGTCCGCGACAAGGCTTCGCGCAGGGGCAGCGACGGCGCCGGCGTCCTGGAGAATGGCGCTTCCGCGCGCGCGATCCCCTGTTCGATGACGCCCTCGTCCGCCTCGCGCCACGCCGCGCCCTTGCGGATGAAGGCGGTCATCGAGTCGCCCGCGATGCCGCCGAACACGGTGGAGTTCGCCACGCCGTTGCCGCCCAGGCGATTGGCCCCGTGCACGCCCCCGCAATCCTCGCCGGCGGCGTACAGCCCCGGAGACGCGGTGGTGCAGTCGACGTTGAATTCGACCCCGCCCATCAGGTAATGGGCGGTCGGCACCACCTCCACGAGGCCGCCCGCGAGGTCGAAGCCGCAATCCGCGCAGCGCTTGACCATGCCGGGGAAAGCCCGTGCCACCTTCTCCGGCCCCAGGTGCCCCATCTGGATGTAGACGCCGCCCATCGGCGTGGTGTTGCCCGCCCGCATTTCCGCGTAGATGCCGCGGCTGACGATATCCCGCGTGGCGCGTTCGCCGCGCGGGTCGTATTTGCTCATGAAGCGTTCCCGCGCGCCGTTCAGCAGATAGCCGCCGGCGCCGCGCAGCCCTTCTTCCAGCACCGTCCCGGTCATGCGCGTATCGGGTCCGCCCAGCAGCCCCGTGGGATGGAACTGGACCATCTCCATATCCCGCAGCTTCAGGCCGTAGCGCAGCGCCATGGCCAGGCCGTCGCAGGTCTTCTCCCCGGACGGCGTGTGGTAGAGGTACATCGTCGGGCCGGCGCCGGTGGCCAGCAAGACCGCCTTGGCCTGCACGAAGCGATAGCCGCCGCTGCGCATATCGATGAACAGCACCCCGGCAATGCCGGAGCCGTCCCGCGCCGGGACCAGCTCGATGGCGCGGTGTTCCTCCATGCGCCGCACGCCGGCGCCGCGCACCTGTTCCATCAGGCGGTTGATGATCTCGATGCCCGTCAGGTCCGACTTGTGCACCGTGCGGTCGAAGCTCTGCCCCGCGAACGCCTTCTGGTGCAGGGTGCCGTCCGGATTGCGGTCGAAGAAACAGCCGATCTCGTTTTCCAGCTCCTGCACCCTTTCGATCGCCCCCACCACCAGCCGCCACGCCAGGTCCTGGCGCGGCAGCCACTTTCCGCCGGCGATGGTGTCCATGAAGTGCCGCTCGATGGAGTCGCCCTTGGCCAAGGCGACGTTGTAGCCCCCTTGGACCATGCGGGTGCATCCGCTCTTGCCCATCAAGCCCTTCACCGCCACCGTGACGTCCAGCGTGGGATCCGCCTGCCGGGCATGCAGCGCCGCGAACAGGCCGGCGCCGCCGGAACCCAATATGAGAATGTCGGTTTTTGTGCGTTCGATCTGCATGCTCAGAAAACCCTTATCAAGAACACCACGCCGACCAGCATCGCCAATCCGGTTCCCCATCCCACCCAGCCCAGGCGCGCATCGCGCGGCGCCTTCCATGGGAAGAACTCCATGACCAGCAGGCGCAGGCCGAACGCCAGATGCAGGCCCAGCAATATCACCAGCCCCCACTCCGCGATCTTCACCAGGGGCAGCTCGGCGAACTTCAGAAAGCCGTCGAGCCGCGCGGCGCCTTCCAGCGCCAGCCCCAGCGCCAGGAAATGAAAGGGCAGGAACAGCGCCAGCAACAGGCCGGAGACGCGATGGCCGATGAAGGCCCAATAGGCCTTGTGATTCCGCACGGCCTTCATGACATCCACCCTCCCACGGCGATGACGGCACGCGCGCCCAGGCACAGCAGCACGATGCCGAACAGGCCGCATACGGCGCCGGCCCAGCCGCGCGGCAGCCGGAACCACTCGATCAGGATGTTGCGCAGGCCGATCGGCGCGTGGATCGCGGCGGCCAGGACGAACAGTCCGTAGAACGCCAGCCAGAACCCGTTGCCCTGCGTCCGGTGCAGGATGTCCTCCGCGCGCAGGCCGCCGCGGACGGCGTAGAGGATGAGGCCGAGGTGCACGAGCACGAAGGGCCCCATCACCATGGCCGTCAGCCGCTGCAAGACGAAAAGCATGTTCTCCATCGCATCAATCCCCCTTGAAGAACTCCAGCAGCGCGCGCTTCTTGAGGCCCGCGATGCTGCCGGTGGGACTGAGGCTGACGGGACAGTGCGTCATGCAACTGCCCTGCGTGTGACAGGCGTTGCATCCGCCCTGCGCGGTCGCCTGCTTGATCACGCCCCGGATGTCGCCGTGCCGTTCGTCGTTGACCAGGGTCCATGCCCGATTCAACGCCGCCGGCCCGAGATAGTTCTTGTCCCAGCCGACCACGTCGCAGGCGGCATAGCAGACGCCGCAGTTGATGCACTCGATGGCCGCGTCGGCCAGCTTGCGCTTGCGGCTGGCGGGATCGACCCTGGCGGGAGGATCCTCGCGCGTCGCGGTGCCGACGAACCGGCCGCCCGCCTTCTGCCACTTGTCGAAGAACTCGGTCATGTCCACGACGAGATCCTTGATGCGGGGCATGTTGCGCAACGGCTCCAGTTCGATGACGCCGCCCTGCTGCACGTTGCTGACGTGGCTGCGACAGGTCCAGCGGGGCTTGCCGTTGACCGTCATCGCACAGGACCCGCACACGCCCACCCGGCATGAGAACCGGTAGGAGAGGTCCGGCTCGATACGCCGCTGTATCTCCGTCACCACGTCGAGCACCGTCTGGTTTTCGCGCCACGGCACCTGGTAGGTGGCGAAGCCCCCTTCCTCCGCGCCGCGCCAGATGCGCACCGTCAGCGTCCTTGCGGAAGCTTCGGGGTGAGCGCCGCCCTGCGCCCCGGCGGGCGCATACGCTTTGGTCTCCATCTCACTCTCTCCTGTTGGAGCAAGCCCTTCGTTATTCGATCGCCCGGCCCGGGCGCGGCGATGCGCACTCGTTCATGCCGGCGCCGATGCATGCCGCCCGGTCGCTGCGGACCGCCCCGTCAGGGCCGCGGGCAAGCGCCGGCGCGGCCGTTCCGAACGGGGAATATCGCCAGTTTATTAATCGTTCTTTTTTGAATCAAGCTTTTTTTGATTCAATCTTTCTGATTATAAATTTTGCCGCAACGCGGCCGGGCCGACGCGTTCGGCGGCTTGCCCGTGCTGTTCCGCGCCGCTCGCGGCCGCGGCGCCATGGGAGAAATAGGCTTTCACCGCGTCGGTGAAGCGCGTGCGCGCGTGATGCCGGCGCTCCAGCAGGCCCACGTCGCGGCAGACGCTGCCACAGGGCAGCGGGACGACCCGCAATGCCCGATCCGCGCCCCAGGAAACGTTGGCCAGGCGCGGAACGATGGACACGCCCAACCCCTGGCGCACCAGTTCGATGATGGCCTCGACCGAGTTGAGCTCCATCTCGACGCGCACCTGGACGTCACAGCACCGGATGGCGTCGTCCACCAGCGCGCCGGTCCACGTGCCGTGGTCGAAACGCAGGAACGGCGCGGTGCGCAGCGCATCCAGCGGCTGCGCCGGCAACTGGAAATGGGGCCGCCGGGGGACGATCAGGACCAGCGGTTCCGTGTAGAGCGGCGTCCAGACCATCGCGACCGGAAGCGGCCGCGGCGGCCGGGTGACGACCGCCGCGTCCAGCTCGCCCTGCTCCACCCGCATGGCGAAGTCCGATGACAAGCCGGCGAACAAGCGGACGTCCAGCGTGGGGTTTTCCCGCTCGATGCTCCACAGCGCGTCGGAGAAAGCGCCCATCAGCGCCGAGACCAGCGCGCCCATGACCACCGATCCCGCCAACGCGCCCGACCCGCTGTCCCCGGCGAGGTCTTCGTAGTCGACCACCAGTTGTTCGATGCGCGGCAAGAGCTTGCGCGCACAGGGATTGAGGACGACGGTGCGCGCGCCGCGGTCGAAGAGCCGGCAATGCAGGTCTTCTTCGAGCGCCCGTATCTGCAGGCCCACGGCCGCGGCGGTCAGCCCTACGTGTTTACCCGCGGCGGCGAAGGAGCCGTGGCGCGCCACCGCCAGAAACGTCTTGAGCGTACGGATCGAAGGCATCGTGAGTCTCCCCTTTCATGGCGGGTGCGGCGGCCGTCCGGCCGGCGGCGCGACGATGGCCGGCGCCCCGTCGCTTTTGGCGGAAGCCCCATCGATCGCGTCGGACCGTAAAGCGTTCCTTTATCTCACGGCGAAAAATACTCGCTTTGCAAAGGCGATTCAATCACCAATACTTTGCGAAAAATTCGCCGGCCGCGATCCTCGCGGCGCCGCATAAAAACATGGAGACAAGAAATGCCCCGACCCTCGGGCCGCGCGCCCTCCCGTGTTTCATCGCGTATTTCCGCCGCGTTTTCCAACGCCTTCCGGCCCGCGCATCCGCCGCTGTCCGTCCCGCGCGCCGTCACGCCGCGCGTCATGACCCGGCTGCTCGTCAGCGCAATGATTGCGTTCGCATCCTGTATGGCAAGCGCCGCCACGGCGGCGACGTCATGGCCCGACAAGCCGGTGCGGCTCATCGTTCCCTTCGTTGCGGGAGGCGCCACCGACAACATTGCCCGCGCGCTGGGCATGCGTCTGGGCACGATGTGGAAAGAGAGCGTGGTGGTGGAAAACAAACCCGGCGCCGGCGGCCTGGTCGGCGCGGAAGCGGTCGCCCGCTCGGACGCGGACGGCTACACGCTGCTGCTGGCTTCCGGTTCGATGTTCACCGTCAATCCCTACATCTACCAGAAGCTTCCGTATGCGCGTAAGGACTTCGCGTTGATCAGCAACGTCGCCACCGGCCCCATGATCGTCGCCGTCCGCACCACGCTTCCCGTCAAGACCTTGGCGGACCTGGTGCGCTATGCGAAGGAACGTCCCGGCAGGGTCAACTTCGGATCGGCAGGCGTCGGCAGCCAGGTCCACATGGCCGGCGAGAAACTGGCCGACGTGGCGGGCCTGGAAGTCGTGCACGTGCCTTACAAAGGCGAGGCCGCGGCCTATGCCGACCTGATGGCCGGACACATCGACTTCGTCGTCGGCAACATCGCCGGTCTCGCACCGCTCGTCAGCAGCGGGAAAATCCGCGCCCTGGCCGTCACCGACAAGACGCGCGCCAAGATGCTGCCCAACGTGCCGACCGCGGCCGAGGCCGGTTATCCCCAGCTCGAGATCCATGGCTGGTTCGCCCTGGTCGCGCCGGCGAAGACGCCGCGCGACGTCGTCCAGAAGATCCAGCGGGACGTCGCGGCCGCGCTCGCCAATGCCGACACCAGGGAAACGCTGGAGGCGCAAGGCTGCACGCCCACGCCCAGCACGCCCGAACAACTGGGCCAGCTTATCGATACGGAATCCGTCGCCTGGCGCGAGGTGGTCGGCAACCGCAAGCTCAAGGCCAACTGAGCCGACCCGCGCCAGGCGGGTCGGCGCGATGGATGCGCGCCGCCGGACATGCGCCGCGCCATCCACCGCCCAAGGACCAAGTACTTAGTCCTTGGGCATCAAGGGCACCAGCTTGCTCAGCCGCTCGGCGCTTTCCTTCATCGAGGCGGACCACTGGTCGCCGGGCAGGTAGGCCAGCACCGGCAGGTCGTTGACCGCCGCCTTGCGATAGTCCGGATCCTGCAACGCGGCGCTGATGGCCGTGTCGAGGCGGTCGATGATGTTCTTCGGCAGTCCCTTGGGGCCGGAGAATCCGCGCTCGGACGTCATCAGTACATTGAAGCCCTGCTCCTGCGCGGTGGGCACGTCGGGCAGCGCCTGGCTGCGCTGGCCGGACGGCGAGAACTGCGCCAGCACCTTCACCGGGTTCTGCTGCAGCATGGTCGCTTCCGACGCGCTCAGGATGACGTAGTCCACCTGCTTGCTGAGCAAGGCCGTGGAGGTTTCGCCGCTGCCCTTGAACGGCACGGCGATGCCGTCGACCCCGATGGCCTGTTGCAGCATCAACTGGGTCAGGTGGCCGTTGGTGCCGACGCCGTTATTGCCGAAGGAAACGCGTCCCGGCGCCTTGTGCATGGCCTGCACCACGTCGGCCAGGTTGTTCGCGGGATTATCCTTGCGCGTGATGAGGACGGCGGGATCGGCCACCATGCGCGCCACGATGCTCATGTCCGCAGGCTGGTAGTTGGTCTTCTGGTACATGGGCGTGAAGACGAACCCGGGCAGATTGATGGTGCCCAGGGTGTACCCGTCCGGCTTGGAATGCTGCACGAAGGCATTGGCGATGGCCCCCGTGGCGCCCGGCTTGTCGATCACGATGATCTGCGCATGGCCGCCCAGGTGGCGCGCGAGAAACGGCGCGAGGTTGCGCGCCATCAGGTCCGTGGCGCTGCCGGCGCTGTAGCCGACGACGATCTGGATAGGGTGGTCGTCCGGCCACTCGGCGTGCGCGGCGCCAGCCGCCGCGCAGAACAAGGCTCCCATGGCATAGGCGAGCCTCAATTGGAATTTCATCTGAATCTCCTGAATCTAGTAGATAAGCATCTACCCCTTGCTTGCGCCCGGTCTGGCGCGGGCGTAGCCCAAATTATTCCCGGTCGTCGTTGAACATCCCCTGACATGGCCTCGGCTCACCGGGACGTGTCCGTTTCCCTGCGCGACATGGCGGAGCTAATTCGGCCTCAATTAAAAATAATTCTCATTTATAATTAGCCGATCGTTCGTTCCGAGGAGGTCCGGGAATGCATGACAGACAACCTGCCCTTCACGCATCCGCCGCGGCCGGCGACGCTGGCGATACCATCGAGACCGTCGAAGCGCTGGAAGCCCTGATCGGCGCGCGCCCCGACATGGTCGACCTGAAAGTCATCGACCACCTGGACGCGCAGGCCCGGCGCTGGATCGCCGCGTCGCCGCTGGCCTTCGCCGGCTTCGGCGCCGCGGGGCAGACCGACGTCACGCTGGCCGGCGGCGCGCCGGGCTTTGCCTCGGTGCTCAGCGGCCAGCGGCTGCGCATGCCGCGCGCCCTGCTGGACGATCCGCGCCATGCGCGGCCGGGATGCGGCGTGGGCCTGCTGTTCCTGATCCCGGGGCTGGGCGAGACGCTGCGCGTCAACGGCACCGTCGAAACCGCCCCCGGCTCGCAGGTCCTCATCGCCGTCCAGGAGTGCTATGCGCATTGCGCGAAGGCGCTGTTGAGATCGGACTTCTGGCAGCCCACGACCGCCGCCGCGCCCGCGGACATGGCCAGCTTCCTGGCCGCCTGCCGCTTCATGGCGCTGGCCACGGCCGATGCCGGCCTGCGCACGGACGTCAGCCCCAAGGGCGATCCCGCCGGCCTGCTGGCGCGGGCCGATGGCGACGCCATCTGCTTCGCCGACCGCCCGGGCAACCGGCGCACCGACAGCTTCCGCAACCTGCTCGCGCGCCCGCACGCCGCCGCCGCGCTGGTCGTGCCGGGCTGCACGCAGGTCGTCATCGTGCGCGGCGACGCGCGGCTCACCGCCGACGCCCGCCTGCGGCAGGCCTTCGCCGTCCAGGACAAGACGCCGAAACTCGTGACCCGGCTGCTCCCTTCGTCCGTCACGATGTACGAAAGCATCGCGCTCGCGCGCGCCACGCCGTGGGCATCGCCGCCACCGCCTCCCGACATCGACCCCGCCGAAGTCTTCGCCGCCCACGTCAGGTTGAACAAGACCCGCGGCCTGCGCGCCGCCCTGGCCAAGGGCGCCGTCTCGATTCCGGGCCTGATGCGCAAGGGACTGAAGCAGGACTACAAGCGAAATATGTATTGACCGGATTGCGGCGCAATGCGTGGCTACGTAGAGATCCACCACTATGCGAGAGACGATCCGGAAGACGACCGCCCGCCCCGCCGGCTGTCGTCGGCCCTGACGCAACGGAATGACCGCCGCCATGCGCTTTGTTGCGAACCCGTCAGGTTTTGACGATAATTAAAAGTGATTCTTATTTATATCTATTTATACCCTTGATCTTCAGGCGTCCCAAGACAACAGGCCGACGCCACTGGAACATTCCATGCCCAGCGAGGCGGCATCATCCTCGAATCTGGAGTCCCTCTATTGCGACCATCATCGCTGGTTGCAGGGATGGCTGCGCCGGCGGCTGGGCGATTCCTTCGACGCGGCCGACCTGGCCCATGACGCCTTCCTGCGGCTGATCCAAGCGCCGCGCTACTTCGACAGCGAACGCGCGGCGCGCGCTTATCTGCGCACCACGGCCAGCAATCTGTGCGTCGACCTGTGGCGCCGCCGCCAGATCGAACAAGCCTGGCTCGAAGAGCTGGCCACCCGGCCCGAGGCCGTGGCGCCGTCCACGGAGCATCAGGCCATCGTGGTCCAGGCCTTGCTGGAAATCGACGCCATGCTGCGCAGCCTGCCGGTGAAGGCCGCCAATGCCTTCGTGATGGCGGTCGCCTGCGATATGACCGACCGCGAAGTGGCCGAACAGTTGGGCGTTTCCGAACGCATGGTGCGCAAGTACGTGGCGCAGGCCATGCTGCACTGCCTGCGGCTGGAAGCGAAGGCCACCGCGACGGAATTGCCGGGGCACGCGCCGCTGCTCGCCCCAGGCGCTGTCCGCCCGGCCTAGCCTGGCCGCGATTGCCCGGCCAGCCGCCCGCCATGAGCACAGCCGACGTACCGCTTTCATCCCAGCAGCCTGAACCTTCGCAGCAGACCTTGGAACAGGCCGCGGAATGGTTCGCGCTGCTGCGTTCCGGAAGGGCCACGGACCAAGAGCGGCTGCAATGGCAGGCATGGCTCGATAGCGCGCAGGAACATTGCAACGCATGGCGCTATGTCGAACGGATCAGCGGCCGCTTCGAGCCCGTGCAGGCCAGTCCCAACCGCGCTGCCGCCGCGGCGGGCTTCGGCGCCGCCAATACCCGCATGGCGCGCCGCCGCCAGGTGCTGCTGGGCCTGGGCGCGCTGGCCGGCGGCGGCCTGGCCGGCTGGGCAGCGTTCCGCCATACCGCCCTGCCCGGCATGATGATGGCCTGGACGGCCGACTACCGCACCGGCACGGGCGAAGTGCGCGACGTCGCCTTGCCGGACGGCACCCGGGTGTGGCTGAGCACGGCCAGCGCATTCAACAGGGACTACAGCGACAGCCTGCGCCGCCTGCGCCTGGTTGCCGGCGAAATCCTGATCCAGACCGCCGCCGACCCGGGCCGGCCCTTCGTGGTCGATACGCCCCAAGGGCGGCTGCGCGCCCTGGGCACGCGCTTCACGGTGCGGCTGGATGGCGACGCAACCATCGTCTCCGTCTTCCAGGGCGCGGTAGAGGCCCGCACGACGGATACGGGCGCCACGCGCATCGTGCAAGCCGGCCAGCAGACGCGCTTCGACCGCGAGACGGTGGCCGGCACCGAATCCGCCGATCCGGCGCGGGAAGCCTGGACGCGGGGCGTCCTGATTGCCGACAACACGCCGCTCGCCGACGTGCTGCGGGAGCTGCAACGCTACCGCGGCGGCCATCTGGGCGTGGCGCCCGAGGTGGCGCACTTGCCCGTTGTGGGCAGCTATCCCATTACCGATCCCGACCGCGCCCTGTCCATGCTGGAAGCCATCCTGCCCATCCGGGTGAAGCGCACCCTGTCGTGGTGGGTCAGCGTGGAGCCCAAGGACCGCGCTTCGCCCCGCGGCTGAAGCCGGACTGCACGACTCCCTTGCTCCGCATCCTCTTATCGCCATGCCGATCCAGGCATGGCATGGCCGTGGCCGTGTTCCGTCGCCGAGGGTTGCAATTGCAGCACGCTCGCCAGCGCCGGTTCCGCTTTTTCGTCCCTCGTTCGTTTGAACCTATGAGAGCGTCTTCCATCGTTTCCCGGCTGGCCCCGAAGCCGGCGCAGCGTATCGCCCCGGCCGGAGCAAGACTCCCGCTTGCGCGCGATGGATCGATCGTTCTCGAAGATCAACCGTGCCCGAGGAACACCGTCCGTCATGTCGCGCCACCCAGTTCGCATCGCCCGTCAAACGGCGTCCATCGCCTATTCGTCATCGTTCCGTCCTACATCGATGGCGCGCGCCGTCCAGATGGCTTTCATCGGCGGCATCCTGACGGTAGCCGCCTGGCAACCGCAAGCGCGCGCGCAGGCCGCCGCGCCTCAACCGGGCCAGGCCGCCGCCAAGACGCGCCACTACGACATTTCCGCGGGTCCGTTAAGCACCGTGCTGGCTCGCTTCGCCAGCGAATCCGGCATCCTGCTGGCCGCGGCGGGTCAATTGACGCAAGGCAAGAACAGTCCCGGCGTGCGCGGCACGCTGGATATCCAGGCCGCGCTGAATGCCCTGCTCGCGGACACGGGCCTGGAAGCCGTCCAGGATAAAGCGGGCACCTACGTTCTGCGTCCTCTTCCGGCCGACGCTACACGAGGCGCGGTGACCACCTTGCCTACCGTCTCGGTGACCGGCGCCGCGACGTCGAGCGAATTGCTCCCGGCCTATGCCGGCGGGCAGGTGGCGACGGGAGGGCAAGTGGGCATGCTGGGCGCGCGCAGCGTCATGGACACGCCGTTCAACGTCACGAACTACACGAGCAAGAGAATCGAGGACCAGCAGGCGCGCACCATCGCCGACGTCGTCGCGGACGATCCTTCCGTGCGCAGCACCGGCGTGGTCGGGCGCAATCTCGACAACTTCATGGTGAGAGGATTCTCTCTCTCGAACAGCGACATCTTCTATAACGGCCTGCCCGGCGTCCTGCCCCACGACATGGTCTCGGCCGACTACGCCGAGCGGGTGGAGATCCTGAAGGGCGCGAGCGCGCTGCTGTATGGCATCGAGAGCGACGGATCGATAGGCGGCGCGATCAACGTCGTCCCCAAGCACGCGACGGACGATCCCATTACCCGCATCACGGCAAGCTATGTCTCCAAGGCCGACTTCGGCACGCACCTGGACTATGGCCGCCGCTTCGGCGAAAACAAGGAGTGGGGCATCCGCTTCAACGGCACCATCATGGGCGGCGACACCGCCATCGACAACGGCTCCGAACACCACGGCAACGCGGTGCTGGGCGTCGATTACCGGGGCGATCGTTTCCGCTTTTCCCTGGATGGCGGCTACCAGGAAACCCGCGAGGCCGGCCAGGTCGGATTCATTTTCCCCGCGTACGGGTCCAGCTTCGACCTGCCGCGCCCGCCGAAAGGCGCGGACGCCACCTTCCCGGATTGGACGAGAGGCCGGAGCCGGGACACCTTCGGCATGGCGCGCGCAGAATATGACCTGACGGACAATTGGACCGCCTATGCCGCCGTCGGCGGACGCCACAACACAGGGTCCCGGCTCATTCCCTATGAACAGATCAACGACTCGGCGGGCTCGGTATCCGTCAATCCGGCGGCGGCGAGCTGGGCCTACGACACGTTTTCCTCGCAGGCCGGCATCAGGGGGGCCTTCGATACCGGCCCGGTCAAGCATGCCGTCTCGCTCGCGGCCAACTACGCGAACTATAGAGGCCATTTCGGCCAGACCGTCTTCCCGGCGCAGACGGGGAGCCTTTATGACCCGGACGCGATCTCGTCACCGGCCGGATACCAGTACAAGGCGCCGCTCAGCGCCGTCACGCATCACACCTCCGTCGCCTTGGCGGACACGCTGTCCATCCTGGACGGGCGCGCGCAGCTAACGCTGGGCGAACGCCACCAGCAAATCAGGACCACGAACTACAACACGACGACGGGCGCCGTTTCCGGCCGATACGACAAGGGCGTCTGGACGCCCGCGGTCGGCCTGGTCGTCAAGCCATGGGAGAACGTCTCCCTCTACGCGAATTACATCGAAGGCCTCCAGGCGGGGACCACGGTCGGGTCGACCTATGCAAACGCCGGCGAAGTCCTGCCGCCCTACGTTTCCAAGCAATACGAGACCGGAGTGAAGGTGGACTGGGGCCGGTTCACGACCACCGCCTCGGTTTTCCAGATCACGCAGCCGAGCGGATCGGTCTCTCCTACCACCAACATCTATTCCGCCAACGGCGAACAGCGCAATCGCGGCGTGGAGCTGAACGTGTTCGGCGAAGTCACGTCCGGCGTCCGTCTCCTGGGCGGCGTCGCGTTTACCGACGCCCGCCTGACGCGGACGACGTCATCGCTCACCCAGGGAAACAAGGCCGCCGGCGTGCCGGACGTGCAGGCGAACCTGAGCGGCGAGTGGGACCTGCCCTTCATTCGCGGACTGACCTTGACGGGACGCGTGGTCTACACCTCCTCGCAGTACGTCGATTCGACCAACCAGGAACAGCAGTCCATTCCCGCCTGGACCCGTTTCGATCTCGGCGCCCGCTATGTATGGGAACGGCCCGGCGGCAAGCCGATCACGTTCCGCGCCGACGTGATCAACGTGGCGAACAGGAACTATTGGGCGGCCTACACCTTCAACAGCAACCTGGTCACCGGGGCGCCCCGCACCATCATGTTGTCGGCGACGTATGAGTTCTAGGAATTCCAGGGACGGCCGATGCCGGCGCCAAGTATGATTGGGACCACGCCGCGCGCCGCGGTTTCCCTACGCCGCGTCGAGCGCCCGCCGTAGCCGGGCGCGCGGCCGCCGTGGGTATTCGCCTCCAACGCCGTCCATGACAACCTCCCCTTCCTCCAGGCACGGCCTTTTCCGTGAAATCATCCGCCTGCTGCGGCCGCTGCTGTGGGTGATGGCGCCCGCGACAGTCCTTGGAGCGGTCAGCGGACTGGCTACCGCCTGGCTGCTGGCGACGGTCAACAACGGGCTGCATGCGCCGGAAGGGTTGACGACGGGTCTGTTGCTGCGATTCGCCGGGCTTTGCGCGCTCAGCATCGGCGGCGACGCCGTCGCCGGGATCGGCAACAGCATCGTCGGCCAGAAGGTGATCGCCACGCTGCGCAAGGATATTTCCGCGCGCATCCTGCGGGCGCCGCTGGCGCTGGTCGAACAACGCCGCAATCACCGGCTGCTGACCGTGCTCACCAACGACGTGGATATGGTCAGCGCCTTCACTTTCAGTTTCTCGGGCTACGTGATCGCCCTGGCGATCACGATAGGCGGCTTTGCCTACCTGGCCCTGCTTTCGCCGGGCGTGTTCTTCGTGTCGGCGGCGGCCATCGCGATTGGCGTGGCGATCAACCTGTATTCCAAGCGCGGCTGGCTGCGCGACTACGAGGGCGTGCGCAACGCGCAGGACGACCTGCAAAAGCAGTACCGGGCGATCACCGAAGGCGCCAAGGAACTCCGGCTGAATCGCGAACGCAGCGAACAGGTGCACGCGGAATTGCTGTCCGGCGCGGCGAACCGCATCGCCGACCTGAAGATCCGCGCCATGCGGCGTTTCTGGAGCGCCAACGCCGCCAACGCGGGCCTCTTTTTCGTGGTGATCGGCATCCTGCTGGCCGCGCAACGGCCGATGGGCTTGTCCGCGACGGTGGTCAGCGGCGCGGTGCTGGTGCTGCTCTACGTCAAGGGCCCCATCGACCAGGCGGTTTCCGCCCTGCCCGCGCTCGGGCAGGCGCAGATCGCATTTCGCCGCATCGCCGCGCTGACGGCCGATTTCAGCGAACCCGACAGCGCGCCGCCAGCCGCCGGCCAAGCGGCGGACGAACCCATGCGGACGATAGAACTGCGGGCGGTGCGCTATGCCTTCCCCGCGGAAGATGGCGGAACCTCGTTCGAGCTGGGGCCGATCGACCTGACCCTGCGCGCCGGCGAGGCGCTGTTCATCGTCGGCGACAACGGTTCGGGCAAGACGACGCTGATCAAGCTGCTGCTGGGTCTCTATACGCCGACCTCGGGCGCGGTCCTCCTGAACGGCCAGCCCTTGCGGGACGCGGACCTGCAGGCCTACCGCCAACGCTTCTCGGCCGTCTTCGCCGACTATTACCTCTTCGACGATCTGCTGGCGGCCGACGCGCACCTGGTCGAACGGGCCCGCGACTATCTGCGCAAACTGGAACTGGGGCGCCGCGTGCAGATCCGCGACGGCGCCTTTACGACGACCGACCTTTCCACCGGCCAGCGCAAGCGGCTGGCCCTGGTCCACGCCTACCTGGAACAACGGCCCATCATGATGTTCGACGAATGGGCCGCCGACCAGGACCCGGCGTTTCGCCGCGTCTTCTACACCGAGCTGCTGCCCGACCTGAAGCGCCAGGGCAAGACGCTGATCGTCATTTCCCACGACGACCGCTACTTCGACGCCGCCGACCGCATCGTGCAGCTACGCGACGGCAAGATCGTCGAGACGCCGGTCGCGCAATACGCCCGGGCGTAAGCGCCACGAGCTTCCCCTCCCCGCCCTCAAAAATCGAAACTGGCGGAGAGCATGACGGTGCGCGGCGCGCCCATGTACATGGCGCCGTAGCTGGTGGCCGAGCCGGTCCAGTAGTCCTTGTTGAAGACGTTGAACACGTTCAGGCGAAACACCGTGGGCGTGCCGGATATCTTGGTAGCGTAGCGCGCGCCCAGGTCCACCCGCGTCCATGACGGCAGTTGCTGCGTGTTCGCCTGGTCCCGGTACTGCGTGCTGTTGTAGACCAGCATCGAGGTCAGCGTCAGGCCCGGCACCATCGGCAGATCCCATTCCGCGCCGATATTGGTTTGCACCCGCGGCACGTTGTTGGCGCGGTTGCCGTTGTTGACGCCGCCCGGGGTGTCGGTCAGCACGGCATCGTAATAGGTGGCCCCGCCCAGCAGGCGCACGCCGCGCGTGACGACGCCGAACATGTTCAGTTCCAGGCCGCGGTTGCGCTGTTCCCCGTTCACGCTGAATACGTTGTTGTATAGGTTGCCGCTGGGTTGCTTGATCTGGAACGCCGCCAGGGTGGCCGCGAAATCGCCGCTGTCGTACTTGACGCCGACCTCGTATTGCTTGGTCTTGTACGGCGCGAAGGCCTGGCCCGCGTTATCCGCGTTATCGGGCGCGACGGCCCCCGGGCTCAGGCCCTCGATGTAGTTCGCGTAGAACGAAACCTGCCGCCACGGGCGCACCACCAGCCCCACCATGGGCGTGAAGGCATGCTTGTCGTACAGCGAGGTGCGCTCGCCCGTCGCGGCGCTGTAGTTCTCGGTCTTCACCTGTTGGCGGCGCACGCCCAGCGTCAGTTGCACGAGGTCGTCGCGATACGCCAGGGTGTCCGCCAGCGCGATGCTGCTGAGCGTGGTGCGCGCCGTCCACGGCACGTCGCTGGGCATGGCGGAGCACGCCGGCTGCGGCACGTCGATGGGGTCGTAGATGTTCGAGATGACGGCCGACGAACAACGGCCGAAAGCGTTGCCGCTCTTGCGCAGCAGGGTGTCGCCGGCCAGGGTCAGCGTGTGGCCGATGGGGCCGGTATCGAACTTGCCGCGCAGACCCACCTGCGACGAGGTCGTATCCCAGTTGAATTTGGCCGGCGAATCGGTGGTCCGCGTGTCGCCGGCGCTGTCGAACACGGTCGGGTTGCCCATCAATGCGGTGAAGCGCCCGCGCGAATGGCCGATGGCCGCGAAACCGGTGATCGCATCGCTGAAATCGTATTCGGCCCGGCCGGCGACCACCGTGTTGCGGGTGGTGAAGTATTCCCACGATTGGCCCGGGTTGCGGCGCGCGTCGGGCGCGCTGGGAATGTCGAGCCCGGGCGACACCACCAGCCCGCGGGTATTGCCGCTGGTGTGCTGTTCCTGGCTGATCAGGTCGCCCGACAAGCGCAGGCGTTCGCCGCGATAGTCCAGCGCGACGGAGCCCAGGGTGGAACGGGTGTCCTGGTTGTCGACGCCGGTGCCGCCCTCGCGATGGGACGCATTCACCCGGATGCCGAATTTGTTGTCCGCGCCGAAGCGCCGGCCGATGTCCACGGCGCCGCCGTACCGAGACGTCATGCCGTAGTTGGCGGTCAGGCGCGTCAGGGGATCGTCTTCCGCGCGCTTGGACACGAGGTTGACGCTGCCGCCCACCGAGCCGGTGGGCGCCATGCCGTTCAACAGGGCGGACGGCCCCTTCAACACCTCGACGCGCTCGATGTAGTCGGTGGACGATTTGTAGATGGGCGCGATGCCCGCCAGGCCGTTCAGCGAGGTATCGGTCGCATCCAGGGGAAAGCCGCGGATGGCAAAGGTCTCGCTCTCGCCGCCGCGTTCGCCGCCGGACGCGCGCACGGACGGATCGTTGATCAGCACGTCCGCCACGCTGGAGGCCTGCTGGTCGCGAATCAACTGGCTGGTATAGCTGGTGTAGTTGAACGGCGTTTCCATGAAATCCATCTTGCCCAGCAGGCCCACCGAGCCGCCGGTCGCCACCTGTCCGCCCTCGTAGGCCGGCGGCAGCGCGTTCCCGACGCCCTGCCCCGTCACGTTGACCTGGGGCAACTGGGTGACCGGGCCGGCGGCGGGCCGCGACAGCGTGATGCTGTTGCCCTGGCGCGAGACCGCGATGCCCGTGCCTTGCAGCAGGCGGGCGAGCGCCTGGTCGGGCGTCATGGTGCCCGACACGGCGGGTGCGTTGATGCCCTGCACGGTCTCCGGCGTGTAGAAGAACTGGAGGGAAGTCTGGCGCCCCAGTTCGATCAAGGCGCTGCTCAAGGGCTGGGCCGCGATGTTCAAGGCGGTGGGCGCCTGCTGCGCCCGCGCGCCCGCGCCGCAGAACGCCGTGGCGATCAACAGGGCGGCAAGAGCGGGCCGCAGGGCGGTGCGCGCGCGGTCCGAGGCCGCGGTGACGATGACGAGTTTCACTATCCGGTTTCCCATCCATACGCGGCGCTGGCTGCGCCGGCTTCTCTGGATGGGTGACGCCTGGGCGCAAGCATTTCCTGAACAAGAATCAATGTTATTTTGTAAATATATTTATCCGCCGAAATCGCCGCCCGACGGCGGGTCCCGGGAATGGAAAGATATTTGGAAGAATGAGAACTATTAGTGATAATGGCGCCTTTCACGTGCCACCGGCCCCCCTTTCATGACCCGTTCCCCGCCAGCCTCGCCCAAGGATTGGCTCGCCCACTACAGTTGGCTGTGGGGCGCCGGCCGTCCGCGCGCCGTCCGGCGCGAGGACGCGGAGGACGCCATGCAGGACATCGCGGTCAACATGCTGGAGAAAGGCGCGGGCGCCATCGAGGAACCGCGCGCCTATCTGCTGCGCAGCGTCTACAACCGCATCGTCAGCCTGCATCGGGCCAGGACCCTGCGCGCCGCCGCGCCGCTGCACGAATTGCCGGACGAGCACTGTCCGCTGGCCGACAGCGCAGAAGACAGCTACGCGGCAAGCCGCCTGGCCGACGACCTGGTGGCGGCGCTGGGCGAACTGCCGGTCGCCTGCCAGGAGGCCTTCAAGCTGCATCGGCTGGAAGGCTGGCCTCACGAACGCATTGCCGCCCACCTCGGGGTGTCGCGCAATATGGTCGAGCGGCATATCATGCGAGCCATGCGCCAGTTGCAAGATAAGTTACACAATCATGGCCTCTGACCGTTCAGGTTTCCGTGCGTCCCGCGCGTCTCTGGAGTGAGTGGACGCAAAACCGCCAACGGCCAACCGCAATGAACGATCCGATCGATTCCGAACAGTTAAGCGATACGCGCGACCAGGCCGCCTATTGGTTCATGCGCCAGCAATCGGGCAGCATGACGGAGGACGAGCGCCAGGCCTGCGCGGCATGGCGGCGCGCGGACCCGGACCATGAACGGCAGTTCCGCCTGGCCATGGCCTTGTGGGACGCGGCGGGCAAGGTGCCGGCCGAACGGATGCGCGCGCTGGGGTATCCCGCGGGCGACCGGACCCGGGGCACGGATCAAGCCAAGCGCGATCCGGCAACGCCCGCCCGCAACGCCGCGCCCGTCATTTCGGCGGGCCGCCGCCGCTTCGCGTATGGCATCGGCGCCGCATTCGGCGTCGCCGCGGCGGCCGCCACCGGGCTGCACCTGTTGCGCGATGCGCCCCAATACCAGATGACCTTCGCCACCCGGCGCGGCGAGCGCCGCAGCGAGGAACTGCCCGACGGCTCGCGCCTGGACGTGAACGGCGACACCACGGCGCGGGTGCGCTTCTATCCCGATCGCCGGACCGTCGAGCTCCAGGCCGGCGAGATCCTGTGCCGGGTGGCGCCGGACCCCGCGCGGCCGTTCACCGTGGACACGGATACGGGCCTGGTTCGCGCCGTCGGCACCTGTTTCGACGTGCGCTACGAGGACGGCAGCGCGCGGGTGGCCGTGGCCGAAGGCGAGGTCGAGGTTCGCAGCGGCCCCTGGTGGCGCCACCGCAGCACGCGCCTGACGGCGGGCTATGAGGCGCGCCTGGACGAGGACGGCGAACCTTCGGTGCGCGGCGGCGTGGACGTCGCCGCCCGGACCGCGTGGCGCGACGGCCGCATCGTGTTCAACGCGACGCGCCTGGCGGATGCGATGGACGAACTGAATCGCTATCTGGCCGTGCCGGTCCGCGTGCCCGACTCGCGGGTGAGGGGCCTGCGCATTTCCGGCATTTTCCGCATCGACGAGCCGGGCGCGCTGCTGGCCGCCCTGCCCCGCATCATTCCCGTGCAGGTGCTGGCGCGCGCCGACGGCGGCAGCGAGATCGTGTCGCGATGACGGCAAGCCCGGACAGTCATGCCGCCAACCGTGCCGGCACGGCCATGGCGACACGCCATTTCGCGCGCTGGTACCGCATACACCGCTGGACCAGCCTGATCTGTACCCTGTCGCTGCTGCTGCTTTGCGTGACCGGCATGCCCTTGATCCTGAAGGACGAGATCGGCGACTGGACGGGCACGACCGTCGAGCCGCCGGACCTGCCCGGCGTGACCGGCCGGGCCAGCATCGACGGGATGATCGCCGACGCCCAGGCGCGGCGTCCCCACGACGCGGTCCGCTTCGTGTCGCAGAGCGACGATTCGCCGGCCTGGTACGTTTCCCTGGGCAAGACGGCCGACGCCATGGAGGCCACGGCCGTCTATAAATACGACGCCCGCACCGGCGAGATGATCCACGACATTCCGCAGAACAGCGGCTTCATGTCCATCGTCCGGCGCCTGCACGTGGATCTGTTCACCGGACTGCCGGGCACGCTCTTCATCGGCCTGATGGGCCTGCTGTTCGTGGCGTCGATGGTTTCGGGCATCGTGGTGTACGGGGTCTTCATGCGCGGGCTGCCGTTCGGCACCGTGCGCAAGGCGCGCGCGGCGCGCGTGAAATGGCTGGACCTGCACAACCTGCTCGGCATCGCGGCCGCGAGCTGGCTGCTGGTCGTCGGCGTTACCGGCGCCATCAACACGCTGGCCCTGCCGATGCTGTCGCATTGGCAATCGACCGAGCTGCCGGCCATGATGGGCCAGTTCCGCGGCGCGCCGCCCCTTACCGCCTTGGGTTCGGCCCAGCAGGCGATCGACACCGCGCGCGGCGCCGCGCCGGGCATGGAAGTCTCCTTCGTCGGATTTCCCGCCAGCCGCTTTTCGACGACGCGCCACTACATGGTGTTCATGCGCGGCGACTCCCCGCTGACATCGAGGCTGCTGGAGCCCGTCATGGTGGATGCGGGCTCGGGGCGACTGGTCGCGGCGCGGCCGCTGCCGTGGTACCTGACCACCATCCTGGTGTCCCAGCCGCTCCATTTCGGCGACTACGGCGGCATGCCGATGAAAATACTCTGGCTGATCTTCGACCTGGTCGCCATCGTGGTCCTGGTGAGCGGGTTGGCGCTCTGGTGGGCCAGGCGCGACGCCGTGTGGACGCGGCGGCAGAAACTGGCGCGGACGGCCGAACGGCTTTAAGGTTCCAACTGCCGGTTCCGTCTGCCGGTTCCAACCGCCGTTTCATCCGCCGCCCGGCCACACGCCAAGCCGGCGGCCGGAGAAGTCCACAGCACGGATAGTCCATGACCATGTCTCCAGGCTCGACCGCATCCCTTCCCGCCGAAACGCCCGCGAACGAATGCCCCTTGTCGGACGACGACTTGCAGCTATTGCGCCGTTATCGCCGCGGCAGCCCCTTCCAGGCCGTGTTCGGCACCTATCTGTTCCTGGCATTCCTCGGCAGCGGCGTGGCGATGCTGGTCATCGCGTTCGACCCCGGCAGCTACCGCAAGGCGGGACTACTGCTGCCGCTGATGGCCGCCGTCCTGCTGGGCCTGGCCATCTTCACGGGCATGCGCCTGGCGCGGATGCCGCGCAGTTGGCTGCGCGTCAATCGCGCGCTGGCGGGCGGCATACCCAAGCAGCTCGTCAGCGGCACGCTGCAAGAGATCGCGCCGGGCGCCAGGCCGGGCATCCGCTACGTCCTGGATACGAAACAGGTCGACGTGGCGCTGCCCTACTGGAACGAGATCATGACCGATACCAACCTGGGCATGCGCGCACAGTCGGCCCACGCCGTCACCGGCGGCAAGGTGACCCTGCACTTGCTGCCGCTGCTACCCGGCCATCAGCCCCTGCTGCTGCGCGCCGAGTACCACGACAGCCAGCCCGTCCGCGTCGCCACGGCGCCGCTGAGCGAACAGGATCACGAGACCTTCAGGAAATCGGCCTCGTTCGTGCGGGTGTTCGTCTGGAGCCTGGCGGGCATCTTCGTCATCGTGGGACTCGCCATGCCGCCCCTGCTGCTGGTGGCGGCCATTCTGGTGCTGATCGGCTTTATTCCGGCGCCGAACAGCCGGGCGATGAAGCAAGCCACCCACAAACGCACCGTCAGCGGCGTCGTGGACGAAGCGCTGACGTTTCGCCTTCTACAAGGCGCCGCCGGCACGCGCGGCTCCTCGGTCAGCATGGCCACCAAATACAGCTACCGGGTCGGCGGCACGCTCTACCAGGTTTCGGACGGGGACATCCAGGCCGAACCCGGGCAGCGCGTCACGCTGGAACTGCTGGACGGCGGCGCGTCCGGCCTGACGCCGCTGTCCTTCCGCATCGACGCCCCGCATTGATTCCGCGGGGGCCGACGCCGGCCCGCCCTAGTGCAGCAGATGCGGCAGCCACAGGGACACCGCCGGCACGTAGGTCACCAGCAGCAGGAAGCCTATCATCGCGATCAGCCAGGGCGCGACCGCCACGGTCAGCTCGGTGATCCCCATGCGCGTGATGCCGCTGGCCACGTACAGGTTCAGCCCCACCGGCGGGTGGCACATCCCCACTTCCATGTTGACGACGATCAGCACGCCGAAATGGATGGGATCGATGCCCAGCTTCTGCGCGACGGGGAACAGGATGGGCGCCATGATCAACACGATCGAGGACGGCTCCATCACGTTGCCCGCCAGCAGCAGCAACACGTTGACCACCAGCAGGAAGGAGATCGGCCCCAGGCCCTGCGCCAGCATCCACGCCGCCATCTGCTGCGGGATGTTCTCCGAGGTCATCAGGAAGGAGAACAGCACGGCGTTGGTGATGATGTACAGCAGCATGGCGCTCATGCTGGCCGAGTCCAGCAGCACGCGCGGGATGTTGCGCAGCCGCATGTCCCCGTACACGCAGGTGGATACGAAGAAGGCATACACCGCGCTCATCGCAGCGGCTTCCGTCGGCGTGAAAATGCCCGCGTAGATGCCGCCCATCACCACCACGATCAGCAGCAGGCCCCACACGCTCTCCCAATAGGTGGTCCAGACGCGCTGGGCCTCGTAGCGCAGCAGGCGAGGATGCCGGAAGCGGCGGCCGATACGATAGGCGGTGTAGAGCCAGACCAGCGAGATGACGACCGCGAACAGCCCGATGCCTTGCGCGACATCCGGCGCCGCCGCGCGCAGCACGCCGTACAGCGCCAGGCAGATCAGGGCCGGCGGCACGATGGTGAATGCCAGGCACATCAGCAGGCCCCACAGGGCGTTGCCGGTCGCCTGCAGCGAGGTGTGCTCCGGGAATTCCTGGTGGCGCGGATAGTTGTTGCGCCGCGCGATGAACCACGTCACGCCGCCCAGCAGGATCGCCAGCAGGATGCCCGGCACCACGCCGGCCATGAACAGGTCGCCCACGGAGGTGTTGGTCGACACCGAATACAGCACCATCACGATGGACGGCGGAATCAGGATGCCCAGCGAGCCGGAGGTGGTGATGATGCCGGCGCCGAAACGGGCCGGAAATCCCTGCTTCACCATGGCCGGCAGGATGATGGAGCCGATTGCCATGACGGTCGCCGGGCTGGAGCCCGAGATCGCGGCGAACATCGCGCAGGCCAGCACCCCGGCGATGCCCAGCCCGCCGTTCATGTGGCCGACGATGCTGCTGGCGAAATCGATCATGCGCCGCGCCACCCCGCCGTGCGTCAGGAAGGCGCCGGCCAGGATGAAGAACGGGATCGCCATGATCTCGAAGTTCTCGATGCCGGTGAACAGCTTCAGCGCCACCGAGTCGAGCGGCACGTCGGTCATCGTGAACAGATAGGTCAGCACCGTCAGGCCGAGGGCGATCGAGACCGGCATGCCGGTCAGCAGCAGCAGCACCAGCAGGCAGAAAATGAAGGCCGCCTTGCCGAAGGCCAGGATGGCGCCGGCCAGCACCAGCGCCAGTATCAGCATGAACAGCCGGGTATTGCGCGGGTTGCCCTGCGCGGGCAGGGCGATGGGGGAAGTCTGGCTCACGGGCGTGCTCCCGGCGCGAGGATATCGGGGGAATCGGTGAACCCGGCGACCTCCAGGCCCTCCACTTGCGAATGGTCGTGCTTGGGCAGTTCATGGGTGCGCAGGAAGCGGTAGCACACCTGGAGGAAGCGGAAGCACATCAGGTAGGAGCCCAAGGGCACGCAGAGGAAGATGATCCAGCGCGGCCATTCGAGGTCCGGCGACACCGAGTCCGTATGCGACAACGCCCAGACGAAGCGCGCGCCCAGGGTGCCGACCACGCCGGTGAAGAGCGCGCCCGCCAGCAGGCTCAGCACGATGCAGATCGTGCGGGACTTGGGCTCCAGGCGATTGACCAGCACGTCCACGCCCACGTGGATGCCGCTGCGCACGCCATAGGCGGCGCCGAACTTGGCCATCCACACGAACATATAGATGCACAGCTCCTGCGCCCAACTGACGTCCATCGACAGCAGCCAGTCCTGCAGGTAGGGAATCGGTACGCCGGAGGCGTAGCGGTGGAGAACGGCCAGGAAGATGACCAGCGTAGCGCCGGCGATCAGGAAGCTGATCAGCCATTCTTCCAGGTGGTCGAGTAATTTCATCATCGACGTAATCCCGGGACGGCGTGCCGACACGCGAGGCGCCGCCCAAAACGATAAAGTGCCGGCGTCGGCCGGCCTTGCGAAGCGGCGTCGCGGCGCATGCGGCGCCGCGACGCGCGATGGCCGGTTACAGGGGCTTGCCCGTGGCCTGGTAGACCTGCTGGATCAGGTCCTTGCCGATGCGGCCTTCCTGCTGGCGGTGCACCTTGGCCAGGGCCTTGCGCCAGTCGGACTTCTGTTCCGGCGTGAGCTCGATGATCTCGGTGGTGTGCGCGTCCTTGATCTTCTGCAACGCCTCGTCGTTTTCCTTCTTGGCGATGTCGTTGCCGTAGACCGTGGCGTCGTGCATGGCGCCTTCCAGCGTCGTGCGGATGTCGGCGGGCAGGCCGTCCCAGAACTTCTTGTTGGCGATCACGGCATAGCCGATGTAGCCGTGATTGGACAGCGTGAGGTACTTCTGCACCTCGTGCATGCGCTGCGTGTAGACGTTGGAGGGCGTGTTTTCCGAACCGTCCACCACGCCCGTCTGCATGGCCTGGTAGACCTCGGAGAAGGCCATCACCTGGGGAATCGCGCCGAGGGCGCGGAATTGCGCGTCGAGCACCTTGGAGGACTGGATGCGCATCTTGTGGCCGCGGAAATCGGCGGGCTCGCGCAGCGGCTTGTTGTCGGTCATGACCTTGAAGCCGTTGTCCCAGAACGCCAGGCCGACGATGCCCTTGGATTCCAGCTTGCCCATCAGCGACTTGCCGACCGGGCCTTCGGTGACCTTGTGCAAATCGTCGTAGTTATCGAAGATATAGGGCAGGTCGAAGACTTCGAATTCCTTCAGGCCCAGCGGACCGAACTTCGCCAGCGAGGGCGCGAGCATCTGGACCGAGCCGAGCTGCAAGGCTTCGAGTTCTTCCTTGTCCTTGTACAACTGGCTATTAGGGTAAACCTCTACCTTGACCTTGCCGTGGGTGCGTTCCTCGGCCAGCTTCTTGAAGTATTCGGCGGCCTTGCCCTTGGGCGTGTCGGTCGCCACGACGTGGCTGAACTTGATGACGATGGGCTCGTCCGCCCTGGCGGCGCCTCCCATACCCACGGTTGACAGGCACAGCGCAGCGATCAAATATCGCATTTTCATGGATTTTCTCCTCCGGGTTATTTTTCTGCGGGCGCTCAGGCCCCTTGTTGGAGTCGGATTATGTCGGGGCCGCCGAAACCGGACAATACGTATTCCCCACATTTTTCGGGATGGCGGGGCGCGGCGGCGGCGCAATGGCGCGTCGGTTTGCCCCTGGCGGTCATCCTGCTCATCGCCGCCGGCGCCATCGCCGCGCTGCTGGTGTCGCGCGGCATCGAACACGAGCGCCGCAACGAGCAGATGATCTCGGACACGCTGTGGGCCGAGCAATCGCTCGATTTCGAGACCAATCGCCTGGTCGAATCCATGCAGGTCCTGTACCGGGACGTGGAGCTGGACGAGGGACGCAACCCCGGCATCTTCGCGCGGCGCGCGGCCGAGCTCCAGCAGCGCAGCCCGGAAATGCGGTTGCTGTGCCGGCTGCCGCGCGGCGGTGCGCCGCAGCAATGCTTTCCGCAACAGCCGCCCGCGGGCCTGGAGACGGCGGCGCCGTGGGCGGACGTGGCCGACCGCGCCTTGCGCCTGAAGCATCCCTCGGCGGAATTCTGGCGCGGCGCCACGGAGCGCGGCATGGTGCTGCTGGCCGTGCCGGTCTACGACGGCGCGCTGGTGGCGCTGGTGTCCCTGCCCCAACTGCTCAACGACACCTTGCCGTGGTGGTTCGCGCACGACAACGAGGTCACGCTGACCGACCTCGACGGCAACGTCCTGGCCGTGCGCGACCCCGGCGTCAAGGGACGCGGCGTGTACCAGCACCACATGGAAACCGCGATCGCGGGCCAGGCCTTCTTCCTGAACGCCAACAGCACCCGGGACGTGCCGCGCGTCGTGCCCAACCTGATGGCGGGCGCGGTCATCGCGTTGGCGCTCCTGCTGGCCTGGTCGGTGTGGATGCTGGGCCAGGACCTGAAGCGCCGCACGGCGGCGGAGCGGGCGCTGCGCGAACAACAGGCCTTCCGGCAGGCGATGGAGAATTCGCTGATGTCCGGCCTGCGGGCGCGCGACCTGGACGGCGTGATCACCTACGTCAACCCCGCCTTCTGCGACATGGTGGGCTATACCGAGTCCGAACTCATCGGCTGTGTCCCGCCCATGCCGTATTGGGCCCCGGAAAATACGGAGCAATCCCTGCGGCGCCATGAACAACTGCTGGCGCGCACCCTGCGCTCCGATCCGTTCGAGTCCGTCTACCTGCGCCGCGACGGCACGCGGCTGTCGGTGCTGGTCAGCGAGGCGCCGCTGCTGGACGGCAACGGCAGGCAGACCGGCTGGATGGCGTCCATCATGGACATCACCGAACAGAAGAAGGCCGAGGACTTCCGCCGCCGGCACGACGAACGCATCAATCACCGCTCCCGCCTGATGACCCTGGGCGAGATGGCGTCCGCGCTGGCGCACGAGCTGAACCAGCCCCTGGCGGCGATCAACAGCTACTGCTCGGCGGCCGACAACCTGCTGCGCCATGCCGACCGGGACGCGGCCGCCTCCCGCGACGTGCACGGCGATATCGTGGCCATGGTCTCCAAGGCCCGTGCCCAGGCCGAGCGCGCCGGGCACATCATCAGCCGCGTCCATAGTTTCGTGCGCAAGGCCGAGCTGACGCTGGCCCCGGTCTCGCTGGGCGAAGTCATCAACGGCCTGCTGCCGCTGATCCGCCTGCAGACCACGCGCGCCGGCGAGTCGATACAGGTGCAGGTGCCGGCGGGGCTGCCGCGGGCCCTGGTCGACCGGGTGCTGCTCGAACAGGTCATCCTCAACCTGACGCGCAATGCGTTCGAGGCGATGGAGGGCCTGGCGCCGGCGGCGCGCCGCATCCTGATTTCGGTGCAGGAAATGAACCGGGACGGCCGCGGCCCCTTGCGCGTGTCGGTGCGGGATTGGGGCCACGGCCTGGCCGGCGACCTGGAGCAGGCGCTGGAGTCGCCATTTTTCACCACCAAGCCGGAGGGCATGGGTATGGGATTGTCGGTGTGCCGTTCGGCGCTGGAATTGATGCGCTCGCACTTGCGCTACGAAGCGGCCGACGTCGGCGCCCGCTTCTATTTCGACCTGCCGGCCGCCGTCGGCGCGGACGCGCTGCAGGAGTCCGAATGAGCCGCGAAGCCAATATCCATCTGGTCGACGACGACGAAGTGGTGCGCGACGCGCTGGAGGCCTTGTTCCGCTCGCGCGGGCTGGCGCTGCGGACGTACGCCAACGCGGACCAGTTCCTGCGCGCCTGGCGCGACGAGGGACTGGCCGCCACGCCGTCCTGCCTGCTGCTGGACGTGCGCATGCCGGGCATGAGCGGCCTGGAGCTCTTCGAACAGTTGAAGGCCTGCGGCCTGGCGCCGCGGCATGCGGTGATTTTCCTGACCGGCCATGGCGATATCCCCATGGCGGTCGAGGCGCTGCGGGGCGGCGCCTACTATTTCTTCGAAAAGCCCCACTCGGGCAACCAGCTCGTCGACCGGGTGGAGGAAAGCCTGGAGCACGTCTGCCGCGTGGCCGAAAGCGCGGCGCGCGGGCCCGGCGCGGTGCTGGAGACGCTGAGCCCGCGCGAACGGGAAATCGCCCAGCAGATCGTGGAAGACCGCACCAACCGGCAGATCGCCGACGCGCTGTGCATCAGCGTGCGCACGGTGGAAGTCCACCGCGCGCGGATCTTCGCCAAGCTGGAGGTCAAGAGCGCGGTGGGGCTGGCGCAACTGCTGGCGAACTGAGGGGCTGCGCTATTCGGGCCGGCGCACCGCGCGGATCTTGCCCGAATCGCCGCCGCCGCAATAGAACAGGCCGGCGCCGTCGGATTCGAGGCCGGAGACGCTGACGCCCTCGGGCATGTCCAGGCTGGCCTGCACCGCGCCGGTCTGGGGGTCGATGCGCCGTATCTCGCTATGGCCGTCCTCCCAGGTGCCGTGCCACAGTTGCCCGTCGACCCAGCTCACGCCCGTGACGTGGCGATCGCAGGCGAGCGTGCGCAGGACCCTGCCGTCGGCGGGATCGACCTGGAGGATGCGGCGTTTCTGGTACTGGCCGACCCACAGCATGCCGTCGGCCCACGCCATGCCCGAGGCGGCGCCGTCGGGCGTGGGTATCGTGCCCAGGATCTTCCCGGATTCCGGATCCACCTTGCGGATGTGTTCGCCGGCGATCTGGTAGAGGCAGCGGCCGTCGAAGGCCATGCCCGCGGAGGCCGGCACGTCCAGCTTGCGCACGGCCTGCCCGCTGGCGGGATCGAGGGCATGCAGGTGTTCGCCCGACGCGAACCAGACATGGCGGCCGTCATAGGTCAGGCCGTGCACGGCGGTGACGCCCGGCAGGGGGCCGTATTCACGGACAATTTCAGCGTTGGATCGTTTCATCGTCTCGTTCCTCGATGGTATGCCTGACAACGGAAGCAGGTGGGACGCGGGGCGCTCGTGCGTCGGCTCTTGCGTCGGCGCGGGAGCGACCGCTCCAAGGTTCGAGTTCATGCTACGCGGCGGCCAGCGTACCCGTGAGTAAAAAGTTTGTCGCGATATCGGCGTGCGCGGGCGCCGTCCAGCGCCGCGCCCGGCCGCGTCCCAGCGGGCGTGCCTGGCCCCGCGCCGCCAGCGCATCGAGCGCCCGTTGCAGGGTGCGCTGGCTGACGCCCAAGGCCAGCGCGAGCGCGGAACTGGACCACGCCTCGCCGTCCGCCAGCAGCGCGAGCAGGTCGGCGTGGGGCTGCTCGACGGGAGGCGTCAATACCGCGACGGTTTGCGGCGGGGGGCGTAGGGCGTCATCCAGGATCAGCGCATACCCCGCCGCGGTCGCGCGAACGCCGGCGAGCGGCCGCAGCGCAGCGCGCAGCCTGCCGATTTCCACGCGCAGGCGGGCGCGGTAGGACTCGTCCGCGGCCTTCCCGCGAAAGACCCGCCGCACCAGCGCGGCGCGCGACACATCGCCCGGCCACGCCTCCCCCAATGCACGGACCAGCGCGAAAAGCGTGGGGCTGCGCGCCAGGGCGATCGTGACGGCGCCGGATTGCACGGCGTGGCGGCAGCCGTCGATGACCAGCGCCGGGCTGTCCAGCAAGGCCTCCACGTCGTCCAGCCGCAACGGCCGCTGCGCACCGTCCGCCAGCAGACAGGCGGCCGGCGCGGCCAGGACGCGGCGCATGGCCTCCACTTCCGCGGCCAGGCCGGCGATGCCGGGTTTTTGAGCGGCAGGAGCATCCCCGGCCGCTTCAGGCGAACGCCATCCCTCTGTGCTCCAGTCACGCTGCGACAGGAGGACGCACCAATATTCCGCACGCTCCAGGGCCTGCCGCGCGGCCCTGGCCTGCCGTTTCCGCAGCGCGATGCCGGCGAGCAGCAAGGCGTGGAGGGCCCGCATGGCGGGCGGCGCGGCGGCGGGATCGAGCGTCGACAGGCCGGCCTGCGCCTGGTCGACGTCCCCGGTCAGCAAGCGGCGGCGCGCCTGGAGCAGGCGGGCATAAACGGCGTTGGCGCGGTCGCCATGGGTATCGAAAACGGCTTGCGCGCCATCGAGGGCCTGCTCCAGGCCGGCCAGTTGCCGCGTGGCCAGCGCGATCTCCGCCTCGGCCAGGCGGCAGCGCGCCTGCGCGACGGGCGCCCGTGCGCCGAAGGCCCGCGCGGCGCGGCGCACCAGCGCGCGCGCCCGCGCCATGTCGCCGATCTGGGCCATGGCGACGCCGCGCAGCGCCAGGGCGGGCGCATCGTCGCGCAAGGCGACGCGGTTCAGCGCGTCCAGGGGATCGCCCGCGGCCAGGGCGCGGGCGGCGGCCTCGATGCCGGGATCCCTGCCGCCTCCGCACGCATCACTGCGCGGTGATGTGCGCCTCCTTGATGATGGTCTCATAGTGCTCGGAGTCCTTGCGCATCAATTCGCCGAATTCCGCCGGCGTGCCCCCGGCGGGCATCAAGCCCTGGTCCATCAGCTTGCGGCGCACGTCGGGATCGTTCTTGGCGATGGCGGTGATCTCGCTGGCCATGCGGTCGACGATGGCCTGCGGCGTGCCCTTGGGCGCGAGCAGGCCGACCCACGACTCGGTGGTGAAGCCGGGGAAGCCGGACTCCTCCATGGTGGGAATGCCGGGCTCGGTGGGCCAGCGGCTGGTATGGCTCAGGGCCAGGGCCTTGAGCTTGCCCTGCTTGACGTACTGCATGGGCACCAGGATGGGGTCGAAGACCATCGAGACCTGGCCGCCGAGCAGGTCGGTGAGGATGGGCGCGCTGCCCTTGTAGGGCACGTGGGTCATGGCCATATTGGCGCGCAGCGCGAAATCGGCGCCCACCATGTGCGCGCTGGACCCCGTGCCGCTGGACGCGAAGGTGAGCTTGTCGGGATGGGCGCGGCCGTATTCCACCAGCTCCTTCACGTTGTTGGCCGGCACGGCGTTGCTGACGAACAGGAAGAGCGGCAGGTCGGCCATGTGCACCACCGGGATCAGGTTGGCCGGATCGTAGGAGATCTTGTACAGATGGCTGTTGATGACGTAGGCCGGCAGGATGCTCAGGAAGGTGTAGCCGTCCGGCTCGGCCTTGGCGACATAGGCGGCGCTCAACTGGCTGTTGGCGCCGGGCTTGTTCTCGACGATGATGGTCTGCTTCAGGCGCGCGCCCAGCTTCTCCATGATGATGCGGGTCACGATGTCGGTCGCGCCGCCCGGCGTGTAGCCCACCACGACGTGGATGGGGCGGCTGGGCCAGGCGGCATCGGCCGCCTGCGCCTGCCCACCGAAGCCGGCCGCGCCGGCGGCCAGCGCCAGGGACAGCAATAGGGTTTTCAGGCGCGCGCGGCGCGGATGTCGGGTTTGCTTCATGTCGTCGTCTCCTGTGCTGCCGGATCGAGCCGGCTGTTCTTGGTCGCATTCGCGCCGGATGGCGCATTTTGGATTGCCGCTGGAAAATACTCAGGCCGCCAGCAGCCTGGCCTTCGCCGCCTCGTATTGTGCCGCGATGCGGTCCACCAGGGCGGCGGCCGGCACCACCGCGTCGATGACGCCCACCCCCTGTCCGCAGCCCCAGATGTCCTTCCAGGCCTTGGGCGCGCCGGACACGTAGCCGCGCTCCGGCGTGGGCAGGTTGTCCGGGTCCAGCCCCGCGTTGCGGATGGACGCGGCCAGGTAGTTCCCGTGCACGCCGGTAAACAGGTTGCTGTAGACGATGTCGTCGGAACTGGCCTCCACCACCGCCCGCTTGTAGCCTTCCGAGGCATTGGCCTCCGCGGTGGCGATGAAGGGCGAACCGATGTAGGCGAAATCGGCCCCCAGCGCCTGGGCCGCCAGGACGGCGTCGCCGGTGGCGATCGCCCCCGACAGCGCCAGCGGCCCGTCGAACCACTGGCGGATTTCCTGCACCAGGGCAAACGGATGGCGCGTCCCCGCATGGCCGCCCGCGCCGGCCGCGACCGCGATCAAGCCGTCGGCTCCCTTGTCGATCGCCTTGTGCGCGTAGGTGTTGTGAATCACGTCGTGCAGGGTCACGCCGCCCCAGGCATGGACCGCCTGGTTGATTTCCTCGCGCGCGCCCAGGCTGGTGATGACGAGCGGCACCTTATATTTCTCGCACAGGGCCAGGTCCTCGTCGAGGCGGGTATTGGTCTTGTGCGCGATGAGATTGATGGCGAAAGGCGCGGCCGGCCGCGCCGGATTGGCCGCGTTCCAGGCGGCCAGGGTCTCGGTGATCTCCGCCAGCCACTCGTCGAGTTGCGCGCTGGGCCGCGCATTGAGGGCGGGCATGCTGCCCACGATGCCGGACTGGCATTGGGCGACCAGCAGCGCGGGCGTGCTGACGATGAACATCGGCGATGCGATCACCGGCAGCCGGAGTTTCTGCAATACGGCGGGAATCCTGGACATACACGTCAACCTTTAAAAGAACCGATCGGGGAATCGCACCGACTTCAGGCAACCTCGCCGGGCAGCGTCAGCACGCCCTTGTCGCGCAAGGCGGCCAATTCGTCGTCCGGCAGGCTAAGCAGGCGCTGCAGCACTTCGCGGGTGTCCTGGCCCAGGCCGGGCGGCGCCTTGCGTATGGGCAGGCGCCGGCCGTCGAAGCGATACGGCGGCGCGAAGGTGTGCGTCTTTCCCGCCACGGGATGTGGCATCTCGCGCAGCATGCCCGCCTGCCGGGTGCGTTCGCAGGTCAGCGCCTCGTGCAGGCCCGCCACCTTGCCGCAGGGAATGCCGCAGGCCGCCAGCCGCTCCAGCAGCGCGTCGCGCGGGAAGGAACGGATCAACTCCACCATCATCGGCAGCAGGACCAGGCGGTGCTTGCTGCGCTCGACGTTGGTCGAGAAGCGCGGATCGTCGGCGATGTCCGGCCGCATCACCACCTGGCGGCAGAACTTGTCGAACTGCGCGTTGTTGCCAACGGTGATGATGAGCGGTCCATCGGCCGCCTCGAACATGCCGTAGGGCACGATGGAGGGATGGGCGTTGCCGTAGCGCTGGGGGTCGTGCCCCAGCAGCATCGCGTCCAGGCCGTAGTAGCTGGTGGTCAGGATGCCGCAGTCGTACAGCGACATCTCGATGTGCCCGCCCCTGCCCGTGCGCTCGCGCCGCCACAGCGCCGCCAGCACGGCCTGCGCCGCGCACATGCCGGTCATCATGTCGACGACGGCGACGCCGAACTTCAAGGGCGGCCGGCCGGCCTCGCCATTGATGGCCATGAGGCCGCTCTCGCCCTGGATCACCAGGTCGTAGCCGGGCCGCCCCGCCTCGGGCGAATAGCTGCCGTAGCCGGCGATGGCGCAATAGACCAGGTCCGGCTTGATGGCCTTGAGCCGTTCATAGCCCAGACCCAGCTTCTCGGCGCCGCCATGCTTGAAATTGTGGATCACCACGTCGAACCGCGGCAGCAGTTCGTGAACGATGCGCACGCCCTCCTCGCTTTGCAGGTCCAGCGTGACGGACTGCTTGTTGCGGTTCATGGCCGAGTAGTACGTGGATTCGGTCTCGCCGATGCGCAGGCCCCAATCGCGCGTGTCGTCGCCCCGGCCCGGATGCTCGACCTTGACCACCTCGGCGCCGAAGTCCGCCAGCACCTGGCCGCACAAGGGGCCGGCGAAGACCCGGGACAGGTCCAGGACCTTCACGCCCTCCAGCGGCAAATCCATGCCCTCATCGGCCTGGGGCGCCGCCTGCGTCTGCTTCATCTTCGTCTCCTCTTTATCTTTTTTGCGAAGCGCTCAACCTGGCCGGCGCAGGCCGGCGTAGTCCGGCGGACGCTTCTCCAGGAAGGCGCCTATCCCCTCGCGCGACTCCTCGGTCTCCTGCGAAAGCACCATGAAGCGCGCCTCCTGCTCCAGTTGTTCCTCCAGGGTGTTGGCATGGGCCACGCGGCACAGCGACTTGATGCGCGCCATGGCCAGCGCCGGCCCCTCGGCCACGCCATGGGCCAATGCCAGGGCCTCGGCCAGGGCTTGCCCCGGCGCGGCCAGGCGGTTGACCGCGCCCAGGGCGTGCATCCGCTCGCCGTCGACGCGATTTCCCGTCAGGCACAATTCGGTCAGCAACTGCCGCGACATGAACTCCGCCAGGAAGGCCGTGGCGCCGCCGTCCGGCGTCAGCCCCACCTTGACGTAGGCCACCGAAAACACGGCGTCACGCGCCGCCACGAGCATATCGCAAGCCAGGGCCAGCGACAGGCCGGCGCCCGCCGCGGCGCCCTCCACCGCGGCGATCAGGGGCTTTGGGAAAGTCGCGCAGGCTGCGCACCATGCCGTGCAGCCCTTCGAGCAGGACGCGGCGTTCCTCGACGGGCAGTTCGCGCCGCCTGGCCAACTGGCGCAAGTCGCCGCCGGAGCAGAAATGCCCGCCCTCGCCGGTCAGCACCACCGCGCCCACCTCGGGATCGGCGGCCGCGGCGGCCAGCGCTTCCGTCAGGGCGGCATAGAACCCGGGCGACAAGGCGTTGCGCGCCGCCGGGTTGTTGTTGCTCAACACCAGTACGGCGCCCTCGCGCCGGCTGAGCAGGACCGGCCCGGTCATGGATGGCTCCCCTGCCCGTCCTGCTGCTGTCCCAGTTCGATGAAGCGGGCCAGGTGATGGTCTTCGTCGCCGAACTGGTGGTCGATCATGACCAGCCGCTTGGCGTAGTGGGCCAGGGGCAGCTCCCAGGTCATGCCGATGCCGCCGTGCAACTGGATGCTTTCCTCCGCCACCAGCGTGCCGACATAGCCGGTGCTGTACTTGGCCGCCGACAGGACGCGCTCGCGCGCCACGCGGTCGTCTTCGTCGATCGCCGCGGCCGCGTTGATGACGGCCGAGCGCGCCTGCTCCACTTCCAGCAGGAGGTCGGCCATGCGGTGCTGCAAGGCCTGGAAACTGCCGATGGGCACGCCGAACTGCTTGCGGATGCGCAGGTACTCCAGCGTCTGGTCCTTGGCCACGTCCATGGCGCCCAGCGCCTCGGCGCACAAGGCCAGCACGGCGTAGCCGCTGATGCGTTCCAGCACCTCGAACCCCGCGCCCTCGCGCCCCAGCAGCCCGTCGGCGCCGACCTTCACGCCGTCGAACGTCAGCTCGGCCGCGCGGCCGCCTTCGAAGCGGGGGTAGCCGCGCTTGGACAGGCCCGCGGCGTCGCCCGGCACCAGGAACAGGCTGATGCCGGCCGCGTCGCCCGGCTGGCCCGAGGTGCGCGCCGAGACCAGCAGCAGGCCGGCCTGCTCGCCAAACCCCACCACGCCCTTGGCGCCGTCGATCACCCAGCCGTCGCCGTCCCGGCGCGCCGTGGCGGCGACGTTTTCCAGCTCGTAGTGGCTGCCCGGTTCGTCATGGGCCAGCGCGGCGATGCAGTTGCCGGCGATGATGTCGTCCAGCCAGGCCTGCTGCGCCGGGCTGCCGGCGTGGACCAGCGCCTGGCCGACCGCCAGCGCGCCCAGCATGGGCTCGGCCACCAGGCCGCGGCCCAGGCACTCGAACACCACGCTGATGTCGAAGCCCTGCCCGCCGAAACCGCCCGACGTCTCCGGGAACAGCGCGCCGATGGCGCCCAGTTCGGCGAACTTCGCGTACAGGGCCGGGCTGTGGCCCTCCTCGCCATAGGCGATGCGGTTGCGCGCCTCGATGCCGTATCGTTCGGAGATGAAGCGGTTCAGCGTATCCGCCAGCATGCGGCGGTCTTCGGTATGTTCGAAATTCATGTCGCCACCTGTGTCCTACAGTCCCAGGATCGTCTTGGAGATGATGTTCTTCTGGATTTCGTTGGAGCCGCCGAAGATGGACAGCTTGCGATAGTTGAAATAGGCCTTGGCGGCGGACTGCGCCTCGGGCGGGCCGACCGGCGTTTCGTCATAGCCGTAGTGCAGCGCCGCCTCGATGTACGGCGCCGCGTAGGGGCCCATCGCGCGGCGGATCAGCGACAGCAGCTCCTGGCGGATCACCGTGCCCTTGATCTTCAGCATGGAGCTTTCCGCGCCCGGCACGCCGCCGCCGGCCACGGCGGCCAGCACGCGCAGGTTGGTGGTCTTCATGTTTTCCAGGTCGATCTCGACGCGCGCCACCCGGGCCGCGAAGAGCGGGTCTTGCAACAGCGGACGGCCCTTGTACGCCAGCCGCGCGGCCGCGGTCTTGAGCTTCTCCAGCAAGGCCATCGAGAAACCCACCCCCGCGATATTGGTGCGCTCGTAGGTCAGCAGGTACTTGGCGTAGGTCCAGCCCTTGTTTTCCTCGCCGACCAGGTTCTCGACCGGCACCTTGACGTTGGTGAAGAACACCTCGTTGACTTCATGCTCGCCATCGAGCGTGATGATGGGGCGCACCTCGATGCCCGGCGTCTTCATGTCGATCAGCAGGAAGCTGATGCCCTGCTGGGCCTTCACCGACTTGTCGGTGCGCACCAGGCAGAAAATCATGTTGGCGTACTGGCCCAGGGTGGTCCAGGTCTTCTGGCCATTGACGAGGTAGTAGTCGCCCGCCGGGTCGGCGACGCGCACGGCGGAAGTCTTCAGCGAGGCCAGGTCGGAACCCGACCCCGGCTCGGAATAGCCCTGGCACCACCAGTCGGCGCCGTTGAGGATGCGCGGCAGCCAATGCTTTTTCTGCGCCTCGTTGCCGTACTTGATCAGCACCGGCCCCAGCATGGTCAGGCCGAAGGACAGCAGGCGCGGCGCGCCGGCAACGGCGCACTCGGTCTCGAAAATGAATTTCTCGAAGGCGTTCCAGCCGGTGCCGCCGTATTCCCGGGGCCAGTGGCTGGCCAGCCAGCCGCGCGCGTTGACGCGCGCCTGCCAGTCCTCCATGTCCTCGCGGGACAGGTGCAGGTTGTTCCTTACCTTGGCCGCCGTCGCCTCGGGCAGTTGGTCCTTCAGGAAGCCCCGCACCTCGTCGCGAAAGGCCAGTTCTTCGGGCGTGAATTGCAGATCCATCAGTCTCCATCCTTGAATAAGTTCCGGGGCGGCCCGGCCGGCCACGCGACGGCGGCGGAAACCAGCCGCGTCCCCCCACCGCATGGAAGCCAGAGATTCTGGCATCGACAAAATCCCTTTACAATTCAACAAGACATTGACAATCCGTTCAATTTTTTTTGACACTGACCCATGGATCTCGCCTCGCTGACCATGCTTGTCGAGATCATCGACAGCGGCAATCTCAGCCAAGCCGCGCGCAAGCTCAAGGTGACGCGGGCCAACGTCAGCTATCACCTGGCGCAGCTCGAAAAAGCCGCCGGCGTGCAGCTCCTGCACCGCACCACGCGGCGGGTGGAACCCACGGAGGTAGGGGCCCGCCTGTACCAACACGGCCTGTCCATCCGCAATGAGATGCGCGCCGCGCAGGAAACCATCGCCAACCTCAGCCAGGGCCTGGTGGGCCGCGTCGGCATCAGCGTGCCCAGCGGCTATGGCCAGTTGGTGATGAGCCACTGGCTGATCGAGTTCAAGCGCCTCTACCCCGGCATCGTGCTCGACGTGCTTTTCGAGAATCGCGCGGACAACCTGCGCGACGACGTGGACATCGCCATCCGCGTCCTGCCCGAGCCGCCGCCCTCGCTGGTGGCGCGGCCGCTGGGCGACGTGCATTACGTGGCCTGCGCCTCGCGCGAATACGTGCGCGAGCACGGCCTGCCGGGCACGCTGCAGGCGCTGCGCGATTCGCCGCTGATCACCTCCAGCGTGATGGGCAAGCACCTGCGCCTGTCAGCCTACCGGGACGGAGAGCGCCACGAGATCATGCTGGAGCCGACGTTGATCTCCGAGCACTTTCCGTTCTTGCGCCAGGGCATCCTGGCGGGCCTGGGCGTGGGTCTGGTGCCGGACTACGTGGTGCGGGACCAGCTTGCGGCGGGCGAGATCCTGAGCACGCTGGACGAATACCGGCTCAGCATCTTCGGCACGCATATGTACCTGCTCTACCTGTCCAATCGCCATCAGACGCGCGCGGTGCGCACGTGCATCGCCTTCCTGCTGGAGAAGGCGGGCGCCGCGGGGGCATAGCGCGGGGATTGCGGGCGGCGGCGCCTCAGGCGGGCAGGCCGGCGAAGGGCGCGCGGCCGAGGGTGCCGAGCAGGTCGGTCTGGGAGATGATGCCGGCGACGCAGCCGGCGGCGTCGGTGACGATCACCGCATGCGTGCGGCCGTCGGTGAGCACCGGCAGCAGCGCGGCGGCGGGCTGGTCGGCGTCCGTGGTCTGGGCCGACGCCAGCACGTCGGCCACGCTGGCGGCCGGACGGACCAGGTCGCGCAGGCCGACCGTGCCGAGCAGATGCCCGTGCTCGTCCAGCACCGGCAGCGTGCGGATATCGTGCCGCAGCAACAGTTCCTGCGCCTGGGCCGGCGTGGCGTCCGGCCGCACGGAAATGACGTCGCGCGACATGATATCCGCGCAAAGCAGGTCGGCATGCGTGCGCACCAGCGCCTGGACTTCGATTTCATGCAGAAGCTGCTGCAAATCTTCCGGGTCGATGTCGAAGGTGGTGCCCAGCTTGGCGAGCGCCGCCTCGACGT
This sequence comes from Bordetella genomosp. 10, assembly GCF_002261225.1. Classification (NCBI taxonomy): domain Bacteria; kingdom Pseudomonadati; phylum Pseudomonadota; class Betaproteobacteria; order Burkholderiales; family Alcaligenaceae; genus Bordetella; species Bordetella genomosp. 10. Next base: position 1,796,633 of record NZ_NEVM01000005.1, read on the forward strand.
CCTCCTGGCGCGGCCCCACCCGGTCGACGGGCGACGGATCGGCGGTCCCATGCGGATTGGCGGCGGGCGCGGGCTTGTGCGGATAGGCCCGGCGCGTCAGCTTGTGGAAGAAGATGCCCAGCAGCACCAGCATGCAGGAGTTCAGGCCCACCGGCACCAGCGGAAACAGCGCGCCCCATTTGGCGACGGCGGGACCGCCCAGCGCCACGGTCAGCGCGGCGGCGCCGCCCGGCGGATGCAGGCAGCGCGCGATCGACATGGCGCCGATGGCGAAGGCCACCGCGGCGCCGGCGGCCATGACGGGATTGGGCACGATCTGGCCGATGAGATAGCCGGCGAACGCCGACAAGGTGTTGCCGCCGATGATGGACCAGGGCTGGGCCAGCGGGCTGGAGGGCACGGCGAACAACAGCACCGCCGACGCGCCCATGGGAGCGACCAGCAAGGGCAGTTGCGGGCCGTTGCCCAGCATCACGGCGCAGATCAGGCCGGTCAGGCCGATGCAGGCCAGCGCGCCGATACAGGCGATGAAGCGTTCCCGCCCGGTCGCGCCCGCGAGCATGGGCCGGAAAAAACGCAGTCGCCCGGCCGGCGACGTCTTGGGGGAAGAAGGGAGCAGCGGATTCATGGCGTCATGAACTGCCTGCGCAGGCGGGGAATGAAGCCTGCTTCGCAGTCCTGCCCGAAAAGGGGCCGCCGGATTATTCTGGATTAATGCGCCATAAGCAAATAACCGTCCGGTCCGTGACCGGGCGAGGGAAGGAGGTAGCGGCCCGATGACGATGGCGGCCCCATGACATAATCCGATGCACCATGAATGCGCAAAGCGACCAGGCCATGGGTTCTTCCGCTGCCCTTCCGCCGCCCGCCTCCGGCCCGGACGCGCACCTGTACCGGCAGATCTACGAACGCATCCGCGGCGCCATCGGCGCGGGCACCCTGAACCCGGGCGACCGCGTCCCGTCGGCACGCGCCCTGGCCAAGGAGCTGGGCGTCGCGCGCGGCACCGTGGAGCTGGCTTACGCCCTGCTGGCCGCCGAAGGCTACGTCCAGGCGCGCGGGCAGGCCGGCACGATCGTCACGCCGGGTTTGCAAAGGCGGCCGGCGCCGCCCCACCCCGCGCCACTCGCCGAGCGGCGGGGACCTGTAGACCACGCAGCGGAAGACGCGGGCCTTGCAATGCAGGCCCATGTACCTGCTCATATCTCTACTCCGATCTCTGCCCCCGCCCTCGCCCCGCCGGTATCGCCGGCCACCCGCCGCGCGCCGGACATGCCGGCCATCCTCCCCTTCCAGATGGGCCTGCCCGCGCTGGACGCCTTCCCCCGCAAGATCTGGGCGCGCCTGGGCGCCCGCCACCTGCGCGCCGCCGGACCGTCCGACCTGTCCTATCCCGCGCCCGGCGGGCTCGCCAGCCTGCGCCAGGCCATCGCCGCCTACCTGCACATGGCGCGCGGCATCGCCTGCGGACCGGCGCAGGTCTTCGTCACCTCCGGCTATGCCGCCAGCATGCAACTGGCCGTGCATGCCCTGTTGCGGCCCGGCGACCGCGCCTGGGTGGAAGACCCGGGCTATCCGCCCACCCGCTCGCTGCTGGCGCAATTGAACATAGCGGCCGTGCCGGTCCCGGTCGACAAGGAAGGCCTGGCGGTGACACGCGGCGTCGCGCTGGCGGACGACGCGCGCCTGGCGGTGGTGACGCCGGCGCACCAGAGCCCCCTGGGCGTATCGCTGTCCCTGCCGCGGCGGCAGGCCCTGCTCGACTGGGCGGAACGGCGGTCCGCGTGGATATTCGAAGACGACTACGACGGCGAGTATCGCTACGCCAGCCGCCCGCTGCCGGCGCTCAAGAGCCTGGATCGCGGAGGCCGCGTGCTGTATGCCGGCACCTTCAGCAAGGTGATGTTTCCCGGCATCCGCCTGGCCTACCTGGTCGTCCCGGAAGATTTATGCCGACGCGTCGAAGCCGTGGCGCGCGTCATCGGCGGCGGCACGCCCTGGCTGACGCAGGCGGTGACGCAGGCCTTCATGGCCGAAGGCCACTTCGTGCGGCATATCCAGCGCATGCGGCGGCTCTATGCCCAGCGGCGCGCGGCCTGCGCGCGCGGCCTGGCGCAGGTCCTCGGCGACCGCATGCACGTGGAGCCGCAACCCGGCGGCATGCATCTGGTATTGCGGCTGCACGCCGGCCAGCGGGACCGGGACCTGGCGGCGCGCATGCACGCCGAGGGCATGTACGCGGGAACGCTTTCGAGCTGGTACGGCAGCCCGCCGCCCGACGGACAGGCGCTGCTGCTGAGCTTCACGAACGTGGAAAGCGAGGAGCAGGCGGCGGCGCTGGGGCGGCGGATACGGGCGTTGATGGATTGATGGCTTGATGACGTGACCAAGCGCCTTGGCGTCCTCATTCGTCTTGGCGCTTTTCCGCGGGCACGGCCCCGTGCCATGCCCGCCACCGCGTCCTGCTTAACGAATGACGCTCCATCGCAAGGCCGACCTGGCCAGGTACGGACCCGCATTGCGCCGGGAAGAAGAAACCGCGAAAGCGGCATTCCCACCCGCCCCGCCGTCATCGCCATGCCGTCTTTCCGCATCGGCCGCCGTGTCCGCATCGTGCATGAGCAGCATCCCGGCCAGCCCCTCCTCCGAATGGCGCACGCTCCTTACCTCGCGGCGGACGGCCTTCAGGACGAAGCCCAGCATCTCGCTCTCGTAGCCATTGGTCTTGCCGGCGCCGCACATGGCCTCGACCATCTTGTGCGGCGTGATCGCGTACTTGGTCAGCTTGCGGTCGATTTCCTTGAGGTCGGCCGCATCCCATTTAAGCGCCGTCTCCAGGAAGGTCAGCACCGGCACGGGATTGTCGAGCACCTTGACGATGCGGCCCTCGCGGACGTCCAGGTCGTACACGCCGATCAAGCGCCGGCCCAGCGCCAGCCGCTTCTCCTTGTCGTTTGCGAGCAGGGCCGCGAAGAATTCGTGGACCAGCGTCGTATTCTCGCGGAGGAAGCGGTCGAACTCGATCAACTGCTGCATGTAGTTCGAGGACATGATGGGAGAGAACAGCCGGGCGTCCAGCTTGCCGGACATCCTCGCCAAATCGTCGGCGCTGACGAAGGGATTGCGCCACCATTCACGCAGCCTGAAGGCCGCGCGCCGCAGGGCGTTCGCGGGCAAGGCGATGCGCGCGGGCCGCAAGTCCGGCGTTGCCGCGCCATGCCCGGCCCACTTTTCGTGCGCCTCGTAGACCGCCGCCGCGCCCGGTCCGCTCAATTGCGCGACCGCCATCTTCATCTCGAAGCAAAGCTTGACCTCGGGATCGGATCCCTTGCCATGCCTGCGTTCGTCCTCGATGCACCACCAGAGGAAGGCGCGCAGACTATCGTTCCTGGCCGCTTCGATTTGCCGCTCCGTCGACCGCGGATCGAGGCGCATGTAGGCCGCGATGGACTGCTGGAGCCGCCACTCGCAGTGTGCGTGGCGCCATGCGGCCTTGGCGCGCGCGTTCCGGAACGGGTAGGCAAGGAAGGCAAGGCGGTGCATGAGCCGCTTCTTCCAACCGACGCGATCGAACACGGCCGGACCGCGCATTTCCCTGATTGCCTGGACGACCGGAGCCCCGCCGATATCCGGGTCCGGCGCCTGGGCAACGGCGGCGGGCGGCGTCGTGCCCGCGCGTCGGCACAGCGCCTCGACTTTTTCATGCCCCAGCTTGCCGATCAGCCATTCGCGCCAGACCGTCAGAAGCCGGGCAAGCGCCTGCTGTACGGCGACGCCCTCGACCTTCCTGTGCGGCTCGCCGTCGACGTCGATGTTCACCTGTTTTTTTCCTTCCTCCAGGAAAACGAATAGCGCTTCGTTGAAAGCCGGGTCGTGCTGCCCGATTTTCTCGAAAACCTCGCTGTACGAGTTGTTCCCGCGCAGATCGTGAAGCACGTAGATGCCGCGCAGCACCCGCAGGAACACGTCGTTGATGTGCGCGTGGGTCAGGGCGCGCACCGTCTGGCGCGGCCCTTCGTCGGATCCCAGCCCGATATGCCTGCGTGCCTCGTTGAAGGAGCTCCGAAGACTCGCCGCGCCCGACCTGCCCGTCTGCGCATCCAGGCTTTGCTTCAGCGTATCGAAGACGGGTTTCAGGAAAGGCTCGGCCCTGTCGAGCCTTTTTTCCAAGGCGTCGGCATCCCCTTTCCGGGCGAGATCCAGCACTTCGAACAATGCGCTCAACTCGCGCGCGGGCGTTCCGCTGTAGCGGGCGTTGTATTCGTCCCAGACCACCTTTTTCAGCAATCCGAGCATTTCCTGCCACTTGCCTATATCGAAAGCGGGGTCCGTCCCGCCCGACTTCGACGCCAGCCGCGTCCCCGCATCGGCATCATGCTCCGCATGGGCAACCTTGTCCTCCAGCGCGGCAAGGTTACGGCGCTCGATCTGCGACATCAAATAATGCAGTTCAATGTGGTCAAGGGCTTTGACGGCTTTCAGGAGTATGGGCAGCAAAGGCGGCGCCGCCAGGCGGCGCTCCCGGACCGGCGCCTGATGGGACGGCCCGCAGCCACGATGCAACCTGGCTTGGGCATCGAGTTGGGGCGCGATGTCGGCGTTCGCCGTGGCGATCCGGTGCATTTCAAGCGCCATTTGCTCATGGGCGCGGCACAAGGCCCGGACCGCCCTGTTCGTCGCCTTATAGGGATCGGGCGCGATGAGCGTCCTGAAATAGCGCAGCCCGGCGGCGCCGTGGGCCCGCCACTGGGACACGAAGCCGCGGCCCTTGGGAAGCTCGCCCTGCATCTGCGCGGCATGCGCGTCGCACTCGATGCTCACCAGGCAGCGCAACAGCGCTTCCGCGTAGGCCTCTACCTCGTGCTCCAGGGCCACCAAGGACTGCCCGTCGACCTGGAACGACGCGGCCTCGGCACGCGCCGCCGTGCGCGCGGCCGCGACAGGCTCAGGAACCGGCGTAGCGGGAGGCGACGGCGGCAGGCGGCGGGTCTCGGCGTCGCCGCCCAACACGCTTCCTTCTACATAGTCCTCGAACTTGAAATGCCCGTCCGGCGCATGCATTTTCCCGGGCGCCGCCGCGAGACTTTCAGGAGGGGTATCCGCCAGGAGGGGAAACGCCGCGCGCAGGTCGGCGGCATTGCGGTATGGCCGCAGCGAAATAACCTTCCCCTCGGCGGCCGATCTCGGGGCATGGGCCGACACAGCGCCGGTCATCGCGATCATTTTGCCTTTCACCCACGTCAGGCCGCTCTCCAGGTTCCTGGCCAGTTGGGCGCGGCGGACATTGGGAGGAGGCGTGACGACGATGGGGCGGTAAATCGGGCCGTCGCCGAAAAGCGCCATGTCTTCGTCGAACGCAGCCGGGTCCATGTGAGCGGAAATGGGCGGCGCGGCGCTCGGACCTTGATTCTCGCGTGTCATGTCGTACTCCTTGAAAAGCCCAACGAATGACAGCTTGGTTGCGCGTACCGCGAAGAGTGGTTCCCGGCCTTTCGGCGAGCGGCGCCGGCCGTGGTGAAGCCGTTATTTGCCTCCGCGCGATTCGCTTTTCAGCGTGATTCGGCTTCCTGCAACAGGAAGTCCACCAACGCCGGCAGCGCCGCGTCGATAGGCCGATTCGGCCGGACACGCATCACGTATCCCCATGATCCGCTCAAGCGCAAACCTGGCGTCAAAGCGACCAGGCGGCCGCTATCGAGGGCCTCGTCGACCAGGGGCGCGCGGCCCAGCGCGATGCCGACGCCGGCGCTGGCCGCCGAGACGATGGTGGCCATGCCGCTCAACACCAGCGGCGGCTGGGCCCGCGCGTCGCTCAGTCCCAGGCGCTCGCGCCAGGTCTCCCAGCCGGTCTCGGGGCTGTCGACGTGACGCTCCTCCAGCCAGCGGTGCTCCAGGAATACGCTGGGATCGTCGCGGCGCGCGGGTGGCACCAGGTCCGGATGGCAGACCGGCACCACGGTCTCGGTCATCAGCAGGATGTCGCCCGGCTGGGACTCGCGCGGCCCGCGCGGCTGCACGTGCAGCAAGGCCATGTCGATGTCCTGGGCGTGCCAGGCGGGATCCTGGCTGGCGTGCAGGTGCACCTGGATGTCGATGTCCGGATGCAGTTCGGCGAAGCGGCCGATGCGCGGCGCCAGCCACAAGGCGGCGAGCGAGGGGTTGGCGGACAGGTTCAGGCGATGCAGGCGGCGACCGCGCGAACGCATGCGCACGTCGCGGCACGCCGTCTGCAAAAGGGTCAAGGCTTGTTGCACGGATGCCAGCAGCGCGGCGCCCGCCTCGGTCGGCTCGGCGCGCCGGACCGTGCCGCCCCGGTGCAACAAGGGCGTGCCCAGCTCCGCCTCCAGGCCGCGCAGTTGGTGGCTGACGGCGCTCTTGGTGACGTTCAACTCCACCGCCGCGCGGCTGAGGCTGCCGAGGCGCGCGACGGCCTCGAAGGCGCGCAAGGCGGCCAGCGGCGGCGTACGGGCGACGGGATCGTCGGCGGCGGGCATTCTGGGCACTCAAGGGAGGAAGGGTTTAGTTTATCTCAACCCTCGATTGAAAAACTATCGCTTTCTGCTTGGCGATTGTTAAGCGAAGATGCCAGGCATAGAGGGAGCAAACCATGTATTTCGACTCGAGACTGTGGCGCCTGACCGCCGGCCTGCGCGCCGGCATGGCCGGCGGCATCCTGCTGGGCCTGCTGGCCCTGGCGGCGGGCATTGCCCGGTACATCTTCCTGGGCCAGATCCTGGCCCGCGTGTTCGCCGGCGCGCCGGCCGCGGAGTGGGCCACGCCGGCCATCGCCGCGGTGGCCATGATCGTCCTGCGTGCCCTGCTCGACCACCTGCGCACGCTGCAAGCCAACCGCAGCGCGGCGCAGGTGCAGCAGGTCCTGCGCGCGCGCCTGTTCGACCGCATCGCCGACCTGGGCCCCGCCTGGCTGGGCAGCCAGCGCACCGGCGGCGTCATGCTGACGGTGATCGACGGCGTGGAGCAGTTGCAGACCTTCTTCGGCCAATACCTGCCCCAGTTGGCGATCTCCATCGCCGCGCCCTTCGCCATCTTCGCCGCCATCGCCTGGTGGGACGCGCCGACCGCGGCGGTGCTGCTGCTGGCGGCCCTGCTGTCGCTGTTCGGCCCGATGGCCGTGCACATGCTGGACCGCCGCGCCAGCCTGGCGCGCACCCGCGCCCTCAATGCCTTCGGCGAGGATTTCCTCGACGCCGTCCAGGGCCTGCCCACCTTGAAGGCCTTCGGCCAGGGCAAGACCTGGGGCAAGCGGCTGGCCGACAAGGCGCGCGAACTGTCCAACCATACCTTCTGGGTGTTGTCCGTCAGCCTGCTGACGCGCGGCATCAGCGACCTGGGCGTGACGCTGGGCGCGGCGCTGGCGCTCACCCTGGGCGCCTGGCGCGTCGGCCACGGCGCCATGAGCGTGGAAGCGCTGCTGATCGTCCTGATGGCCGGCACCGAAATCTTCCGTCCCTTGCGCGACCTGCGCAGCGTCCTGCATCGCGGCATGCTGGGGCAATCAGCCGCGGCCGGCATCCATGCGCTGATGGACGCCCGGCCGGCCGATTCGGCCGCGCCCGTCCAGGGCGGCCAGAAGCCCGCCACGATCTCGCCGACCATCGAATTCGACGCGGTCGAGTTTTCCTATACCCCGCAGCGGCGCGCCCACCACGGCCTGAGCTTCCGCATCGAGGCCGGCGAGCGCGTCGGCGTGGTCGGGCCCAGCGGCGTGGGCAAGTCCACTATCGTGCGCCTGCTGCTGCGCGAGCATCTGCCGCAGGCCGGCGCCATCCGCATCGGGGGCTACGACATCGCCACGCTGGACGGCGAAACGCTGCGCTCGCAGATCGCTCTGGTCAGCCAGGACATCACGCTGTTCCATGGCACCATCGCCGAGAACCTGCGCCTGGGCCGGCCCGACGCCAGCGACGAACAACTGCGCGCCGCCGCGCGCGCGGCCAACATCGACGACTTCATCCTGTCGATGCCCGACGGCTACGCCACGCGCCTCGGCGAGCGCGGCCTGCAACTGTCGGGCGGACAGCGCCAACGCATCGCCATCGCCCGCGCCTTGCTGCGCGACGCGCCCATCCTCATCCTCGACGAAGCCCTCTCCGCCGTCGACGTCGAGAACGAGGCCATCATCCAGGAAGCGCTGGACAGGCTGATGGCGGGCCGCACCACGATCATCCTGGCGCACCGTCTGGCCAGCGTCATCGGCGCGGACCGCTGCCTGGTGCTGGACGCCGGACGCGTCGTCGAGGAAGGCAAGCACGATGCGCTGATGCGTAACGGCGGCCTCTACCATGCGCTGATGCATGAACAGGCGGCCGCGCATGGGGCCGGCAACGCAGGCGTGCAGGCATCGGATGGCGGCGCACGCCAAGGCGGGACGGGTCTTGCCGGCGCTGCGGGCCAGGCTGCCGCTGTCGACGATGCCGCGGCCGGCGGCCGGCGCGCTACGGCCGTCACCCTGAACAACACCGATGCGGACGCCGGCAGCCTCGCCGTGGCCGACGACGACGCGGACAAGGCCAACGGCGACACGCCCTCAGCGCCGCGCCTGCGCGCCTTGAGCGACGATGCCTCGCAGGTCGGCTGGCGCGCCGTCATCGCCACCCTCATGTCCGTGGTGCGTCCCTGGCGCGGCACCCTGATCGCCACCATCCTGCTGGGCGTGGCGCGGGTGGCGGCCTATATCGGCGTGGGCGTGGCCAGCGCGCTGGTGGTCTCGGCGGTCCGCGACGGCCGCCCCACCGGCACGCTCGTCACCGCCCTGCTGGTGGTCGCGCCGCTGGCCGCCCTGTTCCACTGGCTGGAGTCCTGGCTGGCACACGCCATGGCCTATCAGTTGCTGGCCGACATGCGCGTGAAGCTCTACGACAAGCTGGAACGCCTGGCGCCGGCCTATCTGCTGCGCCGGCGCTCCGGCGACCTGGTGGCCCTGGCCACGCAGGACGTCGAAATGATCGAGTATTTCTACGCCCACACCATCGCGCCGGCCATCGTTTCCGTGCTGGTGCCCTTGAGCGTGCTGGGTTTCCTCGCGGTGTATAGCTGGCCGGTGGCCCTGGCGCTGCTGCCCTTCCTGGGCTACGCCCTGCTGTCGCCGGTGCGCGGCCGGCGCCGCGTCGATGCGTTGGGCGCCAGCGCGCGCCAGGCGCTGGGCGAGATGAGCGCCCACGTCACGGACACCATCCAGGGCCTGGGCGAGCTCCAGGCCTTCCAGGCCACGGGCCGGCGCCGCGCGTCTTTCCTGGAAGTGGCGCAGGCCTATGGCCAGCGCAGGCTGGCCATCCTGGCGGACCTGTCGGCGCAGACCGCGTGGTTCGAACTGGCGATGGGCCTGGGCGGCGTGGCCGTGGCGGTGGTCGGCGCCTTGCAGGTGGCGGCCGGCAGCCTGCCGGCCGGGATGCTGCCGCTGCTGGTGCTGATCGCGGTCGCGACCTTCCTGCCGGTCTCCGAGATCTCGCAGGTGTCGCGGCAACTGGCGGACACGATCGCCGCGGCGCGGCGCCTGCACGTCGTGCACGGCGAGCCGGAGCCGGTGACCGACGGTCCGCTGCCGGCGCCGGCCTCACCCCAGGGCTTGCCCATCGCCTTCGACCACGTCACCTTCACCTATCCCGAGGCCGCCGCGCCGACCCTGCGCGACCTGAGTTTCGCGGTGCCCGCGGGCGCGACGGTGGCGCTGGTCGGCGCGTCGGGCGCCGGCAAGAGCACGGTGGCGAACCTGATGCTGCGTTTCTGGGACCCGCAGGCGGGCAGCGTCAAGCTGGGTGGCGTGGACCTGCGCCAGCTCAACCTGGACGCGCTGCGCGAACGGGTGGCGCTGGTGTCGCAGGACACCTATCTGTTCAACGACACCCTGGCCGCCAACATCCGCCTGGCCCATCCCGGCGCCACCGATGCGGAACTGGCCGAGGCGCTGCACCAAGCCGCGCTGAGCGACTTCGTGCGCCGGCTGCCCGAAGGGCTGGACACGCGCGTCGGCGAGCGCGGCATGCAGTTGTCGGGCGGACAACGCCAGCGCATCGCCATCGCGCGCGCCTTCCTGAAGAACGCGCCGGTGCTGATCCTGGACGAAGCCACCTCGCACCTGGATACGCTGAGCGAAACGCACGTGCGGCAGGCGCTGGACGCGCTGATGCGGCATCGCACGACGCTGGTCATCGCGCACCGCCTGTCGACGGTAAGGGGCGCGGACCTGGTGTTCGTGCTGGGACGCGGCGGACTGCTGGCGAGCGGGCGGCCGGAAGATGTGCTGAAACGGGAGAATCTGTACGCGGGGTCCGGGATAAGCTGATGCATGGCCATGCCGGGATCGATGCATGGCGTCGCCGCGCAAAAGCCGGATCGAGGCTCACGACCCGCTCTTTCCCTATTTGTATCGGCATAAAGCCATTCGCTGGTTCCTGACGAAAGGGATTCATTACAATTCCCTTCTCTCCGCGGGGCGCCTTCCCTTTGCGCCCCGCCGGAAAACGGGTTCATGACCCATTTCAGGAGCAAGGCGTGGCGCAGTGGGCAATCGGCATCGACATCGGCGGAACATTCACGGACCTGGTCGCCCAGGATCATGACAGCGGCGGGCAGCACAGCCTGAAGGTATTGACCACCCACGCCGACCCCACGCGCGCCGTCATCGACGGCGTGGGCCGCCTGATGCAAAGCGCGGCCATCGCGCCGGCCGACGTCAAGCGCGTGGTGCACGCCACCACCCTGTTCACCAACGCCCTGATCGAACGGCGCGGCGCGCGCACCGGCATGCTGCTCACGCGCGGCTTCATGGACATCATCGAGATGGGCAACGAGCGCAAGTACGATCTGTACGACTTGCAGCTCGACCGCGCCGCGCCGCTGGCGCCGCGCGACCTGCGCGGCGAGGTGGGCGGCCGCCTGGACGCCGCCGGCGCCGAACTCGAAGCGCTGGACATCGACGATGCGCTGCGCACGGTGGACCGCCTGGTCGCCGCCGGCGTCGAATCGCTGGCCATCTGCCTGCTGCATGCCTACGTGAACGACAGCCACGAACGCCGCCTGGCCGAGGCCATCGCGCAAAGGCATCCGGGCCTGGCGCTGACGCTGTCCTCCGAAACCGCGCCGGTGATCCGCGAATACGAACGCATGTCGACCACCCTCGCCAATGCCTATATCAAGCCGATGGCGCAGCAATACCTGCGCACGCTCGCGACCGGACTGGGCGGCCTGGGCCTGGACACCGACGTGCTGATGATGCTGTCCAACGGCGGCCTGGCGCACCTGGACGAGGCCCGCGCCCACCCCATCGCCCTGCTGGAATCGGGCCCGGCGGCCGGCGCGATTTCCGCCGCCCACTATTGCCTGCGCGAGGGCCAGCGCGACCTGCTGGCCTTCGACATGGGCGGCACCACGGCCAAGCTGTGCCTGGTGGAAGACGCCCGCCCCTCCATCGCCTTCGGTTTCGAGGCGGCGCGCCGCAAGCGTTTCGCGGAAGGCAGCGGCATGCCGATCAACATCACCACGGTGGACCTGATCGAGATCGGCGCCGGCGGCGGCAGCATCGCGCATCGCGACGAACTGGGCCTGCTCAAGGCGGGCCCGCGCAGCGCGGGTTCGGAGCCCGGTCCCATGTGCTACGGCCGCGGCGGCGACGCGCCCACCGTGACGGACGCCAACTTGACGCTGGGCTATCTGAACGCGGGATATTTCGCCGGCGGCACGCTGGCCATCGACGCGGCGCTGGCCGCGCAAGGCTATGACGCGCTGGCGCGCGAACTGGAACGCGACCGCACCGCCGTGGCCTGGGGCGTGCACGACATCGTGGCCGAGAACATGGCCGCGGCCGCGCGCGTCCACGTGGCCGAACGGGGCCGCGACCCGCGCCATTTCATCCTGGTGGCGACGGGCGGCGGCGGTCCGCTGCATGCCTATTACGTGGCGCGCAAGATCGGCGTGCGCACCATCATCTGCCCGCCCGAGGCGGGCGTGGCGTCGGCCTTCGGCCTGCTGGTGGCGCCCGCGCGCGCCGACCGTTCGCGCACGGTCAGCTTCAAGCCCGCCAGCGATCCCATCGAAAAAATCGAGCAGGCCTACGCGGCGCTGGAAGACAGCGCCCGCGCATCGCTGCAATCGCTGGCGGACACCTTCGGCCCCATCGCGCTGAAGCGCCGCGCCGATGGCCGCTTCATCGGCCAGGGCTTCAACCTGACGGTGGACCTGCCCGCCGGCCCTTATCGCCATGACGACGCCACCGGCGAGGACGCCTGGCGCGCCGCGCTGGACCAGGCCTTCCGCAGCGAATACCAACGCAAGTTCGGCCGCACGCCGCCGGACGTGCCGATCGAACTGGTCAACCTGCGCGCCACCGCCGAAGCGCCGCCCCGCCAGCCTTTCGAACCCGCGCCGCTGCCGGCGGGCGCCGCGCCGGCGCCGCATGCGCGCCGCCAGGTGTATTTCCATGAAGAGCGCCGCTACTTCGACACGCCGGTCTACCGGCGCGAACAGCTCTCGCCCGGCTTCACCGCACAGGGCCCGCTACTGATCGAAGAGCCCAGCACCACGCTGGTGGTGGGACCACTGGCGCGGGTCGCGATGAGCGTCAACGGCAACCTGGTCGTCACCATCGAGGAGACGCCCGCGGGCGGCCATCGGAAGACGGCGGACCAGGGCGCCGCGCCGGTGGCTGGTTCATCGGCCGCGGGCGAACCGGCCAAGGTCGACCCGGCCTCCGATCCTATCTTCCTGGAAGTCTTCTGGACCCGCATGCGCTCCGTGGTCAGCGAGGCCGCCAAGCTGATCGTGCGCACCTCGTTCTCGACGCTGTCCTCCGAGGCCAACGACTTCGCCGTGGTGATGACCGACTCGCGCGGCCAGACGCTGGCGGAGAATGCCGGCGCCATCCCGTCCTTCATCGGCACCCTGGGCAAGACGGTGCGCGCCACGATCGCGCGCTTCCCGCTGGCCGGCATGCGCGACGGCGACGTCTACGTCACCAACAATCCCTGGATCGGCACCGGCCACCTGAACGACGTCTGCCTGGTCAAGCCCATCTTCCATGACGGGCGGGTCATCGGCTTCGCGGCCACGGCGGGCCACGTGCCCGATATCGGCGGCAAGATCCGCTCGGTCGACGCGCGCGAGCTGTACGAGGAAGGCTTTCACATGCCGCTGATGCACTTCCTGCGCGCCGGCGAGCCCGACGAGACCTTGTTGACCCTGCTGCGCACCAACGTGCGCACGCCGGAGCAGACCACCGGCGACATCTGGTGCCACGTGGGGGCCACCGAACTGATCGCCGGCCGCGTCGCCACGCTGCTGGCCGAATACGGCCTGGAAGGCGTCGACGACCTCGCCGATGCGCTGTTCGACCGCAGCGAGCAGGCCATGGGCAAGGCGATCGCGGCGGTGCCCGACGGCGTCTATGAATACGGCATGAAGACCGACGGCTTCGCCGAGCCCTTCCACTTCCAGGTGGCGGTGCGCGTGGCCGGCGGCGAGATCGAATGCGACTTCGCCGGTTCCTCGCCGCAGCAGCCGCGCGCCATCAACTGCGTGCTGGCGTACACGGAGGCCATGACCCAGTACGCCATCAAGAGCCTGCTGGTGCCGGACCTGCCCAACAACCACGGCCTGTTCCGTCCCGTCCGCATCACGGCGCCGGCCGGCTCCATCCTCAACCCGGTCGCGCCGGCGCCGGTGGGCGGCCGCTCCTGCACCGGCCACTATGTGCCCACCGCGATCTTCGGCGCGCTCTACGCGGCCTTGCCCGGCCGCGTCATGGCCGGCGTCGGTTCGCCGGTGTGGATCACCAACATGAGCGGCGTGCGCGCCAATGGCAAGCCCTTCGCCACCGTGCTGTTCTACAACGGCGGCATGGGCGCCACGGCCGGCAAGGACGGCGCCAACGTGATGTCCTGGCCCAGCAATATCTCGCCCACGCCCATCGAGGTGGCCGAACGCGATTCGCCCCTGTTGTTCCGCTACAAGAAGCTGGTTCCGGGATCGGGCGGCGACGGCGCCTGGCGCGGCGGCCTGGGCGAGGAGGTCTGCTACGTCAACCGCCACCCGACGCCGCTGGGCGTGGTCTTCCTGACCGAACGCATCCGCATCGCCGCGCCCGGCTTGGCCGGCGGCGGCGACGGCGCGCCGGGCGCGGTGCTGATCAACGGGGTGGCCATCGACTCGCGCACGCCGCAGGTCCTGCAACCGGGGGACGAGGTGACGCTGCGCACGCCGGGGGGCGGCGGTTACGGCGCGCCCGTCGAGCGCGACGGCGAGGCGCGGGCGAGGGATGCCCGGCTGGGTTATGTCGAGGGGTGATCGGGAGGCCCGGCGGGTTGTGGACGGCCCAAGCACGGCAGCCGGCGGGGGATAGCCGGCTACCTGACCACCAACCGCATATTTCATATGCTTATAACGGTTCGCAATGAAATAATTAATTACTATATGCGGCAGTGCATCAACGCATATGTTTATCGTCCCCGGCCTGACCGGCGCGGGGGCGCAACTGCCATAACCGGATAAATCTCCGGGGGATCCCGACCATGACGATCATCCGCAAACTCCTGGGCGCCGCTGCCGCCGCGGCCACCCTCGCCTTCAGCGCCGCCGCCGGCGCCGCCTTTCCCGAGAAACCCCTGACCCTGGTGGTGGGCTTCTCCGCCGGCAGCAGCATCGACATGGTGGCGCGCACTGTCGCCAGCAAGCTCTCGCAGAAGATCGGCCAGTCCATCATCGTGGAAAACCGCGCCGGCGCGGGCGGCAACCTGGCCGCCGACTACGTGTCGCGCAGCAAGCCGGACGGCTACACCCTGCTGGTGGTGGCCAACAGCATCGCCATCGCCCCGGCCCTGTATCCCGACCTGAAATTCGACACGCAAAAGGACCTGCGCGCCGTGGCGTACGTCGGCATCGGGCCGGTCATTCTCAAGGTCAACAAGCAGCGCGGCTTCAAGACGCTGGCCGACCTGGTGAGCTACGCCAAGGCCCATCCCGGCGTGCTGAACTACGGCTCGTCGGGCATCGGCGGCACGCCCCACATGGCGACCGTCCTGTTCGACGAAGTCACCGGCATCTCGATGACGCACATCCCCTACAAGGGCGGCGCCGACGCCTTGAGCGCCCTGCTCGGCGGCCAGGTCGACGTCCTGATCAACCCCCTGCTGGGCGACGCCGCGTCCGACCGCGTGGTGCCGCTGGCCATCTCCGGCGAAAAGCGTTCGCCGCTGTCGCCCGACGTGCCCACCTTCGGCGAGCTGGGCTATCCCAAATACAACCTGGGCGTGTACTACGGCCTGATGGCGCCGTCCGACGTGCCGGCCGACGTCGTCGCCAAGATCAACGCCGCCGTCAATGAAACCCTGGCCGATCCCGGCATCGTCGAAACGCTGACCGACCGCAGCGGCATCGTGCTCAAGCGCGAAACGCCGCAGGAATTCCAGCAGTTCATCGACAAGGACATCGCGCTGTGGAAGGACGTGGTCCAGCGCAACCGCGCGGCCATCGAGAAGTAGACGTAGACGCAGTAGGCGCCATTTTCATGTTTTGATGGCCCGGCGCGCGACAAACCAAAAAATCTGTGTATAATCTCTTTCTCGCCGCTTTTCGAAGCGGCGAACTTATCGAAGCGAGACATTGCTTATGCAGTCATCGCTGACGATAGAAACGCGGGAATAGCTCAGTTGGTAGAGCGCAACCTTGCCAAGGTTGAGGTCGCGAGTTCGAGACTCGTTTCCCGCTCCAGGATTTTTGTCCATGGACATCCAGCAACGTCCATGGGTGATTGAGAAAGGCCGAAAACTTTGTTTTCGGCCTTTTTTTCGTTCAGCGACGTTCATTGACGTCCGCGTACAGCCCACGCGATTCAAGGCCATTTTTTAGCCCATTTTCTGAGTCGCACTCGCGGCTGATGGACTGGCTCCCAAGCGCCCGATCCGCGCAAACGTTTCAATCCAGGCCTTTTGCTCTGGATGGCCGCATATCCAGGTCAACTTCCTACGGAAAAACGATTTGATTGATTCGGCTTAGGGCTGGCTCACCGCTCGGTTGTGCACGAATGTTGAAATCGCTTCGACAACATGGTCTGCCAGAGGTAGGGCTGGGTCCGAGTAAGCGGCGAGATTTTCATTCCGGTCTGCTGTGTGAACGGACTTGAGAACGTGGTTTGCATTGGCGATCAGAACAAGTTCGGCTCGGGGATATGCCTGCTTGAGTCGTTGCGCATCGCGGGGGCTGACTTGCAGATCCCGCAGCCCCTGAATAATGAGCGCTGGTTTGGCGTAATCGGCCAGAAGGGTTGCTGGATCAAGTGTCAATTCACTCATGAGAAAGCGCTGCACCTGCGGCCGGAACAACGGCATAAGGCGCGGATCGATCTTTGTCGCGTCCACGGTTTTCCCGGCCTCGAGGGCGTCGAGTACCGACATGGCATTGTCCAGGATGGGGGCGTTCGCAGAATTAGAGCGCAGTTGTTCTCTCAATACTTCTCCGAGCGGGCGTCCTGCCGTGGATAACAAAATCAAGCCGCAAATGTCGGGCGTACGCTGTGCGGCTATCAGCGCCACCAATCCGCCTTCGCTATGGCCCAAGAGCCATACACAGGAAACGCCTGTGTGTTTTCGTATACTCGCCACCCACGAGTGAACATCCGCCGCGTAGTCGTCCAGCGTGACGTCATCCGCGTCAGGTATCGCCGACGCGCTACCGTACATGCCCCTCTTGTCGATTCGAACCGACGCGATGCCGTGACTTAGAAGCCCCTCGGCGAGCAGCCGGTACGTCGAAGCCCGAAGGCCGTCTGGGCTGTTGCCGTTCCGGTCGGTTGGGCCCGAACCCGGAATGATCAGGACCACCGGGACGCCTTGGTTGGCAGGCGAAGATAGCGTGCCTTGCAAGGGCCCCGCGGGACCGGGTGCGGCGATGTCCGCCTGCACTGTCTGCGATGGAGTTCCTGACTGGATAGCAGCAGTCATTGCGATAGCGGCGAGAATAGCCATTCGAGTCCCCGACGTCCGTGTAGAGCGTGCATAAAGCGGCGATCATTGTCGACGATGTAGATTGCCTCGTCGAGTGCCGAGTGACTCTGCCCGCGCCTCCCATACCAGCGTACAGTCGCGATTCTGCTGATGCCCCCTCGCGCGTCGTGATCATTTTTTTGCTCTCCCGGTTTCGGCCTTTAGTGTCGTCGCGGTAGATAAGTCGGCGGCGCCTCTAGATTTTCGATCGGATCCGAGCGACACCCCGCTGCACGTGGGTATAGAAGATCATTTGGGCTAGCCCTTACTAAACCCAGCGGTTTCAATTCACCTTCAGCCTTGAGTAGTCAGGAAGCGTGATCGCTTTGTATGCGCTCATCTTTTCCTCCGGCGACGGATCGTATTTGTAGGCGAGCGCCTGATTGGCCTCGGCGAATGGCCGCATGATATTTTCGTAATTTGCGAACGCGGTGGCGCGGTCCTCGTTGGACGCGATCTCGCCGGCTAGGATGTACGCTCCGATCATCGCGAGGCTCGACCCTTGGCCGCTTCGGAATGTAGGCGCATGGGCCGCATCACCAGCCACCACCACCCGTCCGGTAGACCAACAAGGCATGCGCACCTGACTCATCGTGTCGAGGAACAAGTCATCGGACTCCCTCATCATTTCAATCATGCGGGGCACCTCCCAGCCCCAACCCGCAAAACGTTCGGCGACAATCTCTCGCCGATCTTTGGCCGTCAGCAGTTCCTGCACCTTGTGTTCGTCATATTTGAATGCCAGGAGCGCATGCAGAACGTCGCTCTGCCCAGCGGGGTAGAGCGCTGCCATCTTCTCTTCATTCATCGAAATGAGCCCCTCGTGGGAGAGATCGATGTAGTTGGGAATGGAGAACACGGCATAGCAGCGGCCGATATAACGCTCGAACGAATGCTCGGTGCCGAACGCCAAGCCTCGCGTATTGGAGTGCAGGCCGTCCGTGCCGATAACGATGTCGAACTTCCGTTGCTTTCCGCTCCGGAAGGCTACGTCCACGCCGCCCTCATGCGAGGATAGTGAGACGATTGACTCCCCGAAGAGATATTCGACATCGTTGCGTGTCTTGTCGAACAGCAACGACGTAAGATCGGTACGACGAACCTCCAGGTCACGCGCCTGTTCATCGTTACGCCCCCCGGTTTCCACGACCCGCACCTTCTCGCCAGTCGGATCGAAGATGATGATGCGTCGTGTATCAACGTGCGCGGCCTTAAGTGCTTCAAGCAATTCCATACGTTCAACAACGTCGACTGCGGGGCCCCGCAGATCGATCGGATATCCCCCGCTACGCACGGCAGGCGCAATTTCAATGAGGGTTACATCAAAGCCGTAACGAGCCAACCAGAACGCAACTGATGGGCCGGCAATACTCGCCCCAGAAACAAGGACGGTTTTGATTGATTTATTCCGCAAGTCAGGCTCCTCGAAGCAGTCGTACAGATCGTGGAGGCGCTAGGGGCTCCGCTCATAATGCCGATAACGTAACCGGGACTTGTTTTGGCGTCATTCCGAAGTTTGGCCAAAATGTTATGCTATCTCGCCATTGCAAGTTTGCTGTTATAGCGAGCCATGCCCATCCTGAGTGCCATCCCCGAAGAGTCCCAGTGGATCGATCCTGATGCGGTGCCTCGCCCCATCGTGGCCTTGGGTGTCGTAATGGCAGAAGTGGGAAGGCTCGAGATCGACCTTCACAGCCATAGGAAGGGGCAGATCCTGATCGTGCAGCGAGGTGCGCTCAGTTGCGAGGTGGAGGGCGGACTCTGGATCGTGCCGCCGCGCAGCGCCCTTTGGATACCCGGTGGGGCGCTGCATGCCGTCAAGGCAACGGGTGCGCTTGAGGGCTATAACGCGTTTGTCGATCCGTACGTCGACGCCCGCTTGCCCCAGGTATGCTGCGCCGTTTCGGTGACACCGTTGCTGCGTGAACTCGTCACCCGCGCCGCGCAGCTACCTTACCTTTATGAAGAGGAAGGCGCTAACTCGCGCTTGGTGAACGTACTTCTTGACGAATTGGCGGCGGCGCAGGTCGAAGACCTTCATCTGCCGATGCCGGTCGATATCCGCTTACGCAGGATCGTCGACGAGATGATGGCCTCGCCGGCGGATCGGGGAACGTTGGGCATCTGGGCGAAGCGAGCAGGTATCAGCGAGCGGACCCTGATCCGACTAATCAGCCGGGAGACCGGCATGAGCTTCGGCCGCTGGCGCCAGCAGCTCGGCGTTGTGCTGGCCGTGAAGTGGCTGGCCGGCGGCGCTTCGATCCAGAAGGTTGCTGCCGACCTCGGTTACGAGAACGTGCCTAGTTTCGTGACTATGTTTCGAAAGGCGCTAGGCACCTCGCCAGGCCGTTATATGGCGGAGCGGCATTCGGGACGACACTGAGATGTAAGGCGGAGGGGGGCTGCCGCAATTGGCAGAACACAGGCCCTTCAAGCCCGATATAGCTGGGCCGGCCGGCCTTACAAGATCCACTGGTGTGACGCCATCAAACCGGCTTGCGCAGCCTTGTTCATATTGTCGGCGACTACGATGGCGTCCGGGTTCAGTTTGGGGTAGAAGGCTTCCAGGCAGGGCACGTAGAGATTAGTGGGCGCCTTCAGACTTTGGCATCCACAGCAATTCGTTTGCCGTGGCTAGGTTTTCCGCACCGCTGGGCGCGTAGCGGACGTCTGCCTCGCCCGTTGCTCCGACCACACGCTGTCCGCCGGGCCATGTTTCACGCGCCGTGCCGTGGCCCGCGCTATCCAGGCGAAGCACCAAGCGCCGATGAAGGCCACCACGTCCACGCCTATGGTCGCGGCGCTTCCATGCGCCCATATACCCAGCGAAGGGAGCAGCAGCGCACCCAGCGTGGTCAGCGGGATCGCCACCGTCGCGGCCGCGCATAGCCACAGCAATTCCACCGACGCCTGAGCAGCACCGCGCGCGAACGCCCAGCCGATGCAGGCGAAGAACACCGCGTAGTAGACGACTTCGTGCCAGCGGTTGAGATCACCCACATGCCCGTGCAGCCACTTGGCCGCCACGATGGTGGCCGATAGCCCGGCTACGCAGCCCAGGCACACGCCTACGGTGCCGGCGGCAAGCCAGTAGGTGTCGCGGCGTTGCTGCGGCGTTTCACCATCCTTGCGCGCCCGCTTGCGGCGCGTTTCCACCCATAGCAGGTTGCCGCTATAGAACAGCCAAGCTCCCGCGAGGCCGAGGAAAAAATAGGCCCACTTGATCGTTGTGCCGCCATATTGGCCGAAGTGCAGGCCATCTATCACCATATCGATTCGCCACCACGGCTCCTGCCGTGAAGGACTGAAATCGCCGAGCATGTCGCCGCTCACGGCGCTGAGGGTGACGCTTGTGAGAAAAGTGTCCCCTACGTAGCCAGGCTCGGCGCCCGAAAATTTGACGGCCGCAGATATGTCGCCGGTATTGTAAAAGGTCATCGCATCGGGGGCGTATCCCGGCGCCTGCGCTTGCAGGCGCTTCAGCAATTGCGCGGGCGGCAGCATGGGGGCCATCTCACCCGTGGGCTTGGGCGGCCTCGTCGGCGCCCAGAATTTCTGGATCACGGACCACTGTTTGCCACCGTAGATCACGCTGTCCTGCGCCGACCAGAGCACTGCGCCGAATCCGAACGACGTGGCGGTGACGGCCATGACGATGTGGAATGGCAGGCTCGTGATGCCGACGATGGTATGCGCATCCTGCCACATGCGCTTGAGGTTCTTGCCCACGCGCAGCGCGAAGAAATCCGCCACCAGCGTCGGCAACAGCATGATCACGCCGGCGATCAGCGCCACCCCGTAGAGCAACGAGACCATGCCCATGAAATACGACCCCCATGGATCCGGAATCCCGACCTGCCTGTGAACCTCATCGACGAACTCGGCCAATTCGGACGGCTCCTCCTGCTTCGTCAGCAGCGTGCCGTCGGACTTGAGCGTCCCCCACCAGTGGACATGCCCATGCGGCTGGCCGGGCGCGTGCGGCGTATCTTCCACCCAGGTCACCCGTGCAGGCTCGTTCTCGTGACCGCGCAGATGCAGGGTGATGCCTTCCTCCCGTGCCTCGGGGTGCTCGGCCGCCACCCGCTCGATGAGTTCGGCTGAATCGTCCAGCGGCACGGCCGCCGCGCCCACGGCGGGCGGCGAGGCCCAGCGTGCGATCGGCTCCCGGAACATGGTCAGCGCGCCGGCATAGAAGGCAATGAACAGCGCAAAGCCACAGGTGATGCCCGTCCAGGTGTGGACGGTCTTGTAGATGCGGAGGATGTCAGAACGGATCATGCGGCGCCCCTTATGCAAAGAACCAGAAGCGGCAGGCGAACAGCGCCGCGAAGCTGACCAGGTTCGCCACGCCTAACCAAAGCCAAGCCGTCGAGCCGCTGCGGAACAGGAAGCACAGGCCGAACACGAGAATCCAGATAAACGCCACCATATGCCGCAACAGGCCGTAATGGCCGGCCGGCGTGGCCGCGGGATTGCCTATCGCCAAATAGACGAACAGACCGGCCAACGAGAGCCCTAGGCCGAAACCCAGGATAGCGCCGGCGCTGGTCTTGGCCCACCAGTCGGGGCGGATCTTTGCAGCCATGTCAGGACCTCCTTGCGCGGCGCAGCGCGACGGCATAGGGAAAGGCGAACAGGCAGACCATTGCTACATGCAGCATCACGAACAGGCCGGACAGCGGCCGCAAGGCCGCGACCCATGAAGCAAGTCCCGCCGCCAGCAGCAGACAGGCGGCCGCCAGCAAGAGACGATTGGACGATTCGCGTTCAAACCATTTCTGATTCGGGCTGGCAAGGTAGAGGCAGGCGCAGCCCAGGATAGTGAACGCCAAGGCGGAAAGGACAAGCATGGTTCGGGTCGACTCCTTGCTCTCGGACACAATGGCGGCCAGCGCTTGCCAGCCAAGCGCTGACGCACGATTCGATCAAAAATCGATGGAGGCTGACAGCCAGAAGGTGCGTGGTGCGCCGACGATGGCGCCGCCGTTGGCGTAGACGCCCCAGTAGTGCTTGTCGAAAACGTTGTTCACGTTGGCACGGAACACGACATCCTTGCCGCCCAGCTTGGTTGCATAACGCGCACCCAAGTCCAGCACCGTCCACGGCGGCAGCTTGACCGAGTTGGCGTTGTCCAGATATTGCGCACTGGTGTAGATCACCCGGCTATTCAGCGCCAGGCCCGACACCCCGGGCACGTCCCAATCCAGGCCCAGGTTGGCGGACCAAGGCGGGGAGCCGGGCGCCTGGTTGCCGTCGTACAGGCCATCCTGCGTTTTGGTCAATCGACCTTGTAAATAGGTCACCCCACCCAGCACACGCAGGCCGGTCGTCAGCTCGCCGAAGATTGCCCATTCGATGCCGCGGTTGCGCTGCTCGCCGTCCAGGCGCAGCGTGGGCAGCGGCGAAGTGCTGTTGTCAGTTGTCGTGCTGGGCTGTTTGATCTGGAACACGCTCAGCGTGTTGGTGAAGCTTCCCGTTTGCAGCTTGGCTCCCACCTCGACCTGCTTGGTCTTGTAGGGTGGAAAGACCTCGCCGGCATTCTGGTAAGTACTGCCAACCGTCGTGCCTTGCGACAAGCCCTGGATGACGTTGGCGTAGAGCGACAGATCGTCGGCCGGCTTGACCACCAGGCCGGCCATCGGTGTCCAGGCGCTGGCGTCGTAGCGCGATGTCACTGCGCCGCTGTTGGCATCGAAATTGTCGACCTTCACGTGCTGTCGGCGCTCGCCCAGCGTCAGCAGCACGCGGTCGTCGATGAAGCCCAGCGTGTCGGCCAAGGCCACCCCACTGAGCGTGTTCTCCGACGCCTTCGGAATGTCGGTCGGCGAGACGGGCCAGGAGAGGATGGGCGCCGGCGCATAGATGTTGGTCGATTGGGTGGCGCCGGTTGCTCTGGCCACCCAGCTATCCCGGTTCATATACGACGCGCTCAAAGACACTGAATGGCTGACCGGGCCGGTCTGGAATCGGCCGCGTAAACCCGTCTCGGCGCTTTGTGTCCTGGTCTTGGTAGGCCAGGCATAGGCATACACGTCGGCATCGCCATTGGCTTGCAGATTAGAAATCCATCCTGGCATGACTCCCTTCATCGTGCCATGCTGCATGCCAAACTTGGCGTAGCCGGTCCAGCGGTCGTTGAAGTCGTATTCGCCGCCAAGGATCGCCGCTTCCGTCGTCTCCGTGCTTCCGGGGCTACCCGGAAGGATGTCCGTCCGGCCGCTGGGCGCGGCGGGCATCGAAGTCATCCCGTTGCCGACCCAGACCAAGGGGGGCGAAGCACCGTGCATTCTCTGCTGCACGCGATAGGCGTCCAGCGTCAGGCGCAGTTGCTCACCCCGGTAGTCCAACGCCAGCGCGCCGGTGCTGCCCTCTTTCTTCTGATCGTGGATATAGCCCTCACCGTTGCTGTAGCTGCCGTTGAAGCGCAGGCCCCATTCGCCGTTGGCGCCGAAGCGGCGGCCCATGTCCACATGGCCTTTCCACAGCGAATCCGACCCGACACCCAGCGTGAGGCGCGTCAGCGGGTCATCGCCCGCTCGCTTGGGGACGATATTCACGGAACCGCCCACCACGCCATAGGGCGACATACCATACAGCAGTGCGCTCGGGCCTTTCAGCACTTCCACCCTTTCCGCGAAGTCCGTCGGAAGATCGCCCCAATATGGCGTCATTCCATACAGCCCGTCGAACGTCGCATCCCGGGTGGCGACCGAGAAACCCCGAATCTTGATGGCCGATGAGCTGACAGCGCCGCCCGGCAACGATTCACGAATTGAGGGCTCGTTGCGCAACACATCGAGCACCGAACCAGCCTGCTGGTCCTCCATCAACTGCGAAGTGTAGTTTGTGATGTTGAAGGGCGCCTCCATCACGTCCACATTGCCCAGCATGCCCAGCCGCCCGCGGCGCGCGACCTGCCCGCCCGCGTAAGTCTCGGGCGGCGTGGTATTGCCGGTCACCGTCACGAGCGGCAGCGTCGCCATGTCGCCACCGGTAGACGGAGCAGCCTTGATGACGACGGCAGCCCCCTCCCGCGCGGCGATCAATCCACTGCCGGCCAGCAGCCGGTCCAGCGCTTGGCCCGGCGTCAATGTGCCCGACACGGCCGGGGCGGTTTTGCCGGCCACCAGGGCGGGCTGCACGATCAGTTGCACGCCAGTTTGCAGCGCCCAGTTGCTCAGCGCCTGGCTTAGCGGCTGCGCAGCAAGGTTGAAAACTGCCGGTTCGCCCGGCAGGCCGGCGGCCATGCCCTGGGCATGGGCAGAGACGGCGGCAATGCCCAAAGCGACGGCAAGCGCAAGCGGCACCGGGTGGCGCAGCGAGGAAAAGGGCATGGGTTTCTCCAGATCCAGAAACAAAAACGAATGATTCTTATTTAAGAAGACGAACCATCCGCTGGATACCCTAGCCCCTATATGTCACAATTTATTTCCGATCTTGATAGGTTGACGTTTCCCGGCAATTTCATAAAAAAGCGCCGTGCTGCGAGTGCCCTGCCTTGCCCGGCGCCGCGGACGCTATCGCGCCAGCACAACTTCTACCGCGCCGCCGCCAGCCACTTTCAACTGTACCGGCAGCGAGGCGGGCAGCACGCGCCGGAAGGTGGCCATGTCAAGCGGGTCGAAGACGCCGGTGATGGGCAGGGCGGCGACGGCGGGGTCGCGGATAAGCAGTTGCGGGTCGCCGTAGCGGGCGAGTTCGGCCAGCGCATAGTCCAGCCGCTGGTTGTCGAACCGCACGCGATGGTCGCGCCAGGGAGCGATGCCGCCCGCGTCGACGACAGACACGGCGGAGAGTACGCCCGCCTCGTCGCTCGACACTTGCTGCCCCGCCGACAGGATGATGGCTTGCCCTCCGCCACCGACCGGCGATGCACCCGTGGGCGCGTCGATGCGCTCCACTCGCACGGCGCCTTTCTCCACGGCGACGTGGACGCCCCCGCCGCCGGGAATCTGCGGCGTGTGCCGGACGGAAAAGCGAGTGCCGACGACAGTGATACGCATGGGACCGGCCAGTACGTGGAAAGGCCGCCCGGCATCGCTCTGGACGGCGAACACCGCCTGGCCGTCGAGCAGCTCCACCTCACGGCGCTGGCGGTAGTAGGCAACCTCCAGCCGCGTGTCGGTGTCGAGCCGCAGGCGGGTGCCGTCGGACAGCGAGACTTCTGACTGCTGGCCGCGCCGAGTGTGGAAGGATTGGCTGTACAGGGGCCGGGCCTGCCAGTAGTTCCAAACGAGCAGACCCGAGCCGCCGGTAACGGTGGCCACGCCGGCAACGGCCAGCCCTGACGCCAGGATGCGGCGGCGCAAAGGCATGGGCTGCTGCACGGGCCGCTGTCGGTCAGGGGCCACGGCCTGCGGATCGGCCTGCCCGGCGCCGGTATCGGCATCCAGGGCCTGGTCATGTGCCAGATTGCGCTGCAACAGGCTACGCATGTCCGGTGCAATGTCGTCGAACGCTTGCCATTCGCGCTGCCAGTGGTCGAAGGCTTGCCGATGCGCCGGATCGGCGAGGAGCCAGGTCTGGAAGGCGCGCTCCCCCTCCGCACCGAAGTTCTCGTTGCGGCGCCGGACGAACCAGTCCAGCGCTTCCTCGCGTGCGCGGGAATCGTCGGCTGGCAAGATGGGATGGGTGCTCATGGGATCGTGCTTTTTATCCAGGTAGACGTGCGAGCCGCCATATACCCTAGCCTGTTATCAATCATGTCGGGATCGGCTCAGTTTTCTGCGCACGACGGCGGGCGCCTGTCTCGCGCCGGCCGCCTGCGCCCGGCGGCGTTCGCAGGCGTCCAGCGCGTGCTTGATGTGCTGCTCCACCGCCTTGACCGAGACGCCCATGTGTCGCGCGACCTGGGCATAGGTCATGCCGTCGAAGCGGTTGAGCATGAACGCCTCGCGGCAGCGCGGCGGCAAGCTGTCGATGGCGGCAGCCAGCGCCGCCACCCCTTGCTGCGCCGACACCGCAGTCTCGGGCTCCGAGTTGCGGCTGGCGTACGCCGCGTCGGCCTCGGCCTGCGCGTCGGGCACTTCCACGCTGGCGCGCACGTCGGCGTGCCGCTGGTGATCGATTACGAGGTTGCGGGCGATCTGATACAGCAGCGCGCGCGAGTTCTGCACGAGCTGGCCGCCCTGGCGCGCCGCCAGCACACGGGCGTAACTTTCCTGCGCCAGATCAGCCGCGGTGTCGCGGTCTTTCACGGCGCGGGCAAGAAAACCCAACAATTCTCGATAGTAGCGCTCAAGCACGGATCAGCGATTGCCAAAGGAAAATAAGGCATTCCCTTCAGCAGACGAGTATCGAGCCAAGGACTAGCCCGGTGCAGGCAGAAAATGGGAATTATTATTATTATTATCACAGAGGTTGCGGAAATCAGACAGCACGGCTGCTGTTGCTGCGCCCTCCCCGAACGATGTCGTGACCTTCAAGCTCATCGTCCATTGTGCATAGGCGCCTTTAACGGGCAGGGATCATGCTTATGACTAGCAGGCATATATACCTATTGGGCCGCGGCGTCCCCCTCCTCAATTGACGGTTATCCCGCGCGCCTTTACCAGTGCCTGCCATTGTTCGCTTTCATGGCGCGCGAAAACGGCGAACTCAGCGGGTGAATTGCCGACCGGGTCCATGCCGGTACCACGCAGACGTTGCGCCACCGCCGCATCGGCGACGGCATTGCGCACAGCCTCGGACAGCTTGCCGACAATATCGGGCGGGGTCTTGGCCGGTACGAAGACGCCGTTCCACTCCAGGATCCCCAGGCCAGGGAATCCGCTTTCGGCAAGGGTCGGGACATCCGCAACTCGGCCATGCGCGCCCTGGCGGCGGCGACGAGATCCGCCAGGGTGCGGATCGGCGAGCCTTCCTTCACCACCAGCAGCATGGGCGTGGTCACGCCGAATGCCGACGCACCGCGCATAATGGTGTAGCCGTCCGGCGCCGCCTTGGCCACGTAGTCGGCGCCGATGACGCCGCCCTTTCTCGACGATGACCGACTGGCCCAGCGTGAGGGTCAATTTCTGGGCGAGGACGCGACCGGTGTTGTCCCCGGCGCGGCGGTAATCGTCGAGTTCGAAACCAGATGACGCGGCATGGCCGTCAAATCACTCCCGGTTGGATATCCGGCGCTGCGATGCAGCCGGACGTTCGGGGCCGCGTCACGACGGGCGGGTGGATTATTGCTCGACGATATGCTGTTGCGCCGCCAGCTCGCGCAGGCGCTTGATTTCACTGGCGATCAACGCGGCGAATCGCGCCGGCGTACCGCCCATGGGTTCGGCGCCCTGCTTCAGCAACTGCGTCTTGATTTCCGGATCAGCCACGACCTCGTTCAATGCAGCATTCACTCTCTCGACGATGGGAGCGGGCGTCCCGGCGGGAGCGAGCACGCCCCACCACGTCTCGTATTCGTAACCGGGCAGCGCCGACGCAATCGTGGGCAAACCGGGCGCGACCGGGCTGGGCGCCAGGCTGGTAATGCCTATGCCCTTGATCTTCCCATCATTCACCATGGGCAGCACCACAGGCGCGCTAGCGATATAAACCTGCACCCGATCGCCGATGAGATCGCTGACCAGCGACCCGACGCCCTTGTAGGGGACATGTGCGATCTGCAAGTCGCCGCCCCGCACTTTCAGCAACTCCGCGCTGAATTGGTTGAGGCTGCCTATCCCGCTCGAGGCGTAGTTGTACTTACCAGGATGCTCGCGGATGCGTGCGATCAGCTCCTGCGGCGAGGACGCCGGGAATTCGTTGTTCACCGCCACGATCAACGGACTGTGCGCGAGCGAGCCTATGGGCGCGAAGCTCTTGATCGGATCGAACGGCAGGTTGTGGCGGATGGCCGCATTCGATGCGAAGGTCGAAGAGGTGATCAGAAGCGTGTAGCCGTCGGGCTTCTGCCGCGCTACATAGGCAGCGCCCAGGTCACCGCCGGCGCCGCCGCGATTGTCGATGATGATGGGCTGGCCCAGCGCCTTGGCCAGATCGCGCGAGATGATGCGGGCGACGATGTCATTGGAGCCGCCCGGCGGAAAAGGCACCACTAAGGTAACGGGTTTGTCGGGCCAGCCGGCCCGGGCCGGCAAGGCCGCGGCCGCGAGCGGAACAGCCAGCGCCAGGCCTCGAATGAGCGATCGAATCACTGGGGTCTCCTACCTAATTTTTATCATCGTTGAGGCCTGGGGCGCCGGCCGGCCCGCTCCTCATCAGGCGGACGCGGCGCACGGCTGGCCTTCAGATCGCGCCGGGCTGCGTATGCAGCACCGATACGCGGTCTACCACCTTGTATTCCTGGATCAGCCCTGGCTTGGGATTCAGCCCCAGCCCGGGTTCCTGCGATACGGTGAGCCAGCCGTCCTCCGGCTGCGGGACGTGCTCGAAGATGGCGTTGTAGGCCATCCACTTGTGGAAGTGGTATTCGACCAGCGCACCGTTGGCCAAGCCCGCCTGCAAGGCAATGTTGTGCGGGCCGCTGCCGTTGCCGTGGCTCAGGGGCCGGCTGAACGCCTGCGCCAGCATGCCGATGCGCAGGCCCGCCGTATAGCCGCCGTCATTGGTGACGTTGGGTTGCAGGATATCCACGGCCTCGTTGACGAGCAGGTCGCGCGCGGAATACTTGTGGTTCTCCGCGGCTGCGATGGGGATGGTCGTTCTTCCCCGCAACTCCCGCAGTTGGATTGGATCGTTTTCCAAGATGGGCTCTTCCAGGAAGCTGATATCCAGTTCCTTGGTCATTTCGCACAGGCGCGAGGCCTGCGCCAGCGTCATGCGCGCATTGCCGTCCATGCCGAGCTTGATGTCCGGCCCCACGGCCTCGCGCATGGCTTTCATGCGGATATAGTCGTCGGCGGGGTCGGGAACGCCCTGGCGGCCCACGGTGTTTTTGAGATGGCGATTGCCCAGCTTGACCAGGTGGGCGGCCTCGGCCGCGAGCTCCTCGGCGCTATACGGTTCAGAACTTCCGTAGGCCGCGCCATGCGTGACATAGACCTCGACCTTGTCGCGGGCGCCGCCCAGGAGCTGGTGCACCGGGACGCCCAGCGCCTTGCCCTTGATGTCCCACAGCGCGATATCCACCAGCGCCAGGGCGGAAAGATAGGCGCGCCCCATGAAGCGTATGACGGAGTGGCGGTGAAAGCGCGCAGTTACGCGCTCGATATTGCGCGGGTCCTCTCCGACCAGCAGAGGCGCGGCATGGCGATTGATGAAGTCGACGATGACCGGATGCGTATAGCCTCCCATCGAATAGCCAACCAGGCCGTTGTCGGTTTCGATTTCGACGATCAGCGCGTGCTCCACGTCGGGCTGCTTGCGGAATGGGGGAGGCTGTATGGGTATATTGGCCAGGTGATGCGCCTCGATGCGTGCGATCTTCATATTGCTCCGTCCTGTTTGGTCGCGGTCTTGACCGGACGAAGAATGAAGCAAGACCGGGGTAAAGAGAATCGCGATTTCCGCGACGATTCTTTAGGTTTTTGAATGAATGAGGCGCCGGCCGCCCGGGTCTTCAATCGTGTATGCGTTCCCGGATCAATTGCGCCAGGCGCGCGGCAGCCGGCAGCAATCGCCGGCCATGCGCGGTGACGATGGCGATCTGCCGGAATATCTCGGGCTCGACGATGCGTACGGCGCGCGTGGCGGGTGTGCGATTCCCCTTGATGACCGAGCGCGGCAGTATCGCCGTGCCCAGCCCCGCCTCGGCCATCGCGACAAGCGTCTGGCCCTGCGTGCATTCGTATTTGCTGTTCAGCCGCGCGTTGCTCCCCTGCAGCGCCTCCTCCAGCAAAAAGCGCGATGTCGTTCCCGATTTGTGCAGCAGCAAAGGCATCCCGGCAAGCTCCCGCATCGAAATGCCGCCGCGGCGGCGTGTGGCGGCATCGCGGTGCATCAAGGCCATGAGCGGGTCGTTGAGGATGACTTCGAACAACACGCCCGCTTGGGCATTGCCGACCTTGGGGCCGATGCCGAAGTCGACGTCGCCCTGCCGCACGGCCTCGCACAGCTCGTCGGAATGCAACTCGGTCAGATGGACCCGCACGGCCGGGTAGTCCTGCTCGAAAGACGCCAGGATGCGCGGCAACTGCGCTGCGGCGACGGTGGGCGAGCAGGCCAACCGGACGCGCCCCTGCTTCGGATCGGTGCATTCCTGGATATTGCGCAGGCCTTCGCCGATCTCAAGCATGGCGCTGCGGATGCCTGTGTACAGCTCCGCGCCCGCTGCAGTCAGATTCACGGACCGCGTCGTGCGGTGCAACAAGGGGGTGCCGAGTTGGGCTTCCAGTTGCTTGATCTGCGTGCTCACCGCTGACTGGGACCGATGCGTCTGCTCCGCAGCCTCGCGAAAGCTCAGGTTTTCCGCGACGAGCATGAAGGTTTGCAACAAGCGCAGGTTCAGATTCAGTACAGGAACGGAGGCTTCAGCGCGCATGGGTATACCTTTCATGGGGCGGCGGAGTGCGCGCGAAATACCTACGGCATCCGGCTCGCCGCGCACCTCGCGTCAGGGGACGTTATAGGCGGCATTGTGCCAGGAAGGGCCCAGGCTTTCGGCGCACGGCTGCCGACCCTCCGGTCCCAGCCGTCGAACAGGTCGGCCGCCACGATCTCGAAATCGTTGTACGCCGTGTGGGTGAAAGCGCCTCGCCCATTGCAGTCGCCCAGCGCCCAAATGCCCGGGACGTTTATCGCCACGCGCATCCCGGCGGCGTCCAGCCTGGCCGCGAGCGACGGTCCGGCCAGGCCGGCGCCGATGATGATAGCGTCGAACTTGCCAGGCATCCTGGATCGGGGCTAGGGACAAGGAATCGTTCGGCATTTAGGTTTCTCCTTGGGCCGTCTCGCCGCGGCGAGGCCTATGGATGAGGCATCGGGTACGGGCTCGCGCGCAATCAAGGGGCCTGTGAGTTCCCGTCTGAACTCGAAACTCGGATAGTCTTCTCCTTCGCGGTGCTACCAGCAGTACCCGGCGAATTGGGGGGGGTTCGGTGTCGAGGAACACTACGCATTGACTTGGGGCGCGGAGCCTGATTCCGCTGAACTAACCCCGGACAATCTTCCCGATGCAGTATTCACAACGTGACAGCTTTCCCATGTACATTCAACCGGTCGTTGCAACACACTAGAGGCTGCGCAAGCAGAAGGGGTGTTGAAAATGAAGCAGAGACCTCGAATCTACTACACGGAAAGTCAGAAGTGTATTGACCCAATGAAAACCTGCTCACGTCATAATCGAGGAAATTGACGATGAGCATGAAGATGGAAGACGACATCAAACGCTGGACAGCCAAGCGCAAGAGCGCGCTGGTGGTGGACATCATCCAGGGCAAGACCACGGTGGCCGAGGCGAGCCGTCAGTACGACCTGTCGCCGTCTGAGGACGAGAAGTGATCGAGATGATCCGCCAGGGACTGCAAGCCGACGGCATTACCGTCTCGATTGCCAAGCTGTGCCGCTGATTCGGAGTGCCGCGCCGCACGGTGTACTACAAGCCAGTGAAGTCAGCGCGGAAGATCGATCCGAAGTTCGTCGTGCCGATCAAGGCGATGATCGAGGAGTCGCCGTCGTTTGGGTACCGGACGGTTGCATACCTATTGGGATTCAATAAGAACACGGTGCAGCGCGTGTTCCAGTTGATGGGCTGGCAGGTTCGCAAGCGGCCGATTGGCTTGAGGCCTCGCATCCAAGCGTTGCCCTCGGTGGCAACGATGCACAATGAGCGCTGGTCCACGGATCTGTGCCGGGTGTGGGCGGGTCAGGACAGTTGGGCCACGCTGGCGTTGGTGATCGACTGCCACACGCACGAATTGCTAGGCTGGCACCTGTCGCGCAGCGGCAAGGCCCGCACTGTGGGCAGTGCCCTGGAGCATGCCCTGATAGCCCGCTTTGGAACATTGGGCCGCGTGCCGACGCCGTTCCTGCTGCGATCCGACAATGGCTTGGTTTTCACTTCGCGCAGCTATACAGCGCTCGTGCGTAGCTACGGTCTGCGACAGGAGTTCATCACACCGCATTGCCCCCAGCAGAACGGCATGGTCGAACAGGTGATCCGCACGCTCAAGGAGTAATGCGTGCATCGACACCGCTTCGAGACCATCCAGCATGCCAGCCGTGTGATCGGCGACTGGATACGCTTTTACAACGATAGGCGCCTCCACCAGGCGCTGGGAATGAAGACCCCGGCTGAAGCATTCGTATTAGTCGCTTAACCTGAGCAGGTTCTGATGGGTCAATAGAGGAACTCGAAGTGGCGCTCTCTGATTTAGGCGGCGGCTAAACCCAAGCACCCCAGCCCCCAACTCTCACCTACATCTGCCCGAATTGCCTGAGTTCCGTCAGAGACTCCGGCTCTACCCTCCCCCGACTGGCAGACCCAGCTTGGCGTCCGGCTACCGTTCCTGAGCAGAGTGCATACCGGCAAGCCGCGGCTGGCTGAAACCGGATACTTCGACCTCGATCGGAGCCTGTGGATCATCCCGCCACAGGTCGTCAAGCGGCCTCAGAACGAGCGGCACAAGTCCCGCAAACCGCTTGGAAAATACGTGTTCACTGTGGCGTAACCAGAAGCCAATGCGCTGAACCTCATCGGCGGCATGACGCCTTGATTATTGCAAACTATGCAATGCCGCGACGCCCGGATGAATAGGTATCGACACATGACGCGATGCTAGATTCCCTCCCATGTCGGATGGATGTATTCCATCCTCTAACAAAGGAGAGACTGATGGCATTTCAACTCCGTAAGATCGATAAACCTTTGGGCCACGAGATTCTTGGCGTGGACCTGCGCAATCTTAGTGACGAAGACTTTGAAAAAATCGACGCTGCATACCGCGAGTATGGGGTTGTCGTCATCCGCGACCAAAAGCTGACCCCTCAAGACCAGCTCAACTTCAGCCGCCGTTTCGGGGCCCTGGATCGTTTCGTCTTCGATCGATTCAACATGCCGGAAAACCCCGAGATATTCATCGTGTCGAACGTCATCGAAGAGGGACGCCCCATCGGCATGGAGGATGCCGGCCGGTACTGGCACAGCGACATGTGGTACGTCGCCAAGCCGCCGCGCGGGTCATTCCTCTACGCCCTGGAGGTCCCGCACGACGGCAGCCGTCCGCTGGGCGACACCTGCTTCGCCAGCACGCGATACGCCTATGAAACGTTGCCGGAAGATCTTCGCCAGCAAGTGGATTCCCTGCAAGCCGTGTTCAGCTCCAAGAAATACGGTGAATACGTCGGCCATACCGAAGAGAAGGCCAAGGACAATATTTACCTGAAGGATGTCGTGAAGGCCCGGGAGAAAATAAAGGACAACACGATCACGCATCCTCTCGTGCGCATCCATCCGATCACCGGCAAGAAATGCCTGCACGTCGTGCAAGGCGTCATCAGCGAAATCGTCGGCCTGCCGCCCGCCGAATCCGAAGCGCTGGTCGAAAAACTGGTCAACCACGCGATACGTCCGGAAGCCATCTACCGGCACCAGTGGCGTGTCGGCGACATCGTCATGTGGGACAACTATTCCGCCCTGCATCAGGCCAACGGCGACTTCAAGCTGCCGCAAAGGCGCCTGATGCATCGCACGACGCTGAGCGCGCCGCTGGCCGCCTGATGCGAAACCGCAGCCGTCGCCACGGCTGCGGAGCACGCGATAACCAAGAACGACGGAGACACCCAAATGAAGAGCTCGCTCGCGACCTTGAGCGGCTGGCTGCTCGGCATGGCATGCGCCTGTCTGATGCCAGCCGCGAATGCCGAAAATTCCACATTTCCCGATAAACCGGTCACGATGGTCGTGCCTTTTCCCGCCGGCGGTTCCGCGGACACAATCGCGCGCATGCTGGCGCGGCGCATGTCGCAGCGCTGGAACCAACCGGTCATTGTGATGAACCGGGCCGGCGCCGGCACCATTATCGGTCTGCAGACCATTGCCAAAGCGCCGCCGGATGGCTACACGATAGGCATGGACTCGATTTCGCACGTCGTGCAACCGGCCGTCCGGACGAACCTTCCCTACGATGCACTGAAGAGCTTTACGTTCATCTCGAAACTGGTCGACGCGCCGTTCGTCCTTACGATCAACTCGAAACTACCGATCCATTCCCTGCCGGAACTGGTCGACTACCTGCATCAAAAACCGGGCAAGTTGAATTACGCGTCGTTCGGCGTCGGATCGGCTGGCCATATCTTTTTTGAAATGTTGCTCCAGAGCGCGGGAGTCAAGGCGACTCATGTTCCCTACAAGGGAACCGGCGAAGCCACCATTGCACAGCTCAACGGCGACGCGCCGCTGATGTTCGACATGATCGTCTCCTCCCTGCCACACATCCACAACGGCGAATTGCGGCCGCTGCTGGTCACAACACCCGAACGCTCGCCCATGTTGCCGGATACGCCGACCGGCAAAGAGCTGGGGCTGAAGAATATGGACATGCCGACCTGGTTCGGCCTGATCGGACCGCAAGGGCTGCCGGTGGACGTGGTGAAGGAACTCAATGCAGCCGCCGCGCAAGCGCTCCAGGACCCGGCCATCGTCAAGGCCATCGACGAGCAGGGTCTAACTCCGAGGCCGACGACGCCCGAAGCATTCCGGGCCTTCGCGAAAAGTTCCATCGAAACCCTCAGCCACGCCACCGAAGTCGCGCACATCCCGAAACTGGACGCGTCCGGGGAATAGCAGCTTCGCAACACGCTCCTTCAGACACTCAACCTCAGGACATACCATGCGCCTAGTATCCTATCTCCACGTAGGCCGACCCGGTTTCGGCGTCGTTCAAGACGACCGAATCAAAGTTCTCTCCGATGGAGACACCACGCTGATGGACTTTCTGCGCGAGCCGGCGCTCCTGCGAACACTGGAAAGCTGCAAGCGCGAATTGCCGTTGGCCGACGTTACGCTGCTTCCGCCGATTCCGAATCCGGGAAAAATAATCTGTATCGGCCTGAACTATCACGAGCATGTCGCCGAGTCCGGCCGCACGGTGACACGGCATCCCTCGCTGTTCGCGCGCTATCCAGAGAGCCAGGTCGGCCACCTGTCGCCCATGGTGTCTCCGTTGGAATCGGACAAGCTGGACTATGAAGGGGAATTGGCTGTCATCATCGGCAAGGGCGGACGCCGCATCAAGGCCGAGCAGGCCATGGCGCATATCGCAGGCTACGCCTGCTACAACGACGGCAGCGTACGGGATTGGCAACACCACACCAGCCAATTCCTGGCCGGCAAGAGTTTTGTCGGCACAGGCGCGTTCGGCCCCTGGATGGTCACCGCCGACGAAATCGAAGATCCACGCCCGCTGCGCCTGCAAACGCGGCTCAATGGCCAGATCATGCAGGACGCCACGATCGACATGATGATCACCCCGATCCCGGAACAGATCGCATACATTTCGAGCATCATGCCGCTGGCGCCGGGAGATGTCATTGTGACGGGCACGCCAGGGGGCGTGGGCACCAAGCGCACCCCGCCCGTGTACCTGCGTGATGGCGACGTGGTGGAAGTCGAGATCGACCGAGTCGGCGTTCTGCGCAATCCGGTGCGGGCCGAGCAACGGGATGCGTCGGTCTGATTCCATATACACCGCAAACGCGGAGACCGCGAAAACATGAAGATCACGGGCTTGGAGCAATGGCACTGCGACGGTGGCTGGCGCACATTGTCATTTCTGAAGGTGACCACCGATGCCGGCCTGGTCGGCTGGTCCGAATTTCACGAAGGCACCGCGGCGCCCGGCCTGGGCGCCATCATCGCACGGCTCGGAGAGAAAATCCTCGGCCTGGATCCCCGCTGCGCCAATCGGATCGTGGCGGGATTGCAGGCAAGCGGCCGCGCCTTCACGGTGGGCCTGTTCGGCCAGGCGGTCGCCGCTATTGAAAATGCCTGCCTGGATATCCTGGCGCGCAGTCTCGACATACCCGTCCACGGCCTGTTCGGCGGCGCCCATCATCGGCAACTGCCCGTTTACTGGTCCCAGTGCGGCACCTTGCGCACGCGTCACGCACAGGTTCTCGGCGTTCCGCCGCTGGAAACGCTGGCCGACGTCGAGGCCCTGGGCCGCGAGGTCAAGCAACGCGGCTTCGGCGCCCTGAAGACGAATGTGCTGATACCGGATGCCTTCTCGACAACGGATTCGAAGCGGCTGACAAATTATCGACCCGGATTCGGGGATGGCCCGCAGCACCCCTCCCTGAATATGAGCCCTCGCCTGCTGGACGATCTCATTGCCCTGATGGAAGCTTTTCGGGCGGGCGCCGGACCGGACGTACGCCTGATGCTCGACTTGAATTTCAATTTCCGGCCCGAGGGTGTCAAGCGTATTGCGCGCGCACTGGAGCCCCTAGAGCTCGAATGGCTGGAGTGCGATCTGCGCAACGTGCAGGCGCTGACCGATTTGCGCAACAACACGTCGACCCCTATCGCATCCCTCGAGACGATGCTTGGGCGCCAGGCATTGCATCCGTACCTGAACGCTGTGGACGTGGCCATCATTGATCCGCAATGGAATGGCTATACCGAAGCAATGCAGATGGCGAGCCTGGCCGAGTTTCATGAGGTCAATGTCGCAAGCCACAACTACCACGGCCCGCTTTCGACCCTGATCGGCGTGCATTTCAGCGCGAGCATCCCGAACAGCCGATATGTCGAATGGGTTGTCGACCAGCCGGCCTGGTTGGCGGACCTGCTGGTGAATCCGCCCACCATCGTCAACGGCCTGGTGTCATTGCCGGACGGTGCCGGCTGGGGCTCCGACATCAATGAAGAGGTCCTGCGTGCCCATCCGCCGAAGAAGATCGGATAAGCGTCTGCTGGACGCCGCCTTGTAGACATTGCTGCCTATAATCCGGGCCGGGGCCACCCCAGCGGGAGACAGGAATGGTGCACGTCACGCGAGACAAATCAAAACTATCGTTCGAGCAGTTGGAACTGTTCGCGGCCGTCGTGCAATGCGGCAGCATATCAGCAGCAGCGCGCAATCTGCACATGTCGCCATCGCTTGCCGCACGCAAGATCGCCATCCTGGAAGCCGAGCTCGGCACAAGGGTATTTGACCGCACGACCCGTCGCGTTCATCTCACGGAATCAGGTCAGCGCGCGCTGCAATGGGCGCAGGATGTTCTGACCGGCTATGTTTCATTGACCGACGACTTGAATATCATGCAGCAGAAGTTATCGGGAACCTTGCGCATCGTCTCTAACGAATATTTGCTTACGTCTATTCTGCCAAAATTTATCGCCAATTTCTCGCGTACCTTTCCGGACGTCCGGTATACCTTGCGCATGACGGACACGCATGTCGCAAGCGAACAGCGAGACTTCGATCTTGCCATCTATTCTGGACATATCCGCGATTCCAGCCTGAAAGGAATCCGTATCCGCGACTATCGGCGCGTGCTTTGCGCCGCCCCGAGTTACATGAAACGCAGAGGCCGGCCCACTACCCTTGAGGCGCTGACAGAGCACGACTGCCTGACCCACGAACAGATCGAAGGCCAATGGACGTTTCGTAAGAATGGCCAGGTGCTGCAACAGCGCGTGAATTCGATCGCCACCAGCAGCAGCCATCTGCCACTGATCCAGCTTGCCGTAAACGGCATGGGCGTCGCGCAGATCAGCCGGGAGTCGATACGCCAGGAGCTCGCCGACGGAAAATTGGAGACCGTGCTGGACGATTATGAATGCCTGAACATCGATACGACGCAGCCCGCGACCTGGGTCGTGTATCCCGGCGAACGCAAGCTGGAACGAACGCGCGTATTCGTCTCCGAACTGACGCGATATCTTCGCAGCCTGCCCGCCTGAACCGGACGACCTCATGACTGATCTCAACGACCCGCGCCTTGTCGAATTGATGGACCGTTCCAGGATCGCGGATGTGATCCATTACTGGTGCCGCGCCATCGACCGGCTCGACTTCGATGCTATTCCCCGCTGCTTTCATCGAGACGGCATAGACGACCATGTTTTCTACCGTGGCGACATACCCGGCCTGGTCGAATGCCTGCGAAACCGGCACCGCGACATTTCATTCTCGGCGCATGCGGTTTCGAACATCCTGATCGAGTTCGAAAGCCACACACGGGCACGCGTGGAAAGCTACGTCAAAGTCACGCAACGGCGGCCGCAACCCGCCGTGGAGGGAGCGGAAGCCGATTCCCATGTATCCGAGGTCTATTGCCGCTATCTGGATATTTTTGAATGCCGCGAGGGTACTTGGGCGATCGCGCATCGCATGCTGGTCATAGACAGCGCGACGGAACATTTCGATCGGGAACCCGTTCACAGGCTTCCGCCCATGACGTCTCCCAACCGTGGGCGGCGCGACGGTGCCGATGCGGTGTATCGACGCACATAGGAAGAAGTATCCTCACTGCCCCCTCGTGGCAAGCCCATGATTACGCTGATCTAATCTATGCGTCTCGATGATCTTGGATCCCGCATCTGCATCATGGGGCCCTCCAATAGCGGCAAGTCCACCTTGGCAGCCGCGATCGGCCGGGCTCGGGGCTTGATGCCGATTCACCTGGACGTGCTCTACCATCTGCCGAACACGGACTGGCAACCCCGTCCGTACGAAGATTTCGTCGCCCTGCACGACGAAGCGATTGCTAAGACGGATTGGGTGATGGATGGCAACTATTCCCGCTGTCTACCCCAGCGGCTTGCACGTGCGACCGGATTCATACTGCTGGATGTTTCCAGCGCAACGAGCTTGTTGCGCTACTTGCGCCGATCATGGTTCGAGCGCGATCGTCGCGGGAATCTCGAAGGCGGCAAGGACAGCGTCAAATGGGCAATGATCCGTCATATCGCGATCACCACCCGAGAAAACCGTAAGCGCTACGACGAGATGTTTGCCCATGTCGACTTGCCAAAAATCAAGCTGTCATCGACGCGCGATCTCGCACGGTTCTACCGCCTGGAGCAGCTTGAGCGCTAAACGCGCAAAGCTTGACCAACCCGTGCCGAGAGATGGGGCAAGACCATCGTCCCGGTTTCGTTGCGTGAAACAGCCCTTCTTCGGAACGCGATAGACGCCTACCTTGTCGGTGAAACAACGCCCAAGGCCGAGCGACTCGGCCGGCGTTCCGAACAAGGGGCTCCGTGTGAATTCATCCAAGACGTACGCCAACCTGGCAGTCACCTCGAACGGCAATATATTTACGGTCACGCTGCACAGGCCTCCGGAAAACTTTCTCGACGAGGAGATGTTGATCGAACTCGTCGATGCCCTGGAAGACCTCGACGGCAACGATTCTTGCCGCGTGACGATACTGGCCTCCGAGGGGAAGCACTTTTGTGCCGGCGCCAACATCGCCAAACGACTCGCTGACGGCCAGCGGCGCGCAACGCACATCTACGGCCACGTCCCTCGCCTGGCCCGCATCCGCAAACCCATCGTCGCGTGCGTGCAGGGCGCCGCTGTCGGCGCCGGCCTGGGCCTCGCGTTAATGGCGGATTTCCGTGCCGCCACCGCCGGATCCCGATTCAGCGCGAACTTCAATCGGCAAGCCTATTCACCCGGCTTCGCCTTGACCTATACGTTGCCACGCGTGGTCGGCGTCCAGCGCGCATCCTGGCTGTTTTATTCAGGAGCGCGAATTGGCGGTGAAGAGGCGTTGCGAATCGGCCTGATCGACAGGCTGTCGACTTCGGCGCATCCCGGCGATGCGGCCGTCGAACTCGCGACGGAGCTTGCCCTCAGTGGCCCGCTGGCCGTCCAGGGAACAAGGGAGTTACTCCGCCAGCACTTCGCCGCGCGCGTCGAGGCTGCCATCGCGGAAGAAATGGCGCTGCAGGATCGACTTCGGGAAACCGACGATTATGTCGAAGGCGTTCAAGCGATGAAAGAACGCCGCTTGCCGAACTTTCAGGGGCGTTGATCTTCATGGGCATTCTATCCGGCATCACGATCCTGGACCTGTCGCGTATCTTCGCTGCCCCCTTCGCGACCCAGATGCTGTCCGATCTCGGCGCCAAGGTATGGAAGATCGAGTCTTTCGCGGGCGACGATTCCCGGCGCTGGGGCTCGCACGTTTTCGACGCCTATAACCGGGGCAAGAAAAGCCTGTCGCTGAATCTGAAGGACGTGCGCGCACAGGAGATTCTGCAACGGCTCGCGGCGAAATCGGATGTTTTCGTCGAGAACTTCAAGACAGGCGACATGGAGCGCTACGGGCTTTCGTACCCGCTATTGAGCCGGACGAATCCACGCCTTATCTACCTTTCCCTGACCGGTTTCGGAAATACCGGACCGCGCAGCGGCGATCCGGGATACGACACCGTGATCCAGGCGATGAGCGGAATCATGAGCCTAACCGGCGATGCCGGGGGACCACCGACGCGTGTCGGCGTGGCCTGGATCGACGTAATGTCCGGCCTGGTTTCCGTGATCGCCATTCTGAGCGCACTCGTTGAACGAGGCACGAGCGGCCACGGACAACATATCGACCTTTCGCTGTTCGACGTAGGCATGATGGCCTTGGCCGACGCCGCGCAGGCTTATCTGAAGCATGGCCAGGTACAACAGCGGGTCGGCAACGTCACGCGCAATATTTCTCCGGCGCAGGTCTTCCGGACTGCTGACGGGTGGATCGTCATCGCCATCGGAAACGACGCGCAGTTCGCCCGCCTTTGCCAGGTGCTGGGCTGTCCGGGGCTGACCGGGGATGCCAGATTCGCGTCGAACCCCGATCGCGTAAAACACCGGGATGAGCTGAACGAATACATCGTCCCTCTGTTCGCGCTCCATGATCGCGACCCGCTGCTCCAAAAGATGAAGGCAGCCAAAATCCCTGCCGGCCCGGTATTCAATATCGACGAGTCCGTAGGCGATCCCCAGTCCGTCGCTCGCGAGGCGATATGGTCCATCCCGGACGAAGCCGGGGCGATCGGCAAATATCTCGCCAACCCGCTGCGCCACCTGAGCCGTACACCCGCCAGCCCTTCAACCATCCCGCCGGATCTCGGCCAGCACACCTTCGAGGTCTTGAGCGAAGAACTCCAACTGGATGCCGCGGAGATTGACAAACTCGCGGAGGCAGGCGTGATTCAACTGCGCCGCTGAATCAAAACCTGCCAGCCGACTACAGCGCCGCCAAGCCGACCTGTTCAAGTCGATTGCATCGAACAGGCTGCCCGCCGTGAAGACGGACACCTCTATGCCCACCGGAGCCGCATTCATTTCCCGACCTTGGCGCGCTCCTGCTCGCGCTGCTTTTTACGCTCGATGAAATTCGATATGTACTGCTTCGGCTCGCCAGTGCGATAGGCATCGACGACGGCCTGGATCCCCGCCCGCGCGCCATCGGTCACCGACATGGTGGCCCAATCGAGAATCAACCTCTTCTGAAGCCGTACGGCCTGAGGGCCGCACGCGAGCAACGATGTCACCCACGCCTCGACCACGGCATCCAGCTCGGCATAAGGAACAAGCCGTTGCAGATACTGGATGCGGTACGCCTCGTCCGCGTCGATGTGGTCTCCCGTCAGCACCAGCTCGCACGCCTTTCCCCAGCCGATAAGCCGGGGCAGCACGGACGCCTCCATCCCAGACGGAAGCCCCATGCGCGTCTCCGGCATGCCGAATCTGGAATGCGTGGCGCCCACCCGCATGTCGGCGCAGGCGGCCAGTTCCATGCCGGAGCCGAAGCAAAAGCCATTAATCCGCGCGATGACCGGAACCGGAAAGGTGCGCACGGCGTCGCACATTCGATGCGTCGTATTGGACGACGCCTGCGCTTCCTCCAGATTGAAGGACGCGAGCTGCGGGAGATCCGTCCCGCCGATGAAAGACTTGTCCCCGGCGCCCGTGATAATCAGTACGCGCAGGGATTCGTCATAGCGCAACTTCGCGAGCGTATCGATGAAGCGGTTCTTGCCCGCCAGGCTGAGGCTGTTGCGCTTCTCCGGATTATTGAACGTCACCGTGGTGACCCTGCCCTCTTCACGTTCATCATGGCGGACAAGAATAAGATCTTGCGGATCCTGCATATATCTCTCCTGGAGCCTGCTCGGCTCATTGTTTGGGAACCTTGGCGACTTCGATGACATCGCCCCAGCGCTTTTGCTCCGAAGCGAGGAACTGCTTCAAGTGCCGCGGCGTGTGATCCACCGCCGTTACCGTCCCCAAGTCCTGGAGTTTGCGCGCCACATCCGGATCGGAAATCGCGGCAACCATCGCTTCGTTGAGCTTCGCGACGATATCGCCGGGCGTATGCTTGGGCGCGAACAGGGCGTACCAGACCGAAACGTCGAAATCCGGGAGTCCTGCCGCCGCCATGGTGGGCACACCCGGAAGCTGCGGAATGGGTTTCGGCGCCGCCACCGCAAGCGGAACGAGCGAGCCGTTCTTGATGAAGGGAAGCAGCGGAAACGACGTCGTCACCATGAAGTTGGTGCGGCCCACGATCAGATCCTGAATGGCCGGCGCCGCGCCCTGGTACGGAACGTGGACGGCATCCAGGCTCAACCGGGAAGCGAACCAGGCGGCGCAGAGCTGGTCCACGGACCCGATCCCCGAGGATCCATACAGATATTTGCCCGGAGACGCCTTTATCAGGGTTACCAAGTCGGCGGCGGAGTGAACATTCAGTGTCTTGCTGACGACCAGGACGAGCGGCGC
This sequence comes from Bordetella genomosp. 10, assembly GCF_002261225.1. Lineage (NCBI taxonomy): Bacteria > Pseudomonadati > Pseudomonadota > Betaproteobacteria > Burkholderiales > Alcaligenaceae > Bordetella > Bordetella genomosp. 10. The sequence goes on from NZ_NEVM01000005.1 coordinate 1,839,240, forward strand.
GGCCCCGATCAGCCCGACGGGCGTGAGATCGGTACCGGCGTCATACGGCAAGGACTTGTAGAGCCCCGCCGAAATGGGGAGCGCGGACGTGGCGAGAAGAACGGTGTAACCATCCGGCGTGGCTTTCGCGACATACTGGTTTCCCACCACGCTGCCGGCGCCCGGCTTATTCTCCACGATCACGGATTGGCCCAGGTTTCGGCTCATGCCGGAGGCAATCAATCTCGCCACCGTGTCGGAGGGCCCCCCGGCGGCGAAGGGTGCTACGATCCGTATCACCCTGTCCGGAAAGCCTTGTTGAGACGCCGCCATGCCGGAAACCGGCAGCAGGCACGTGACGCAAAGCATCGCGCGCAGAATCATGATGTCTCCGTTTTCTCGTGTGTTTCAACCGATTCTAGGTGGGCGCAAGCAGGCGGGATTGGCGGTTTCACAGGGCGAGACGCTCCCGGCTGGCTGACGATCGAGTTTCATTTCGTGAAACCGGCGGGCATGAACCCGACCTTGGCGGGACACTACGGTGGCAAAGCGAAAAAAGGGGGCATCATGCGCACGATAGAAAGAGCGTTCGCGGTGATCAGCGCGTTCTCGCCCAGCACGCCGAGCCTTACCTTGCAGGAAATCGCGGACCATACCGATCTCCACAAGGCCACCGCGTTCCGCATCGTTCGTGCGCTGGAACGCCTGGGCTACCTCGTGCGCCTTCCGGACCTCCGGTACAGCCTCTCGCTGGGCTTCACGCGCCTTGCGGCCGTTGCGACCGAATCGCTCGACGTGCGGCGCCTGTTGCGCCCGGTGCTCGAAGATCTTGCCCGGTCGGCGGGAGAGAACGTCTCCCTCCATCGGATGCGCGGCGAATTGCGGCAATGCGTCGATATCGCATGGTCGAAGACTCCGCTGATAGACCTGGACAAGCCGAATGCATTGAGGCCGCTGACGATGGGCGCGGCATCCATCGTCCTGATGGCCTATATGGACGAAGGCCTGCTTGCCGACGTTATCGACGATGCAGCCAAAGCCGGCGAGTGCAGCATCGACGATTTTCAGTCGATCCTGGACACGACCCGAAAACAGGGATTCGCGGTCTCCCATGGCGCCGTCGTGAGATCCCTCACCGGCATTGCCGCGCCGATCTTCTGCGGCGATGGCATGGTCGATTACGTAATCGCCATCCTGAGCCCTACCAGCCGTCTCGCCGGCCGCGTGACGGACCTGATCGCGATGACCAAGTTCGCGGCGGCCAATGCATCCCAACGCCTCGGCGGCACCGGCGGGCTCAAGTACGCGATGCGCGGCTTGAAAATCCACGAGGAAACCCCGGCCACGGTATCCGTCCGGCCCGGCGCGTCAAGCAGCCTGATGGCGAATCGTCACTGACAGCCACGCCTTGGCCCAGTGGGATTTGGACGAGATACAATCTTGCCAATCCCATGACTCGCCCGTCCCGTTCCTGCGCGGGGACATGACGCAGCTACAGCGACGCATGCTCGACCAAGAGATGCGTCGCTTGCAACATGCCATGCGCCAAGTGTTCCAACGACACGAATTAACGGCGCCGCCTCTCGCTTCTGTTGCAATCGCTTGACGGTATGGAGCTCACCTTCGGCCTCCGGGATGCGCCTTGCCATTCCGCCGACGTGGATCTCGAAGTATTGTGCCGTACCGTCGATACGTACAGCCTGTTGGAGATACAGCCGGCGCTGTCGGAACTCGTCCGTCATGACGCGATGCGAGACCTGGTTGTCGTGGCACTCGGCCTTGCCAATGCCGGCAAATCTTCATTGATCAATCGGCTACTGCAAAACGATATATTGCCGGTGGAGGCGACGCCAACGACGGCTGTGGCGACGCACATTATCCACGGCCATCAATCACGGGGAATCGCTCGCATCGTATTGCGCAAGTACCTGCAATGGTCATTGCGTCGAACCCGGCTGGAAGCTGGATTATTTCCGGTGTTCAAGACTTACCTGTCCCGCCTTCACGAATGGCGGCGCGCGGCCCTGGATGACCTCTTGAAGGCCTTTACGGAAGCATGCGATCGGCGTTCCGGCATCCCGGCTACGCTTGCCGCCGACCTTGCGTACTTGCAAAGGATATCCTGCGCTACTTCATTTCGGGCCTGAAGTAGCCACCGGGAACACCGTTCTTGCTGAAGACCCATTGCCAAAGCTGGATATCCCGTGCCCGGAAGGCGCCCGCGCAGGACAGCAGATAGTATCGCCACATCCGATAGAAGCGCCGCCCTAGTTTCTCCTCGAATCTCGGCCACGCCGATTCGAAGTTCGCATGCCAGGCCATCAGCGTGGTGTCGTAGTCCGCGCCGAAGTTATGCAAATCTTCCGTGACGAACAAGCCACCCGCGGCGTCGCCGACCTGGCCGATGGAAGGCAGGTCGCCGTTGGGGAAAATGTATTTATCTATCCAGGCGTCGGGGACGCTTTGACGGAGATTCTTGCCTATGGTGTGCAACAGGAACAAGCCGTCGTCGGACAGGCAACGATGGGCGACCTCCATGTACGTCCGATGATTTTTCCGGCCGACATGCTCGAACATGCCGACGCTGACGATACGATCGAAGCGTTCGTTCAGCATCCGATAATCCTGCAGGCGAAACTCGATGGGCAATCCCGGATAACGTCGTGCCCCCCACTCTGCCTGTTCCTTGGAAATGGTCACACCCACGCATTGCACCCCATAGCGTTCCGCGGCGAACCCCATGAAGCTGCCCCAACCGCAGCCGATATCCAGCACCCGCATCCCCGGACGAAGATCGAGCTTGCGGCAGATCATGTCGAGCTTGGCCTCCTGTGCCTGCGCCAGCGTCTCGGCCCCGCCCGACCAGTAACCGCAGGTATAGGTCATTCGAGGGTCCAGCATGGCCTCGTAGAACTCGTTGCCCAGATCGTAATGGGCCTCTCCGACTTGCCACGCGCGCCGAATACTCTGCAGATTCAGAAAACGCGCCCGGAGCGCATGCAGCATCAGCCGCGCGGGCTTGACTTGCTTCTCGAGATGCGCCCTGATCACGCGGTCAAAGAATTGATCGAGATGATCGCACTCCCACAGCCCGTCCATGTAGGCCTCGCCGAGCCCGAGATTACCGCGCGAAAGGATGCGCTCCGGCACACCGGGACCGAGGTGGCGGATATCCCAGGGACGGGTGCCGCCGATCCGTATGTCCGCTCGACCAAGCAACTCGACGATCAGCCGGTATGCGCCAGACTCGGCATTTCCCTTGTCCGGGCTTACTTCAAGATCCGTCGTGGCCATTCTTACCTACTCCCTATTCGTGACCCACGGTCCTGGCCTCGCCTATTGCCGCCATCCATTATCTTGCCGCGCCGGATCGCGCAAATGACGAAGCTGGCGCCGCGGCGCAGCAACGGCCGCGATTGTATTCCCCCATTTCGCTGCGATGCAACGCCCCTGCCATTTCGTATTCGTGCGTGTTCATATTCCTTACCGCGAGCTTTCTATTGAAGAGGCGCGTTGATTTCCAGGAGGACGCTACGCTGCTACTTGCATGCGCGAATCGCTTCATGTAGCATTTTTTCCAGAGATGGCATCCTCTTTAATCGCTGGGCCCCTCCCCGCTAATGATGTCTACCGTCTACGCATCGGATGCGTATAACCTCTACAAGGACGGTAGATCATATGTGGTCCATCTGCGAATATCCCATTCAACTGGCCGGCCCCTTCCCCGCATTTTCCTCGCGTGCCTTTCCTCGTCACGCGAGCGCCTCGCCGGCGCCAACCGATATTGGCGCCAGGTGCGGCTGGCCTATCGGATATACGCCTGACGCGCCTCTCGCTCCGATGCCTCCTCCGCGCCATCGCCGCAAGCCAGATCAGCAATAGCCAGAGGCACTATCGCGAGCGCCGAGCGGCTCATGAACATGCACAGCGCGACGACCGCCTATCGCTTACCCCGATGGCCCGCCATCGCCACCGCCATTGCAGTGGCGGTGATCTCCGTCGCACGGCATGCCCGAATTCCTTCCATGGCGTTTCCGCTGGTGTTGGCGACCATCGTCGTCGCGGTCGTTGCAGCCGTCCATCATGCGCAGTTGGTCGCGCAGCGGGTCGGGCCGATCCTCGGCACGTTGGTCCTGGCCTTGAGCGTGACCGTCGTCGAAGCAGGTTTTATCGTCTCGGTCTCCTGCATGCGATTAAATCGACGGCATGGCTGCACGAGTATGTCAACGCCGCCCGGGATGCCGCCGCGCTTACGGTCACTTCTGATAACGACAAGCCCACCCGAGTCATGGCGGTGCTCAGCCTGACATTGCTGGTGATAACCTTGTTGACCATCTTCTATGGCGGCGAAACCCTGGCGCCGATGATT